>NZ_JBIWOE010000074.1:0-25553 GCF_044767585.1 Streptomyces sp. NPDC101225
GGCGCCGAACTCGCCGCACTCAAACACGAGCTGTCCCAGGTCAGCGGCGTCGACGTCGAGGAACTCCCGGAGCCCGAAGACCTCACCGCACCCCTCCCCGCCGGCCCGGAGGCCAAGGCGGCGCCCTGACGGCCGCGACGACTCCGGGGCGGGGGGCCGCCGGTGTGGGTGGGACGCCCCCCGACGCCCCACCCACACCCCTCCCCACCCGGCGAAAGGAGTGACGAGGTGCTGTCCGACGACGTGAGCCGGATCGTGGAGCACGGGCTCGCCGCCTCCACACCGCCGGCCCTCCTGCCCGGCGGTGAAGTGACCGGGCCCCCTGGCACTACGCGCTCGGACTCCCCGCCGCACCGGGCCGGGCCGCCGAACGCCCCCTGTCCCAGCCCGCCGCCGCCGACGTGCCGGCAGCCGGCCGGCCGCACCCCGCGGGCGTCGACGGCCAGGCCTCGGCCCTGCTTCTCGACCCCCACGGCAACCAAGGCCTCGTCCACACCACGCTGTTCAGCGACACTCCCGCCACCGCCACCGCCACCGTCGCCGGCACCCACGCGACGCTGAGCCTGCCCGGCCCGTTCCACCAGCCCGGCGACATCGCGCTCACCCTGCGGGACGGCACCCGGCTCGGGCACACCGAGGGGCGCACCGGTCACGACGCCCTGCCCTTCGAGGCCGCGGAGGTGGCCCGGTGCATCGCCGCCGGCCGACTCCAGACACCGCTGCGCCCGCTCGCCGACTCGGCGACCACCCTGCGCGCGATGGACGACATCCGGCGACGATGCGGCATCGTCTTCCCCACGGAGAGCCCTCAGCCACCCGGCACCGCCTGACCGGCACCCCGGCACCGGCGCAAGGGCTCCGACCTGCTGGGGCACAGGCCCGCTCCACGGCCTTGCCCCAGCCCGGCACGGCCGCTTAGCCTGCATTTGTGCCGCAAATAAACAAACCCCGAACGCACAGCGTCGTGCCGGGTCACCAGCGCACCGACCTCAGGCGGCTGCGCGCCGTCATCACGGCCTTCTTCGCCCTCGACGGCTTCATCTTCGCCGGGTGGGTCGTCCGTATCCCCGCCATCAAGCACCAGACCGGCGCCTCCGCCGGCGCCCTCGGGCTCGCGCTGCTCGGCGTCTCCGCCGGCGCCGTCCTCACCATGACGATCACCGGGCGGCTGTGCCGCCGCTACGGCAGCCACCAGGTCACGGTCGCCTGCGCCGTCCTGCTCTCCCTCAGCGTCGCGCTGCCGCCGCTCACCCACTCGGCGCTCGCTCTCGGAGCCGTCCTGCTGGTCTTCGGCAGCGCGTACGGCAGCATCAACGTGGCGTTCAACAGCGCGGCGGTCGACCTGGTCGGGGCGATGCAGCGGCCCATCATGCCCACCTTCCACGCCGCCTTCAGCCTCGGTGGCATGGCGGGCGCCGGGCTCGGCGGACTCGTCGCCGGAGCGCTGACGCCCACCCAGCACCTGCTCGGGCTGACCGTGATCGGTCTGCTGGTCACCGCCGTGGCCGGCCCGGTGCTGCTGCGTCTCCAGCCGCCGGACCCGCCCGAGCGCACGCCCGGCGAGACCGCCGCGCCCCGCCGTCTCGACACCCGCACCCGGGGGCTGGTGGTCACCTTCGGTCTGGTCGCGCTGTGCACGGCGTACGGCGAGGGCGCGCTGGCCGACTGGAGCGCGCTCCACCTGGAGCAGGATCTCGGTGCCACGGCGGGCGCGGCAGCGGTCGGGTACGCCTGCTTCGCGCTGGCCATGACCGTCGGCCGACTGACCGGCACCCGGCTGCTGGAACGGCTGGGCCGCACCCGCACCATGGCGTTCGGAGGCACGACGGCGGCCACCGGGATGCTGCTCGGCGCGCTCGCTCCCTCCCTGTGGGCGGCGTTCCTCGGTTTCGTGGTCACGGGGCTCGGGCTGGCCAACCTCTTCCCGGTCGCCGTCGAACGGGCCGGCGCGCTGGCCGGCCCGGACGGAGTGGCGATCGCCTCCACCCTCGGCTACGGCGGCATGCTGCTGGGCCCCCCGGCGATCGGCTTCATGGCGGACTGGTTCTCCCTGCCCGCCGCCCTCACCAGCGTGGCGGTGCTGGCGGCGACGGCGGCGGCGATCGCCGTCCTGACGCGCAACGCGTCAGCACGCTGACGCCCACGGCCCTCCAGCACGCGCCGTCGGCTCAGACGGCGCCCCGCTCCGCGGCCGGCACCACCGGCTCCGGTTCGGCCTTCCACCGGAGCCGGGTGGTGCACAGCGAGACGACGACCGCCGACGCCGCGACGACGCCCATGCCCCAGGCCAGGTTGCCGACGCTCGCCACGAAGCCGATGAGGGCGGGGCCGGCCAGCAGGCCGGTGGTGCCCATCGAGGCGATCAGGGACAGCGCCTCCGGGCCTTCGGCGGCCGCGGCGACGTAGAGGCAGGGGGCCACGGCCGAGACGCCGAGGCCCACACACGCGAAACCGACGAGCGCGGGCACCACGCCTCCGGCGAGCAGCGCGAGGGCCAGTCCCGTGCCCGCGAGCGCGCTGCCGATCCGGACGACGCGGGCGTCGCCCCACCGGCTGCGCCAGGTGTCGCCGACCAGGCGCGCGACGACCATCGTGCCGGCGATGACGGCGATGCCCAGCGGGGCGACCTGGGGCGACGCGTCGGCGACCTCCTTGAGGTAGAGCGCCGACCAGTCGTTCATGGAGCCTTCGACCACCTCGGCGAACGCCATGGCGACGCCGAGCCAGAGCATGACCAGGGACGGCATGGTCAGTCCGCGCCGCTTCTTCGCGCCCTTGTGCTCGTCCGCCTGCTCAGCGGGCCGCGCGTCAGCCGGTTCGTCGGGGAGCAGCCGGGGCCGCGCGCAGGCGAGGAGCACCAGGAGCACCGCCGACGCGGTGGCGAAGTGCGGGGCGAGGCCCGGGGTCAGGGCGGTCATGCCGGACGACACGAGCGCGGCGAGGAAGGCGCCGCCGCTGAAGGTGGCGTGCAGCTGGGTCATGGCGGTACGGCCGTGGGCCTTCTCCAGGGCGGCCCCCTGCGCGTTCATGGCCACGTTCAGGCAGCCGACCGCCACGCCGTCGGCGCACAGGATCAGCAGGGCCACCGGGTAGTCGGGGGCCACCGACAGCGCGAGGAGGAGCGCGATCAGGCAGAGCCCGGACAGGAGGGCGAGGCGCCGCGCGCCCAGGCGTCTCATGAGGTACGCGACCAGCGGGAAGGAGGCGGCCGCCCCCGCCCCGGTGACCATGAGGAGCAGGCCCACCTCACCGGCGTTGAGGTCGAGACGGGAGGTGAGGGCGGGTATCCGGGAGGCCCAGGAGGCGTACTGGAACCCGAGAAAGCAGAACAGCGCCGCGATCGCCAGTTGCGTGCGTCGGAACTCGTCTAGGACACGGGGCATGGGAACCGGGCCACCTCCTTCGAAGGGCTTGTGCCGCTGCCGGGCAGCGTGAGGGACATGTAGACGGCGCCGTCGCCGTAGCTGCGCGGAAGGCGGACCTCCGGGTGGGCCCGGTAGCCCCGGGCCGCCCAGAAGGGTGCCATTCCGCCGACGGCTACCAGGGAGACGTGCGCGTAGGCGGGCCTCGCGACGGCCGTCAGCCGGCCCAGCAGCCTGTCGCCCCAGCCCCTGCCGCGCAGGTCCTGGGCGACGACCACGTCGTGCAGGTGGAGGTTGCGCGACCGGTGCACGGGCTCGTCCGTCCGGGCCAGGTCCGGGTACCGGAACCTCGGGTAGGGCAGGGCGAGGAGATACCCGGCCACCCGCCCGTCGAGGTCCAGCACGAAGCAGGTGCCGGGCGAGGCACGGCCCTTGGACTCCAGGGCCGCCCGTCCCTCGGACAGCCCGCGGCTCGCGTAGGCGTCGGCTTCCAGGGCGGCCACGTCCGGCCAGTCGCCCGCGCGTACGGGCCGGACACGGAGGTCGCCCACGCGGGAACCGCGGTCGTCCCGGCCCGCGGTGCGCGCCGTCACGCCGCCTCCCCGCGGCCGCCGGCGTCGTGGACGCAGGTGTGCGGCAGTGGTCCGAACCCGTTGAAGCCCTGGGTCATGTAGCTGGTGGCGTAGGCGCCCGCGGACAGGATCCAGACCGGGTCGCCCGATTCCAGCGCCCTGGGCACCAGGTGGTGCGCCGCACCGTAGGCGTCGTCGCTGTCGCAGGTCGGGCCCGCGACGACGGCGGCCACGTGCTCGCCCTCGCCGTGGCCGGGAAAGACGAGCCGGTGGCACAGTTCGTCCATCTCGTAGAGGCCGTTGAACTTGCCGCAGCTCAGATACAGCCAGTGCACGCGCTCGCCGTCGGGCCTACGCCGCTCGGTCAGCCGGTAGACGTGCGCCCGGATGGCGCCGTGGTCGGCCACCAGATGCCGTCCGGGCTCCATGACGACGTCGAGGGGCGCGGAGTTGAGGTCCCGCAGGTGTTCCATGCCCTCGCGCAGGACGGCGAACATCTTGTCCAGCGGCGGGTCGAGCCGTCTGCCGTGCCGGTCGAGATAGCCGAGGGCGGGCAGGCCGCCGCCCAGGTTCACGTGGTCGAGCACGATCTCCCGCTCACGCAGGGCCACCATGGTGTCGGCCAGCAGGTCGACGGCCTGCCGCCATGCCTCGTACGTCATCTGCTGCGAGCCGACGTGCACGGAGAGCCCGGCCGGGGTCAGGCCGGCGGCGCGGGCGGCGGTCAGCACGCGGACGGCGTCGTCCTGCGAGCAGCCGAACTTCCGGCTCAGACCCCACAGCGCACCGTCCCCGCTGGTGGCGAGGCGGCAGTAGACACGGGAGCCCGGTGCGTGCGCGGCGATCGCCGCCACGTCCTGGACGCTGTCGGTGGCGAAGGTCCGCACGCCGAGCCGGTGGGCCTCGGCGAGGCTCGCGTCGGACTTCACGGTGTTGCCGTAGTGGATGCGCTCCGCGGGCACGCCCAGCCGCAGTGCCTGGGCGATCTCGGCGGGGCTGGCCGCGTCGAAGCCGGCGCCCCGGTCCGCGAGGCAGCTGAGCACCTCGTCGACCGGGCACGCCTTCATCGCGAACCGGACGTCGACGCCCGGCAGTTCACGCAGCAGGTCGCCGTACCCGCCCGCGATCCCGGCGAGGTCGAAGACCACGCAGTCGGCGGACGCGGCGGCCAGGGCGGAGGCCAGCCGTGTGTCCCGGTCCGTGCTCACCCCTCAGCGCTCCCGAGGCCGGTCTCCCGTGCGGCGCGCACCAGTTCGGGCCAGGCGTCGATCAGCCGGGCGAAGTCCTCGGTGTCCTGCCGGGCCTCGTCGAGCAGCCGACCGCGGCGCGCGTCCATCAGGTCGGCGAACTCCGTGTACCGGCCGCCGAGTTTGCGGTACGCGGTGCTGACGCGGTCCAGCCGCCAGATGTTCTCGCCCCGGTCGAGTTCCGCGCTCTCCCGCAGCAGCCCGGAGACGGTGTCGCCGCGGAGGTGCTCCCGCTCGTCCAGCAGGTCCGCGCCGGCCGCGCCCATCCTGTCGTAGACGTGGTTGAAGTAGAGCATCGACAGGAGGAACTTCACGAACCGCATCTGGTACGACCGGAATCCGGCGTCGGTGCGCCGGAACGGCGTGTAGAAGTTCTCGACGGTGCGGTTGTGCAGCACACCGGGCAGCGCGGCGTCGTGCACGAGGTGGATGAGGAAGTAGTCGCTGCCGATGGTGTCGGTCGCGGGCGGCAGCGGGACGCGCTCGTACACCTCGTGGTGGAAGCCGATGTTGCACATGTCCACCCGCATGGGGTCGACCAGGGTCAGCGTCGAGCGGTCGCCGGTGAAGGGGGCCGTGCCGGCGCCCTTGAAGGAGTCGTCGACGAGCTGCCGCTTGCGCTCCTCCGGCCAGTCCATGGGTCCCCACAGGCTGACGACGTCGTGGTACACGGCGGAGTCGAGCCGCTCGATCTCGGCGATGTCCACGGACGGCTCGCCGATGAAGGAGGAGCCGACCATGGACACCGGGCGGTGGGCGTGGGCCGCGGCGAGGGCGGTCTCCGTGACGGCGGCGGACGCCTCGGCGGCGGGCCGGCCGAGCGAGGCGAGCTCGTGGTGGATGGGGAAGACCCGTTCGCCGTCGTGGACCTGGTACGTGCAGTCCGAGTCCCGGCGGTGGACGGACCGGCAGCCGAGCGCGCTCGCGATCAGGAAGGCGCGGTTGGTGCAGGCCCCGTAGGAGAGGTCGTGCGGCAGCATGAGCGCGAGCATGCGCTCCGGGGCGGCGGGGCCGGACCGCTCGATCGCGCGGCGCAGGAAGGCGCGCTGGCGTGCCTCGTCCAGATGATGGACCGTCACGTTCGCGGTGGCGGGCAAGTCCGCCACGACGCGGGCGTGTTCGGCACGCGTCGCGTCGTCGCTGGAGTCGAGGATCAGCAGCTGGACGTCGACGGCGAAGGTGCGGGCCGCGTAGGCCGCCTCCTCGGCGATCTCGGCGAGGGCGGCGGAGCAGGCCCTGTTGGTCGGCAGGGCCAGGCAGATCCGATCGGCGGTGGTGGTTCGGTTCACGTGGCGCTCTCTTCCGCGCCCCAGGGCGTGAGCCCCAGGAGCCTCTCGCCGAGGTCGTTGAGCGTGGCGGCGCCGTAGCGCAGCGCCTCGGGCCGTTCGGAGTCGCCGAGCAGCGTCGCGTTCCAGTCGGGGGTGGCGAGCGTGCGCCACGACTCGACGCGGGAGTCGCGCAGTTCCCGGTACTCCTCCAGCGCCGGCATCATCGACAGGTACTGCACGGCGCGCACGCCGTGGTCGGAGACGTTCGGTGCGACCCCGTGGGCCAGCAGGCCGTTGAAGATCAGCAGGTCGCCGGCCTGGAGGTCGGGCCGTACGACCGGGAACTCCGCGCGGTCGACCGCGGGCCGGATGGGGTCGCGCCCGGCCGGCTGCGCGATCCGCCACTCCTCGAACTGCCGGAAGAGTTCCGGCGCGCACTGGAACCCGCCGAGCTCCGGCAGGGTGTCGTTGAGGGCCAGGATGCCCTGGACCCGCTGCGGCAGCACGCCCAGCGTGGTGTCGACGTCCCAGTGCAGCTCGATGTCGAAGCCCTCGTCGGTCGGGGCGATGAGGGAACGCGAACGGCTGCCCCGGTTGGGCGGGTTGAGGTTGAGCCGGTCGAGCGTGACCCACAGCTCGTCGCAGTCCCACACGTCGGCGAAGGCGTCGTAGACCCGCCGCGTCTGCCGGTTGTCCCAGATGAGCTGGTGGTGGTACGCCTCGACGAAGCCGTAGACGTGCAGGTCGCGGTCCAGGTCGGAGCGGAACTCGCGCTCCTGGTACCAGGTTTCGGGCCGGTCGGGGTCAAGTCCCTGGAACTCCCAGGCGAACTCGTACAGGCTCTTCGCCGCGCCCGGTGAGACGGCGTTTCTCACCACGACGTAGCCGTAGGTCTGCCAGAACGCGAAGTCCTGCTCCGACAGCACCCGCAGCGGCCGGGACTTCTCGATGTCCCGCAGTGGGGTCTGCGCGAGGTAGGTCTCGCCGTCGGCACTGAAGTACGGGCGTTCGGTCGGTGCCCGGTACAGATGGCGGGGAGGGGTCGGCATGTGTCACTCCAAGGCTCGAGTGGCCGAGTGGATCCCCAGGTCGCTCTTGGTCGAACTGAGGTTCACTCAAACTGGACTGGACCAATTCGCGATGTCAACGGGAACCGGTCGAAGTTGCCGCCAACTGCCTGTCAGTTGCCGGTCGTTGAGCGGGCAACGAGAGTGTCGGCAGACCGACGCAGCGCGCCGCTTCCACAGGCCGCATGGAATGGTGTAGACCTGTACGGTGATTGGCCTAGACTTTTAAAAGCGTCAGGCGGCCCGGAAGGCAGGTCATGACCACCGACGTCAGCAGCGCCCCGTACGGCACCGGGATTCCCGGCGGCCTCGCACGCGTGCCGAAGTACTACCGCGTCAAGCAGCAGGTCCTCGACATCGCCCAGGCACTGAAGCCCGGATCCCGCATGCCCGCCGAGCGGCTGCTCGCGGTCCGGCTCGGCACCTCGCGGACCACCGTCCGGCTGGCGCTGCAGGAGCTCGTGGGGGAAGGCCGGCTCGACCGGATCCAGGGAAAGGGCACGTTCATTGCGCCGCCGAAGCTCTTCCGCACCCTCCAGCTCACCTCCCACACCGAGGACATGCAGGCCCAGGGTCTCGAACCCGCCTCGCGCGTCCTTTCCGTCGGCCATGTCGAGGCCGACGGAAAGCTGTCGCGCCTGCTCGACATCGATGTCGGAGAGAACGTGCTGCGCATCGAGCGGTTGCGGCTGGCCAGCGGCGAACCCATGGCCATCGAGACGACGCACCTGTCCGCACGCCGCTTCCCCGGACTGCGTGAGTCGCTGGCCCGGCACAGATCCCTGTACTCGGTGCTCGCCGAGGTGTACGGCGTGCACCTCGCGGAGGCCGAGGAGGGCATCGAGACCTCGCTCGCGACCCCGTACCAGGCCGCGCTGCTCGCGACGGAGGTGGGCGTACCGGTGATGCTGCTCTCCCGGCACTCGCTCGACGCGGAGGGCAGACCGGTGGAGTGGGTCCGCTCCGTGTACCGCGGCTCCCGCTACAAGTTCGTGGTGACCCTGATGCCCACGGCGGACTGACCCCGGCCGATCACGACCGTTCTCCTCGCGCTCCCCCACGTTCACGGCGGCCGCCGCCATCGCGGCCGGACGATCGCGCGACCGAACCGCGGACACGGCCTGCCGTGCCGGGGTCCGGGGCCGGCGTTGTGAGCCCTCCCCCAGGCTCGCCGGACACCCCTTCCTCACCCTCCTCCCGATGACCGCCGCGCCCTCGGGGGCCCGGCCTCGCCCCGTCGACCCTGGGAAAAGCCGTGACACAACAGGGTGTTCCCGCACGCCGCAGCCACACCGACAGGACAACTGACAGGACGCTCGAACGCACAGCCGGCCGCACAGCCGACCGGCCGGCGGCCGCCGGCCCGCAGACAGAGGCAGGCCGCCGCCCGTGACCGATACGACGACGGCGGCGACGCTCGCGGACGCTCTCACCGCCGCACGCGAGGCGGCCTGCCTCACCCAGGAGGACCTCGCGGAGCGGTCCGGCGTCAGCGTGCGGGCCATCCGCAACCTGGAGACCGGCCACACCTCCCGCCCCCGCAAGCAGTCGCTGGTCCTGATCGCCAAGGCCCTCGGCCTGCCGCCCGGTGAAGTGGGCCTGCTGATGCGCCGGCCGCGCGCCGGCAGCCACCGCGAACCGCCCGGACCCGTGCCCGCCGAACTCCCCGCGGCCCCCCGTCACCGGCTCGCCGGCCGGGCGGCGCAGGCCGAGCCGCTGCGGGCGCATCTGTCGGCGACGGAGCCGCACGACCTCGGAAGACCCGCGGTCGTCCTCGGGCCGCCCGGTGCCGGAAAGACCTCGGTGGTCCTCGACGCGGCACACGCCGTACGCGGCCGGTTCCCGGACGGGCAGATCCACGTCGACCTCCATCCGGACGCCTCCGCCGCGCCGCTGACGTCCGACGAACTCGTCCGCCGCGTACTGCGGTCCCTGGGCACCGTGCCCGTCGCGGACCACCCGGAGGAGGCGGGCGCGCAGGTGCGGGACGCGCTGAGCAGGCGGCGCGTCCTCGTCGTCCTCGACAACGCCGACAGCGAGGGGCAGGTCCGGCCACTGCTGGTGGACGGCGCCCGCAGCGCCGTGCTGGTCGCCGCGCGCCGTGAACTGCCCGCGCTCACCGGGCAGTTACGGCTGCGGATCGACGCCCTCAGCGAGTGGGACGCATTCCAGGTGCTGGAGGATCTGCTGGGCGCCGACCGTACACGCGCGGAACGGGCCTCCGCGCTGAGCGTGGTGCGCTCCTGCGCGCGGCTGCCGCTCGCCCTGCACATCGCCGGGCTCTGGCTGTCGGCGCGGCCGCACCGCTCCGTGCGCGATCTCGCCGACCGCCTGGAGCGCGAGCAGGACCGGCTCCGGTTCCTGCGCATCGGGGACCTGTCCCTGCAGGCCAGCGTGGCGGCCTGCTTCGGCGTGCTGCCGGCCCCGGTGCGGGCCGCGTTGCAGCGCCTCAGGACGGTGCGCGGGGCCTTCGGCGTCGACGACATGGTGACCCTTGTGACGCCGTCGCGAGGACTCGCCGCGGATCTCCTCGACGAACTCCTGGACCGCCAGATGATCCACGTGGACCAGGCGGCCGGCCCCGGCCGGGCCCGGTACCGCGTCCACGAGGCGGTACGTCAGTACGTGGCCTACTGCCCGACCGGTTCCTGCCGGCCCCGCACCGCGCCGGGCCAGGTCTGGCTCCCCCGGCAGGCGGGCCTGCCGCGCACGGCCGGCGGTCCCCGCGTCCCGCGGCGGGGGCTCGGCTGACGCGGCGGTGCGCGCCGGGCCGAGGGCCCCGGAACGGCCCAGGCCGCGCCGACCGTATGCCGTAACCCGTTGGGCACGACGCCAGGTGGTTCTACGAGCAGGTGGGTCCCGGCGACCCGGTCACGGTCGTGCACTCCGTGGCCACGGTGGCGGTCAACAACGGCTACGGCGACTGGAACGTGGACTGGCCGACCTGGAAGCGGGGCAGCGCCCTCGGCCACCGGGCCCCGGCGGGCTGAGCGCGGGCGGCCCCGCGTCAGGCGGTGCGGAAGCGGAACGCGCCGGCGCTGCCGCCCATGGTGAGCCAGACGTACTCGCCCTCCCGGACCAGCCGCAGGGCGACGTGCCCGCAGCCGGGGCAGCGGGCGGTCAGGCCCGGCTCGGGGCCGTAGACGTGCAGCTGGGCGAGGGTCCCCGTGCGCGCGCACTCGGGGCAGCGCCACCAGGCGGTGGTCGCCTCCACGGAGAGGATCTCCGAGAGCGGGCCGGCGAGGGCGTTGCCGTCGAGGTGGGCGGTGCCGGCGATGTCGTCTGCCATCAGGGCCTCCGGTCAGCCGAAGCGTTCGGTGCGGACGGTGGCGGGGTCGCGCCCCAGGTCGACCAGCAGGTCGGCGGCGGTCTCCACGAAGCCGGTGGGGCCGCAGACGTAGACGGGGCCGGCCGGTCCCAGGCGGGCCGCCGGCTTCTCCAGGTCGGACCGGGTGAGCCGGCCGGGGGCGCGGTCGGTGCCGGGCGGGGCCTCGCGCGTGTGCAGGAGGCGCAC
Organism: Streptomyces sp. NPDC101225; assembly: GCF_044767585.1. Taxonomy (NCBI): domain Bacteria; kingdom Bacillati; phylum Actinomycetota; class Actinomycetes; order Kitasatosporales; family Streptomycetaceae; genus Streptomyces; species Streptomyces sp. NPDC101225. The sequence continues at coordinate 11,031 of NZ_JBIWOE010000074.1, forward strand.
GTCGAGGTGCGGGTCGTGCGCGTGGAGTTCGTCGCGGTACCAGACGTCCTCGGGCGTGCGGACGGAGTACAGCAGGTGGAGGGCGGTGGCCGAGCCCGCCGCGCGATGGGCGCGGATCATGGCGGCCAGCGGGACGACTCCCGAGCCGCCCGCGACGAGCAGGGCGGGCTCGGTCTGCTCCGGCTGCCACACGAACCAGTTGCCGAGCGGCCCGCGCATCTCCACCTCGGCGCCCACCGGCAGGTCGTCGGCCAGGTAGGGCGAGACCTCGCCGCCGGCCACGGGCTGCACGCCGAGCTCGACCCGCTCGCCGTCGGCGGGCGCGGCCACCGAGTAGCTGCGCACGGCCTGGTATCCGTCGTCGGCCGTCAGCCGCACGTCGACGTGCTGGCCGGGCAGATGGCCGGGCCAGCCGGGCACGGTGAAGGTCAGGGAGCGGGCGGTGGAGGTCTGGGGGCGCCGCCCGTCGAGGCGGGCGCGGTGCCAGGCGACGGGCACGGTCAGTCCCCCCAGTTGCGCTGCTCGCGCCATGGATCGCCGTAGTTGTGGTAGCCGACCGACTCCCAGAAGCCGGGCTCGTCCTCGTGGCCGAGCCGCAGCCCGCGCACCCACTTCGCCGACTTCCACAGATACAGGTGCGGGACGAGCAGCCGGGCCGGTCCGCCGTGCTCGGGCGAGAGCGGGTAGCCGTCGTAGGTGTGCGCGATCCAGGCCTTGCCGTCGAGGAGGTCCTCCAGCGGGAGGTTGGTGGTGTAGCCGCCGTAGCTGTGGGCGACGACGAAGTCGGCCGCCGTCTCGACGTCCTCGAAGAAGGCGTCGAGCGGCACTCCGCGCCAGGGGGTGTCGAACTTGGACCAGCGGGTCACGCAGTGGATGTCGGTGGTCGTCTCCTGCTGCGGCAGCGCCATCATCTCCGCCCAGGTCCAGCTGTGCGCGGCCCCGCTCTCGGTGGTGATGGTGAAGGTCCACTCCCCGGTCTCCACGCGCGGTGTGGGCCCGGCGGACAGCACCGGGAACTGCTCGGTCGGGTACTGGCCGGGCGGCAGCCGGTCCGCCAGGGTGCGGGTGCGGCCGCGGAAGCCGGGTGAGAAGGAGCTCATGACGTCATCGGTCTCCTGGGCTCGGAGGGCGTGGCCGCCTGCTGCACCCCATCATGGGCCGCTCCGCGCGCGTTCGCATGCCGTTCGCGCGGGCCCGGCTTCCCCGCCTGTCCCCGGGACCGCGCCGCGTCCGGCAGACTCGCCTCATGGAGACTGCCGAGTTCGTGGAGACCCTCGACCGCGAAGGCCGACTGCTGGCCGCTGCCGCCGAGGCGGCGGGGACCGACGCCAAGGTCCCGACCTGCCCCGACTGGCAGGTGCGCGACCTGGTGCGGCACACCGGGATGGTGCACCGCTGGGCGGCCGCCTTCGTGGCCGAGGGGCACACCGCCCACCACCCCGACGGCGGGCTGCCGGACCTGGACGGCGCCCAGCTGCTGGCCTGGTTCCGGGAGGGACACCGCCGTCTCGTCGACACCCTGGCCGGCGCCGATCCCGGCGTCGAGTGCTGGTCTTTCCTGCCCGCGCCCTCGCCGCTGGACTTCTGGGCACGGCGGCAGGCGCACGAGACCACGGTGCACCGCGTCGACGCGGAATCCGCGCGGGGCGGGGTCAGGTCGGACATCCCCCGCGGTTTCGCGGCGGACGGCGTCGACGAACTGCTGCGCGGCTTCCACGCCCGCGCCAGGAGCAGGGTCCGCAGCGACGAACCCCGGACGCTGCGGGTACGGGCGACGGACGCCGCCGACGCGGTGTGGACCGTACGGCTGTCCCAGGAGCCGCCCGTGGCGGCGCGGGACGCGGCGGGCGACGCGGACTGCGAAGTGGCCGGGCCCGCACAGGAGTTGTACCTGGCGCTGTGGAACCGGCAGCCGTTTCCCCAGGTGACCGGGGACGCGGCGGTCGCCGGCCTGTGGCGGGAGAAGTCCGCCGTCACGTGGAGCTGAGCCCGCCCGCCGTCAGCATCCGCGTCAGCACCGCCCGCTGCACCGGCAGCACCTCGCCGTGCAGCGTGCGCCCCTTCGCCGTCAGGGCCACGCGGACTCCGCGCCGGTCCTCGGGGCACATGGTGCGCTCGACGAGCCCGTCCTTCTCCAGCCGGGCGATCAGCCGCGAGAGCGCGCTCTGGCTCAGATGGACCCGCTCGGAGATCTCCTGCACGCGGTAGGCGCAGGATTCTCCGGACAGCATGTCCAGCACCTCGAAGTCGCTTCCGCACAGCCCGTGTTGATGCAGTTCCCGGTCCAGTTCGCACTGGGTGCGCGCATGCAGCGCCAGGATGTCCCGCCACTGGTCCACCAGTGCCTGCTCGGCCTTCTGTGCCGCCATGAACGCACCGTAGCAGACAGGCGAAATTATTGCATCAGAATTAAATGCGCTTGCATTCAATGCATGCGCATGTAGTCTCTTCGGCATGACCTCTCCGCTCACCACCTCCTCGGCCCCGCCGCCGGCGGTCCGCTGGACCCCGCGGCTGTGGGGCACCCTGCTGGTGCTCTGCGCCGCGATGTTCCTGGACGCGCTCGACGTCTCGATGGTCGGCGTCGCCCTGCCGTCCATCGGCTCGGACCTCCACCTGTCCACCTCGTCGCTGCAATGGGTCGTCAGCGGCTACATCCTGGGCTACGGCGGCCTGCTGCTGCTCGGCGGGCGCACGGCGGACCTGCTCGGCAGGCGCCAGGTCTTCCTGATCGCGCTGGGCGTGTTCGCGCTCGCCTCCCTGCTCGGCGGGCTCGTCGACTCGGGTCCGCTGCTGATCGCCAGCCGGTTCGTCAAGGGGCTGAGCGCGGCCTTCACCGCGCCGGCCGGCCTGTCCATCATCACCACGACCTTCGCCGAGGGCCCGCTGCGCAACCGCGCCCTGTCGATCTACACCACCTGCGCGGCCACCGGCTTCTCGATGGGCCTGGTCCTGTCCGGCCTGCTCACCGAGGCCAGCTGGCGTCTGACCATGCTGCTGCCCGCGCCCATCGCGCTGATCGCCCTGCTGGCGGGCCTCAGGCTGCTGCCGCGCAGCGAGCGGGAGAAGGACCACAACGGCTACGACGTCCCCGGCGCCGTCATCGGCACCGCGTCGATGCTGCTGCTCGTCTTCACCGTCGTGCAGGCCCCCCAGGCCGGCTGGGCCTCGGTCCGCACCCTGCTGTCCTTCCTGGCAGTCGCCGCGCTGCTGACCGTGTTCGTCCTGGTCGAGCGCCGCTCGCCCGGCCCGCTGATCCGGCTCGGCGTACTGCGCTCCGGCCACCAGATCCGAGCGCAGCTGGGCGCCCTCGCCTTCTTCGGGTCGTACGTCGGCTTCCAGTTCCTGACCACGCTCTACATGCAGTCCCTGCTGGGCTGGTCGGCGCTGCACACCGCGCTCGCCTTCCTGCCGGCCGGCGCGCTGGTGGCGGTGTCCTCGACCAAGGTCGGCTCGATCGTCGACCGCTTCGGCACGCAGCGGCTCATCGCGACGGGCTTCGCGCTGATGGTCGCCGGGTACGCGCTGTTCCTGCGCGTGAACCTCGACCCGGTCTACGCCGCCGTCATCCTGCCGTCGATGCTGCTGATCGGCGCCGCCTGCGCCCTGGTCTTCCCCTCGCTCAACATCCAGGCCACCAACGGCGTCGAGGACCACGAGCAGGGCATGGTCTCCGGTCTGCTCAACACCTCGGTGCAGGTGGGCGGCGCGATCTTCCTGGCCGTGGTGACGGCCGTGGTGACCGCGAACGCCCCCGAGCACGCGACCGCGCAGGCGGTGCTGGACAGCTACCGCCCGGGGCTGATCGTGGTCACGGGTGTCGCCGTCGCGGGCCTGCTGATCACGCTCACCGGCCTGCGGACCCGCCGTACGAGCCAGTCGGTCGTGGTCGCCCGGTCCACCACCCTGGAGGCGGAGCGCGTGACGGTGCGCGACTGAGGGGGCGCCTCCCCACGATGCGCCCGGCGGGGTCCTGCCGCCCCGCCGGGCGCATCACCGCGAGGCGGGGCAGGGCGGACAGCCGCCGGCGCCCGCACCGCTGCTGTGCGTGGCCCGGGCGTGAACGTGAACGTCCGCCTCCTGCGGACCGGTCAGCCCAGCCAGCCCGGGCGGACCAGGCCCGACTCGTAGGCGAGGACGACCAGTTGCGCCCGGTCCCGGGCACCCAGCTTGACCATCGTGCGGCTGACGTGGGTCTTGGCGGTGAGGGGGCTGACGACCAGGCGCCGGGCGATCTCCTCGTTGGACAGGCCGATGCCGACCAGGGCCATCACCTCCCGCTCCCGCTCGGTGAGTTCACCGAGGGCACCGGCGGCCGCGGGCTCCTTGGAGCGGGCCGCGAACTCGGCGATCAGACGGCGGGTCACCCCCGGGGAGAGCAGCGCGTCGCCCTCCACCACCGCCCTGACCGCGCGCAGGAGTTCCTCCGGCTCGGTGTCCTTGACCAGGAAGCCGGAGGCACCGGAGCGGATCGCCTCGAAGACGTACTCGTCGAGCTCGAAGGTGGTCAGCATGACCACCTTCACCCGGTGCAGCGCCTCCTCCCCGGTGATCCGCCGCGTCGCCGCCAGCCCGTCCAGCGCCGGCATGCGGATGTCCATCAGGACGACGTCCGGGCGCAGTTCGCGCACCTTGCGCACCGCCTCCGCACCGTCGGAGGCCTCCCCCGCCACCTCGATGTCCGGCTGCGCGTCGAGCAGCGCCCGGAAGCCGGCCCGCACCAGTGACTGGTCGTCGGCGAGCAGTACGCGGATCACCGGTCGTCCTCCTCGGCCTTCACGTTCAGCGGCAGCACGGCGCGCACCCGGAAACCGCCGTCCGTGCGCGGGCCCGCCTCGATGGTGCCACCCAGTGCGGCGGCCCGCTCCCGCATTCCGGCCAGACCGTTGCCGCTGCCCCCCGCGTCGGCACCGGTCGCGGGCCCGTCGTCGTCGACGCGCAGCCGAAGCGTCCGCCCGTCGTGTCCGAGGTGGACGCGCGCCCGGCGCGAGCCGGAGTGGCGTACGACATTGGTCAGCGCCTCCTGCACGATGCGGAACGCGGCGAGGTCGGTGCCGGGCGCGAGCGGGGGCGGCTCCCCCGTGACCTCCACCGTCAGGCCGGCGCTCGCGGCCTGCTCCACCAGCTCGGGCAGCCGGCCGAGGCCGGGCGCCGGGGCGCGCGGGGCGTCTCCCGGTGCGCGGAGGGTGTCGAGGACCTGGCGGACCTCGCCGAGCGCCTCCTTGCTGGCGGCCTTGATGGTGGTGAGCGCGGTGCGCGCCTGCTCGGGGTCGGAGTCGAGCAGGGCGAGGCCGACGCCCGCCTGCACGTTGATCACCGAGATGCTGTGCGCGAGGACGTCGTGCAGCTCCCGGGCGATGCGCAGCCGTTCCTCGTCGGCCCGGCGCCGGGCCGCCTGGGCCCGCTCGGCCCGTTCCCTGTTCCACTGCTCGCGCCGGACGCGGGTCAGTTCGGCCAGCGCGACGATCGCCACCACCCAGGCGGCGATCACGAGTTCCTGCCCCCAGGAGGGCGCCGAGTCCCCGGCGGGCGGCAGCCACCGGTACAGCCAGTGGGCGACCAGCATGTGCCCGGCCCACAGCATGGCGACGGCGCCCCAGGCGGCCCGCCGGTGCCCCGTGACCACGGCGCTGAAGCAGGCCACCGCGACGGTGAGGAAGACCGGCCCGTACGGATACCCGGCACCGAGGTAGACCGTCGCGGCCGCCGCGGTGCCGAACACGACGAGCACCGGGTACCGCTGCCGCCACAGCAGCAGGCCCGAGCCCGCCGCCAGCAGCACACGCGCGAACGAGTCCAGCGCGGCCCGCTCGCCCGCCTGCTGATGCGCCGCCCAGTGCGATCCGACGAGCACGAAGACCGTGAGCAGCACGGTGGAACGCCACGGCCACCGGGGCGCCCGCTCCTCGTCGCCCCGGCGGTTCATCCACGGCGGCCCGTGCCGCCACCAGCGGGGTGGGCCGCCCCCGCGCACCGCCTGCTCGTCCATGACCGCCACGCTAGACGCCGGCGGGCCGGCGGGGCGTCCGCCGGACGTGGCGATCAGACGTACTCCCCGGGAAGTACGCCTCCGGCCAGGACGGTCCGCCTCCGGGGGCGGCCCCCTCCAGGACGCCCCCCCTCCAGGACGCCCCCCTTCCAGGACGCCCCCCTTGCAGGACGGTCACCTTGCAGGACGGTCACCGCTCCTCGGGCGTCGTCCCGATCAGGTCTGCGTCAGCCCGACTCCGTGGGCGAGCCGCCCCGCCGCGTTCCGGAAGAACGCCTCGCGCTCCTCCACGACCCGGTGGAACTGGCCGAACACCTCGAAGCCGATCAGCCCGAACAGCTGGGCCCAGGCGGCGACGAGGGCCGGCGCGACCGCGGGCGGGAGGTCGGAGGCGAAGTCGCCGGCCATGCGGTCCGCCTCGGACTCCAGGTCCGCGGGGAGCGGGGGCAGCGTCAGGCCGGGGCCCTGGCGGGCGTCGCGGACGATGCCGATCAGGACGAGACCGACGCGGGCGGCGGCGGGGACGGTGGTGTCGGGGGCGACGTAGCCCGGGACCGGCGATCCGTAGATCAGCGCGTACTCGTGGGGATGCGCGAGGGCCCACTCCCGTACGGCCTCGCACACGCGGGTCCAGCGCTCGACGGGGCGGGCCTCACCGGCGGCGGCGAGCGCCGTCTCGGCCGCCTCGCCCACCGAGTCGTAGGCATCGATGATCAGCGCGGTCAGCAGGTCGTCACGGCTGGGGAAGTAGCGGTAGAGCGCGGAGGAGACCATGCCGAGCTCGCGCGCCACGGCCCGCAGCGAGAGCTTCGCGGCGCCCTCGGCCGCGAGCTGTCTGCGTGCCTCGTCCTTGATGGCGGCGGTGACCTCGATCCGGGCGCGGGCGCGGGCGCTGTGTGCGGTGCTCATGGAAGGCAGTGTCGCACGGATCGAGAGCAGTGCACACGGATGAGAGCGGCGAACCGAAAAAGGAGCGGCGCACAAAAAAGAGAGCACCGCTCTTGCACGAGAGCACCGGCCGGGTGCAGACTCTTCATCGAGCGAGAGCAGTGCTCACAAAGACGAGCGACGCTCTCTCAATCGATGGGGGTCCCCATGTCGACACACGTCCAGAAGCCCGGCTGGTTCACCGTGAACGTCCTCAACCGCGTCGTCGGCTGGACGACCCGCCGCGGCATCAGCGTCTGGGGCTCCCGCGTCCTGGCGGTCCGCGGGCGCAAGAGCGGCGAGTGGCGCACCACCCCCGTCAACCTGCTGACGGTGGACGGGCAGCAGTACCTGGTCGCCCCGCGCGGTCACGTGCAGTGGACGCACAACATGCGGGCAGCGGGCGGCGGCGAGCTGCACCTCGGCAAGAACGTCGAGCCGTTCACCGCCACCGAGGTCGCCGACGACGACAAGACGCCGCTGCTGCGGGCCTACCTCAAGCGGTGGAAGGCCGAGGTCGGCGTCTTCTTCAACGGCGTAGGCCCCGACTCCCCCGACGCCGAGCTGCGCCGTATCGCGCCCGACCACCCCGTCTTCCGCATCACCGTCACGAAGTGACGTCCCCGCCCGCCGCGGACTCGCCACCGCCCGCGGACTCGCCGTCCACCTCGGCCTCGTCGCCGGCCGGCGGCCGGCCGTCCGCCGGGTACCGGCCGTCCGCCTGCCGGCGGTCGAGCACGGTCAGCGCGCGCTGGGCCATCGGGTGGGACCGGACGAGCTCGGCGAGGTTGGTCGAGCCCCGGGTGATGTCCCGGAACGCGTTCCACGCGGGCCGGAACCCCGTCAGCGCCGCGTGGAACAGTCCGGGACGGCGCTCGAAGACCGCCAGCATCCGCCTGCCGATGCTCATCTCGACGCCGAGCCCCGCCTTGACGGCGAAGGCGTAGTTGAGCGCCTGGCGGCGGGCGTCCACGGCGTCGTGCGCCTCGGCGATGCGCACCGCCCACTCCCCCGCGAGCCGCCCGGAGCGCAGTGCGAAGGAGATGCCCTCGCGGGTCCACGGCTCCAGCAGCCCCGCCGCGTCGCCGCACACCAGCACCCGCCCGCGCGAGAGCGGCGAGTCGTCGGCACGGCAGCGGGTCAGGTGGCCGGAGGAGATGCTCGGTTCGAAGCCGGCCAGGCCGAGCCGCCCGGTGAACTCCTCCAAGTACCGCTTGGTGGCGGCGCCTTCACCGCGCGCCGAGATCACGCCGACGGTCAGGGTGTCGCCCTTGGGGAACACCCAGCCGTAGCTGCCGGGCATCGGGCCCCAGTCGATGAGCACCCGCCCCTTCCAGTCCTCCGCGACGGTCTCCGGCACCGGGATCTCCGCCTCCAGGCCCAGGTCCACCTGGTCGAGCTTGACCCCGACATGCGCTCCTATGCGGCTGGCGCTGCCGTCGGCGCCCACCACCGCGCGGGCCAGCAGCGTCTCGCCGCCCTGCAGGACGACCGCGACCGTGCGCCGGTCCGGCACCGCCGAGCCGTGCTGCTCGACGCGCTGCACGGTGGCGCCCGTACGCAGCTCGGCGCCCGCCTTCTGCGCGTGCTCGACCAGCTGCTGGTCGAAGTCGGGCCGGTTGATCAGCCCGAACAGCATCTGCCGGGAGCGCCGGGTCCGGGTGAAGCGGCCGTTGTTGGAGAACGTCACCGCGTGCACCCGGTCCCGCAGCGGCAGTTCGAAGCCGGGCGGCAGGGCGTCGCGGGAGGGGCCGATGATCCCGCCGCCGCACGTCTTGTAGCGTGGCAGCTCCGCCTTCTCCAGGAGCAGCACGCTGCGTCCCGCGACCGCCGCCGCATAGGCGGCCGAGGCCCCCGCGGGTCCCGCACCCACCACGACGACGTCCCACACCCGCTGCACGTCGTCCGCCGAAGAGTTCTCGCTGCTCACGATGGTCTACTGCTCCCGATCAAGCCGCTGCCGCACCTGTCCCCCGCATCCTACGGCGGACGTCGCCGCAGGCCACTGTGGGAGGATCCCGATATCCACCCGTACAACGTCGCACCCACAAGGAGCGTGCCCATGTCGTCGAATCCGGTCGCCGGGACCGTCGCCTCTCTGATGCCGAGAGCGCGGGCGGAACTCGCCGAACTGGTGGCCTTCAAGTCGGTGGCGGACTTCGGCCAGTTCCCCAGGAGCGAGAGCGAGGGTGCCGCACGCTGGGTCGCCGACGCGCTCACCGCAGAGGGGTTCCAGGACGTGGCGCTGCTCGACACCCCGGACGGCACCCAGTCCGTCCACGGCTACCTGCCCGGACCGGAGGGCGCCCGGACCGTCCTGCTCTACGCCCACTACGACGTGCAGCCGCCGCTCGACGAGAGCGCCTGGACGACACCGCCCTTCGAGCTGACCGAGCGGGACGGCCGCTGGTACGGGCGCGGGGCCGCCGACTGCAAGGGCGGCGTGCTCATGCACCTGCTCGCGCTGCGCGCCCTCAAGGCCAACGGCGGCGTGCCCGTGCACATCAAGGTCATCGTCGAGGGGTCGGAGGAGATGGGCACCGGCGGCCTGGAGCGGTACGCCGAGCAGCACCCGGACCTGCTCACCGCCGACACCGTCGTCATCGGCGACGCGGGCAACTTCCGCGTCGGCCTGCCGACGGTGACCACCACCCTGCGCGGCATGACCCTGGTCCGCGTGCAGATCGACACCCTCGAAGGCAACCTGCACTCCGGCCAGTTCGGCGGCGCCGCCCCGGACGCGCTGGGCGCGCTGATCCGCGTACTCGACTCGCTGCGCGCGGAGGACGGCTCGACGACCGTGGACGGCCTGGAACCCGCCGGCGGGTGGGAGGGCCTGGCCTACGACGAGGAGCAGTTCCGCACGGACGCCAAGGTCCTCGACGGTGTGCGGCTGATCGGCTCGGGCACGGTCGCCGACCGCATCTGGGCGCGTCCCGCCGTCACCGTCCTCGGCATCGACTGCCCGCCCGTCGTCGGCGCCACCCCGTCCGTGCAGGCGAGCGCCCGGGCGCTGGTCAGCCTGCGCGTCCCGCCGGGCGTCGACGCGGCCGAGGCGACCAAGCTGCTCCAGGCCCACCTGGAGGCCCGCACCCCCTGGGGCGCCCGGGTGCAGACCGAGCAGATCGGCCAGGGCCAGGCGTTCAGCGCCGACACCACCAGCCCGGCGTACGCGGCGATGGCCGAGGCGATGTCGGTGGCCTACCCCGGCCAGGAGATGCAGTACGCCGGCCAGGGGGGCTCCATCCCGCTGTGCAACACCCTCGCCGCGCTCTACCCGCACGCGGAGATCCTCCTGATCGGCCTGAGCGAGCCGGAGGCGCAGATCCACGCGGTGAACGAGAGCGTGTCACCGCGGGAACTGGAGCGGCTGTCGGTCGCGGAGGCGCTGTTCCTGCAGAACTACGCCGCGAGCTGACCGCTCGGCCACGCGGAAAGGGCCCTCGTCGCCGGACGGGGGCCCGCTGAGGCGGGCCGGGCCTTGAACGCGCCCGCCTCAGTCGCCCGCTTCGACGTAGGACGCCAGGTGGGCCAGCGAGGAGGCGATCCCGGCCTCGTGGGCCGCCGGGTCGATGCCGGGTGGTACGTCCGTGGCGGTGACCGTCACCTCGGTGCCCGCGCCGACGGCGGTGAGCTGCCAGGTCATCGTCATGGTGCCCGCGTACGAGGGGTCGTCCGCCTCGAAGACCGCCCGCTGCACCACGCGTTCGGCGGGCACCAGCTCGACGAGGCCGACGTCGACGACATCCGTGGCATCCGACGTCTTGCCGGGGCTGTCGGCGGGATCGAGGTAGGTGAGCACCATCCGGAATCCACCACCGGGCCGCGGATCCCAGCGCTCGACCCGCCCGCGCATGCCGTCCGGGGGCAGCCAGACTTCGAGGGCGCCCCGGTCGAGCAGGGCGCCGTAGACAGTCGCCGGTGGTGCCGCGATCACCCGGCCGGCGCGGTCGGTCCGTCCCATGGCCTGATTCTAGGGTCCGAGGCTGCCGGGAACACGCACCCGCCCGCTCATCCCGACATGTCCTCAGGCATGGCCGCTTGCCGGTGCGCGCCGTCGCTCCTCCGGCGGGCTCATGGCCGGCCGGTGGCGAGTACCGTGCGGCAGTCGAGCCGGCCGTCGGCACTCAGCAGATCCTGGAGCCGGGTGAACAGGGTGAGCAGTGCGGGGCCCAGTCTGTCGCGGAAGGCGGGATCGACGGCCGCGAGATCGAGTTCGTTGGCCGCCGTCAGTTCGGTGAAGTCCCGGCGCATCCGGAGCGCCGGAACGAACGAGCCGCCGGTGAACCTGTCGTGGAAGGCGGCGTCGGCCTGGTGGAGCGCCGGGTAGGTGGCCTCGCGGTCGCACGAGGCGTACAGGTACACGACGGCCTCGGCCTCGGCGCCGATCACGGCCGCGAGCTCATGGCGTCGGTCCAGCGGGAGCAGTGCGGTGGGAAAGCCGTCGGTGCCGTAGAACGCGTGGCACAGACCGGCGAGTTGGAGGGCGGGGCGGGCCTTCCACCGGGCCAGCCGCGCCTGTACGCGCCGGAGGTGGGCGAGGAGGGTGCCGCCGGGGTGGGCGATGCCTTCGGCACCGAACTCACGCAACAGGGCGACAGCCCGGTCCGTCGCGGCGGGGAGAGCAGGCAGCACGGTGTCCGTGTCCCTTCGGCATCGGGTCGACCGGCACCGCCCGGGGCCGCGGTCGGCTGTGCCGCGCCGCTCCCCCGAGGCGGGCCCGGCCGCTTCTTACCTTATGCCGACAACCTGCCCCGCCTTCCGGACATCTCACCAAGGGGCGCACGACCGGGGGAACCGAGTCGGGCGACAGGAACCGGAAGTGGGAGAGCGTGTCGGCCATCAGCCAGCGGATGCACCTGGTGCTGCTCACCGCCTGGACCGTCCTCTGGTTCGCCGTGGTCCAGCCGCACGGAGGATTCTCCTGGCACTACCTGCGTACGGGTGGGGAGTTGCTCTACGCGGGCTCGGGCCGGGCGGACGGCGGCCTGAATCTGTACGCCCACCACCCCGAACTTCAGATGGGTCCTCTGAGCTTCCTCGCGGCCGGCCTGTTCAACCCGTTTCCCGAGTCCGTCGGGCAGTTCCTCGCCGCCGGTGTGATGTCCCTGCTCGGTCTGCTGATCCTGGTGGCGGCCGGACGCAGCGCCGCCTGGCATCTCCTGGGCACCGGCACCAACCACCGGCGGCTGCGGCAGCGGGTGCTCGTCGCGGGCCTGGCCTTCATCCCGATGTGGATCGAGGTCGCCGTCCGCTTCGGTCACCTCGACGACGTACTGGCCCTCTTCTTCACGGCCCTTGCGGTGCACGCCCTCACGCGCGGCAATCCTGTCGCGACGGGCGTCTTCCTGGCCCTGGCCATGGACTCCAAGCCGACCGCGCTGGCCTTCCTGCCGCTGCTGCTCGCGCTGCCGAGAGGGCAGCGGCTGCGCGCGGGGCTGTGGTGCGCGGCTCTCGTCGCGCTCGCCTGGCTGCCGTTCTTCCTCGGTGCCCCGCAGTCGCTGACCGCAGCCGAGTTCACCATCCCCAACCAGCCCGCGTCCGCGCTGCGCTGGCTCGGCGTCGACGATCCGCGAACCCCTTCCTGGGACCGGCCCGCGCAGGCCGCCGCGGGACTGGCGCTGGGGTGCGTCGCGGTCTGGCGGGGCCGCTGGCCCGCCGTCGTCCTGCTCGGCGCCGACGCGCGGATCGCCCTGGACCCGAGCGTCTACACCTACTACACGGCCTCCGTGCTGCTGGGCACCCTGCTGTGGGACGTGATCGGGCAGCGGCGCCTGGTGCCCTGGTGGAGCTGGATCGCCCTGATCACTCTGTACGGCACGGTCTTCGTCGTTCCCGGCGACGCGGCCCGCGGTCTGATCCGCCTGGGCTTCGTCGTCGTCTCCACCGCGTATGTGCTGCTCTGGCCGGTACGGGACCGGCGCCGGCGACGCTCCCGGTCCCGCGGCGGTCAGCGGGGCCCCGGCGAGGCCCTGGACGCGGCGCAGTGAACCGGGTGCGGCCACCTGGCCATCACGCACCGCGCGGACCAGCCGTCCGGTGGCCGGGCGGAGTTCTTCGGCCGGCACCCCGAAAGGATGCACCGTGCGGCTCACCGGGCACGCGCCCCAGCCCGCGTCACGATCGAGAAGGCCGGCACCCGCCTCCCCGAAATCACGCGGGGTCCGTCCACTCCTCCCGGAGCATGCCGAACAGCACGCGGTCGTAGCGCTCACCCGCCACGAGCACGGCCGAGCGGCGGCGGCCCTCCTCGCGGAAACCCAGCCGGGTGAAGGCACGGACGGCACGCTCGTTGCCGCTCCAGGTGTCCAGCTCCAGCCGGCTCAGGCGGTACGCGCCGAACAGGTGGCCCATGACCAGGCGCACCGCCTCACTGCCGTAGCCGCCGCCCCAGAACTCCCGCTCGCCGATGGTGATTCCGAGGGTGGCCACGCCGGCGTAGGGGTCGAGGTCACGGTAGTCGGCCATGCCGATCGGCGTCCCGCTCGTCAGGTCCTCGACCGTGAACACGGCCGACTCCCTCGGGCTCAGCCGCAGCATGGTGTCGAAGCCGAGCCGGACCGCTTCCGCGGTGACCGGGCCGAACATCGGGTCACCGGCCGCGGCCCAGCGGGCCACCTCGGGGTCGTTGCGCCACCGGACATGGTGTTCGGCGTCCTCGGGACGCAGCGAGCGCAGCCGTACGAGCTTTCCTTCGAGCATGGGGGGACCCTATGCGACGGCGGGGGACCGCCCGGGGACGGGCCGTCCCCGGACGCCCTCGCGCTCGGCCCGCTGCCGGACCAGTTCCTCCACCGCGCTCGGCAGGGTCGTCTCGAAGTCGATGAGCTTGGCCCACGTCGGGGTCACCACGATCCGGACCATGCCGTCGTGGAGCGAGCGGATCTCGGCCTCCCAGGCGACGCGCTGCTCGGGCGTCATCTCGTACGAGCCGTTCATCCGCGGGTACTCGTCCGGGATGCCGTCCACGACGTCCAGCTCGGCGCGGCCGCGGATCCGCAGGATCTTCGGCCGGTGCACCTCGGTGTCGATCGTCAGGGCGACCACCGGGTTGGCGCGCAGGGCCGGGAGCTTCGGGGCGTTCTTCGTGGTGCACATGACGATCTCGGAGCCGTTCCAGGTGAACGCGATCGGAATGGTGCGGGGTGTGCCGTCCTTGGCCATGTACGCCGGCCGGACCACGTCACGCGCCAGCAGCTCCCGGCTGACCGGCCGGTTCAGGATCTCGGTGATCTCGCTCGCTCGCATGACCGTACCTCCGGTGTCGTGGTCGTGATCCGCACCGGGGACGGAGCCGCCGGAGCCTTCTCGACATCCGCGGCTGGACGGATCACCGCCGAGAGGGCCTAGAAGGCTCATGAAGATCTTGGGGTTCTGGCCCCGCCGCGTGAGCGGCGGGGCCAGACTCGTTTCGTGGTGATGGGGGAATGGGCCGGGGAGACGGTCGGGCCGGATGTGTGGGAGACGTGCCGGGAGTTGATTCCGGCCGGGAGTGTATTCGCGTTCCTGGCCGAGCACCGTGGTGCGCTGTTTCCGGCGGAGATGTTCGCGGACATGTACCCGTCGGCGAACGGGCGGCCGAGCATGCCGCCGCAGATCCTGGCCGC
>NZ_JBIWOE010000075.1:0-23753 GCF_044767585.1 Streptomyces sp. NPDC101225
GCCTGTGGGGGGGCGCGCGGCCGCGCGGCCCCCCCGCCCCGCCGGGGGGGGGGGGGGGCGGCAACCGCGCGGCCGGGGGGGGGGGCGGCCCCCCCCCGCCCCCCCCCGCCGCCCCATTCGGGCACCACGCCTGCCCGATCTCACGCCGCCCCTCACGGCCACGCAGGTCCGAGGCGGTCACTCCGCTCCGCAAACGGGCACATACGGGCAGCATCGAGCCTGCAACAGACCTGGTCACCGCGAAATACGGGGGGTAGAACTTCCCCCGTGGGCCCCACCGGGCCCGAACGGGCAGTGAGCAAGGAAGCAGGTGCGGCGATGACGGCGAACACCGCGCGGACGGCCGAGGAACGTCAGCGGGAGATCGTGCGGGCCGCGCGCGCCACCGGCTCCGTCGACGTGACGGTGCTCGCCGCCGAACTGGGCGTGGCCAAGGAGACCGTACGCCGGGATCTGCGCGCCCTGGAGGACCACGGCCTGGTCCGCCGTACCCACGGCGGCGCCTATCCCGTGGAGAGCGCGGGCTTCGAGACGACGCTCGCCTTCCGTGCCACCAGTCACGTCCCCGAGAAGCGCCGGGTCGCGGCCGCCGCGGCCGAACTGCTCGGGGACGCCGAGACGGTCTTCATCGACGAGGGCTTCACCCCGCAGCTCATCGCCGAGGCCCTGTCCACGGACCGGCCGCTGACCGTGGTCACCGCGTCCCTGCCGGTCGCCGGCGCCCTGGCCGAGGCCGAGAACACCACGGTCCTGCTGCTGGGCGGCCGGGTCCGCTCCGGCACCCTCGCCACCGTCGACCACTGGACGACGAAGATGCTGGCCGGCTTCGTCATCGACCTCGCCTACATCGGCGCCAACGGCATCTCCCGCGAATACGGCCTGACCACCCCCGACCCGGCCGTGAGCGAGGTGAAGACACAGGCCGTGCGGGCCGCGCGCCGGACGGTGTTCGCCGGCGTGCACACGAAGTTCGGGGCGGTCAGCTTCTGCCGGTTCGCGGAGATCGGCGAGCTGGAGTCCGTCGTCACCAGCACCCTGCTGCCCGCCTCCGAAGCCCACCGCTATTCGCTGCAGGGCCCTCAGGTCATCCGCGTCTGACCACGCGGCAGCACCCCTCGAACGGCACGCTCATGTCTGCGTGCGCACCTTGTATCCCCATAAGTGCCAGGAGCTCCCCATGCGAACCCAGAGCCGACGCAGCCCCCGCGCCCTGTTTGCGGTGGCCGCCGTAGGAACGCTGATCACCCCCTTGCTCGCCGCCTGCTCGGGCGCCGGCGGTGGCGGCGGCGCCTCCTCCCACTCCATCAACGTGCTGATGGTGAACAATCCGCAGATGGTGGAGCTGCAGAAGCTGACCGCGGCCAACTTCACCAAGGACACCGGGATCACGGTGCACTTCACCGTCCTGCCCGAGAACGACGTCAGAGACAAGATCAGCCAGGACTTCGCCAACCAGGCGGGCCAGTACGACGTCGCCACGCTGAGCAACTACGAGATCCCGATCTACGCCAAGAACGGCTGGCTCCACCCGATCGACTCGTACGTCAAGAAGGACACCGCCTTCGACCAGCAGGACATCCTCAAGCCGATGCAGCAGGCGCTCACCGCGGCGGACGGCAAGCTCTACGGCGAGCCCTTCTACGGCGAGTCCTCCTTCCTGATGTACCGCAAGGACGTCTTCCAGAAGAAGGGCCTGACCATGCCGGCCAAGCCCACCTGGCAGCAGGTGGCCGACCTGGCCGCCAAGGTGGACGGCGCCGAGCCCGGCATGAAGGGCATCTGTCTACGCGGGCTGCCCGGCTGGGGCGAGATGCTCGCCCCGCTGACCACGGTCGTCAACACCTTCGGCGGCACCTGGTTCGACAAGGACTGGAAGGCGCAGCTGGACGCCCCCGAGTTCAAGAAGGCCACGCAGTTCTACGTCGACCTGGTCCGCAAGCACGGCGAGGCCGGCGCCCCGCAGGCCGGCTTCGCCGAGTGCCTGAACGACACGACGCAGGGCAAGACGGCGATGTGGTACGACGCCACGTCCGGCGCGGGCTCGCTGGAGGCGTCCGGCTCCCCGGTCAAGGGCAAGATGGGCTACGTCCCGGCCCCGGTGGACAAGACGGACAGCTCGGGCTGGCTCTACACCTGGGCCTGGGGCATCCAGAAGGCGTCCAAGAACGCGGGCGACGCCTGGAAGTTCATCTCGTGGGCGTCGGGCAAGGACTACGAGAAGCTCGTGGGTGAGAAGGCGGGCTGGGCCAACGTGCCGGCCGGCAAGCGCTCCTCGACGTACGACATCCCGCAGTACCGCAAGGAGGCGGCCGCCTTCGCGGACGTCACCCGGGACGCCATCGCCAGTGCCAAGCCGAACGACCCGGGTGTGCAGCCCCGTCCCGCGCCCGGCATCCAGTTCGTCGACATCCCCGAGTTCACCGACCTGGGCACCAAGGTCTCCCAGCAGCTGAGCTCCGCCATCGCGGGCCGGCAGTCCGTGGACAGCGCGCTGAAGAAGTCCCAGCAGCTCGCCGAGACCGTGGGAAAGAAGTACGAGGGATCATGACCGTCACCACCCCCACCCGGGTCGCCGCCGCCTCCGCGCGGCCGGCGACCCGGCCGCCGAACCGTATGCGAGCGTGGGCCACCCGGGCCCCGCTCCTGCCCGCGCTGGTCTTCATGATCGTGGTGACCCAGCTGCCGTTCGTGGCGACCCTGGTGATCTCGTTCTTCGACTGGAACGCCCTGTATCCGAAGGATCGTCACTTCACCGGCGTCGACAACTACCAGCACGTCCTCACCGACCCGGACCTGCGCCACTCGGTGTGGACGACGGTCCTGCTGACGGTCACCGTGGTCCTGGCCAGCCTGGTGCTGGGCCTGGCCATCGCGCTGCTGCTCAACCGCAGGTTCATGGGCCGCAGCGTCGTCCGCACGCTGATGATCGCCCCGTTCCTGATCGTGCCGGTGGCCGCCGCCCTGCTCTGGAAGCACGTCCTCTACAACCCTGAGTACGGCCTGTTCAACGGGTTGCTGCACTACGTGGGCGGCCCCCAGCCCGACTGGATCTCCGACACCCCGCTGCTGGCGGTCGAGGCATCGCTGGTCTGGCAGTGGACGCCGTTCATGATGCTGATCCTGCTGGCGGGACTGCAGAGCCGGGACAACGAACAGCTGGAGGCCGCGCGGGTGGACGGCGCGAACGACTGGCAGGTCTTCCGCCATCTGACGCTCCCGCACCTGCGCCGCTACCTCGAACTCGGCGCGCTGCTGGGCTCGATCTACATCGTCCAGAACTTCGACGCGGTCTTCACCATCACCTCGGGCGGCCTGGGCACCGCCAACCTCCCCTACACCGTCTACCAGAGCTTCTACCAGGCTCACGAGAACGGCCTCGCGTCGGCCGCGGGCGTCCTGGTGGTCATCGGCTCGATCATCATCGCCACCTTCGCGCTGCGCGTGGTGTCGTCCCTGTTCCGCGAGGAGGTGTCCCGCGCATGAGCACGATCGCCGTACGCAACGCGACCGCCCGGCCCCGCCGGCGCAACGGAGCGGGGCTCGGTCTGGTCGCCTGGCTGGTCGGGCTGCTGTTCTTCCTGCCCATCGCCTGGATGGCCCTGACCTCCTTGCACTCCGAGACGGACGCCGCGACCAACCCGCCGTCCTTCGGGGCCTCGCTGACGCTGGACAGCTACCGCGAGTTCTTCGGCGCGGGCGGCGGTGCGGACCCCTGGCCGGCGCTGATCAACTCGGTCACGGCGTCGGTGGCCTCGACCCTGCTCGTGCTCCTGCTGGCCCTCCCGGCGGCCTACGCGCTCTCCATCCGCCCGGTGAAGAAGTGGACCGACGTCCTGTTCTTCTTCCTGTCCACCAAGATGCTGCCGGTGGTGGCGGGCCTGCTGCCGATCTACCTCTTCGCCAAGAACACCGGCATGCTGGACAACATCTGGCTGCTGGTCATCCTCTACACCTCCATGAACCTGCCGATCGCGGTGTGGATGATGCAGTCCTTCCTCGCCGAGGTCCCGGTGGCGGTGATCGAGGCGGCGCAGATCGACGGCGCCCGCCTGCCGACCATCCTCGCCCGCGTGGTGGCCCCGATCGCCCTGCCGGGCATCGCGGCGACGGCGCTGATCTGCTTCATCTTCAGCTGGAACGAGCTGCTGTTCGCCCGGGTCCTGACGGGCGTGGTCGCCGAGACCGCCCCCGTCTTCCTGACCAGCTTCATCACCAGTCAGGGCCTGTTCCTGGCGAAGGTGTCCGCCGCGTCGCTCGTCATCTCCCTGCCGGTGCTCGCCGCGGGGTTCGCCGCCCAGGACAAGCTGGTCCAGGGCCTGTCGTTGGGAGCCGTCAAATGAAGGCCGCCGTCATCGAGTCCGTGGGCCGCGCCGTCGTCACCGAGGTCCCCGACCCGACCCCCGGCCCCCGCGAGGTCGTCGTCGAGGTCGCCGCCTGCGGCCTGTGCGGCACCGATCTGCACATCCTCCAGGGCGAGTTCGCACCGAAGCTGCCCATCGTGCCCGGACACGAGTTCGCCGGGCAGGTGGTCGGTGTCGGCACCCAGGTCACCGAGGTCGCGGTCGGCGACCGGGTGGCGGTCGACCCCTCCCTGTACTGCTACGAGTGCCGCTACTGCCGTACGGGCCACAACAACCTCTGCGAGCGATGGGCCGCGATCGGCGTCACGACGGCCGGCGGCGCGGCGCAGTTCGCGGTGGCACCCGTCGCCAACTGCGTGAAGCTGCCCGAGCACGTCCGCACCGAGGACGCGGCCCTGGTGGAGCCCCTGTCCTGCGCCGTCCGCGGCTACGACGTCCTGCAGTCCCGGCTGGGCGCGCACGTCCTGATCTACGGCTCGGGCACGATGGGTCTGATGATGCTGGAGCTCGCCAAGCGGACGGGCGCGGCCAGCGTCGACATGGTCGACCTCAACCCGGCGCGCCTGGAGACCGCCCGGCAGCTCGGCGTCTCCGCCTCGGCGGCGAACCCGGACGAGCTGGACCGCCCCCAGGGCTGGGACCTCGTGGTCGACGCGACCGGCAACGCGGCCGCGATCCAGGACGGCCTGGACCGGGTCGCGAAGGCGGGCACCTTCCTCCAGTTCGGCGTCGCGGACTACGCGACCCGCGTGACGATCGACCCGTACCGCATCTACAACCAGGAGATCACGATCACCGGCTCCATGGCGGTCCTGCACAGCTTCGAACGGGCCGCCGAGCTCTTCGCGAACGGCGTGCTGGACCCGGAGGTCTTCATCAGCGACCGCATCCCGCTGGACCGCTACCCGCAGGCCCTGGAGCAGTTCGCGGCGGGCGTGGGCCGCAAGATCGTGGTGGTGCCGTAGGGCACCCGGACCGGCCCCCGCCGCGGGAGCGCGGGGGCCGCCACGATTGGCCGGAGAGTAAGGGAACGGTAAAGCGCCCTCGCTCGTTCAAGGGGCATGACAGCTATGACCCCTGGCTCGAACATCCCTCTCCCCACCGCCCGCGTGGCGGTGGACGTCGCCGCTCCCGTGCGGCTCGACGTGTCGGGCCTGCTGCTCACGGGCGACGGCAAGGTGCGCTCCGACGACGACTTCATCTTCTACAACCAGCCGAGCGGCCCGGGCGTGACGTACCGGTCGGGCGGGGGCACCGCGCCCGACGCGATCGTCGTCGACACCGCCGCCGTCCCGCCGGGCATCGAGAAGATCGTCGTCACCGCCAGCCCGGACGCCGCGGGCCAGACCTTCCAGGGCATCGAACCGACGGCCACGATCCGCGGCGCGGACGACAACAGCGTCCTGGCCACCTTCACACCCCCGCAACTCGGCGCGGAGACGGCGCTGGTGGTCGTCGAGATCTATCTGCGGAACGGCCAGTGGAAGGCCCGCGCGGTCGGCCAGGGGTACGCCAACGGCCTGGCGGGCATCGCGACCGACTTCGGGGTCACCGTGGAGGAGCCGGCCGCGGCCGCCCCGCCCCAGCCCGCCGCCCCGCAGGCGCCGGCGGCCGCGCCCGTGGCCGCCACGCCGCCGCCCCCGCAGGCCCCACCCGCCGCCGCGGCGCCCGCGCCGGGCGCCGGGAAGATCAACCTCGACAAGGGCCGGGTCAGCCTCCAGAAGAACCAGACGGTCTCCCTCGTCAAGGGCGGCCGCCCGCTGCTCAGCCAGGTCAAGATGGGCCTCGGCTGGGAGCCGGCGTACGGCGGCAAGGACATCGACCTGGACGCGTCGGTCATCGCCTACGGCCCGCAGCGCAACCACATCGACAGCTGCTACTTCGGCAAGCTGTCGATCCTGAACGGCGCGATCAAGCACTCCGGCGACAACCTCACGGGCGAGGGCAGCGGGGACGACGAGGTGATCGTGGTCGACCTCGGCCGCATCCCGCAGGAGGCCACCGGCCTGGTCTTCACGGTCAACTCCTTCTCCGGGCAGAAGTTCACCGAGGTCGCCAAGGCGTACTGCCGCCTCCTGGACGCCACGACCGGCGAGGAACTGGTCCGCTTCGACCTCACCAACGCCGAGCCCCAGACCGGCGTGATGATGGCGAAGCTGATCCGCCAGTTCTCCGGCGAGTGGGAGATGACGGCGATCGGCGACTTCGTGAAGGCCCGCACGGTCCGGAACATGGTGAAGCCGGGCGCACAGACCCTCTGACCCGCACCGCCCCGGACAGCCCGCCTAGACGACCGCGCTGTACGCGTTCAGGGCGGGCTGTCCGCCCAGGTGCGCGTACAGCACCGTGGCGTCCCGGCCGATCTCCCCGCGCGCGACCAGGTCCACCATCCCCGCCATCGACTTGCCCTCGTAGACGGGGTCGGTGATCATCCCCTCCGTACGGGCCGCGAGCCGCATCGCCTCCAGCGTCGCCGCGTCCGGGATGCCGTAGGTACCCGCGTGGTACCGCTCGTCCAGCTCGACGTCGGCACCGGTCAACTCCCTCTTGACGCCGATGAGTCGGCCGGTGCCCTGGGCGATCCGCTCGATCTGCTCCTTCGTCGCGGCCGGCTTCGCGGAGGCGTCGACGCCGATCACCCGGCGCGGCCGCCCGCCCGCCTCCTCCAGCGCGGCGAACCCGGCGACCATGCCGGCCTGCGTCGAACCGGTCACCGAGCACACCACCACGGTGTCGAAGAAGACCCCCAGCTCCCGCTCCTGCTCGGCGACCTCGTACGCCCACCCGGCGAAGCCCAGACCGCCGAGCGGATGGTCGGAGGCGCCGGCCGGGACGGCGTACGGCGTGCCGCCCGCCTCCTCGACCTCCCTGAGCGCCTGCTCCCAGCTCTCCTTGAACCCGATCCCGAACCCGGCCCGCACCAGCCGTACGTCCGCCCCGGCCAGCCGGCTGAGCAGGATGTTGCCGACCTTGTCGTAGACGGAGTCCGGCCAGTCGACCCAGCTCTCCTGGATCAGCACGCACTTGAGCCCGGCCCGGGCGGCGACGGCGGCGACCTGGCGGGTGTGGTTGGACTGCACGCCGCCGATCGACACGAGCGTGTCGCAGCCCTGGGCGAGCGCGTCGGCGACCAGGTACTCCAGCTTGCGGGTCTTGTTCCCGCCGTAGGCGATGCCGGAGTTGCAGTCCTCCCGCTTGGCCCACAGGCGGGCGCCGCCGAGGTGTGCGGTCAGCCGCTCCAGCCGGTGCACCGGCGAGGGCCCGAACAGCAGGGGGTAACGCTCGTACGAGGAAAGGGACATGAGTCCTCCCGCGATAGGGATCAGCCGCCGCCGGTGAGGTCGGCGAGGGTGCGCCAGATCTCCGCGGTGACACGGACCGCCTCGTCCACGTCGCCGTCCGCGCAGGCGCCGATCAACTGCTCGTGCAGCCCGGCCGAACGGCAGCTGCTCTCGCCGAAGCGGCGGCGCTCCAGGCGGCGGATGAGAGGGGTGTAGCGGGCGATGGTGGCGGCGGCCGCACGGTTCCCGGCGGCGTGGACGAGGACGTCGTGCAGTTCGTCGTCGGCGCGCAGGGCCGCGCCGACGTCACCCGCGCCGACGGCCGCGGCGAACCGCTCGTTGGCCGCGCGCATGGCGCTGACGCCCTCGGCGGACAGCCGGGGCACACCGGTGCGGGTGGCCAGTTCGTGCAGGGCGCCGACCACGGCGGCGGCGTCCCGTACATCGGCGGCGACGAGCTCGGTGACCCGCGTGTAGCTCTGCGGCTTGCTCTCCAGCAGCCCCTCGTCCACCAGCCGGGAGAAGGCCTCCCGCACCGGCGCCCGGGACAGCCCGAGCCGCTCGGCCAGCTCGGCGTCCCGCACCACCGCGCCGGGTTCGAGCTCCCCGGCCACGATGGCGTCACGGATCACCGCGTAGGCACGATCCCTGAGGAGGGTGCGCCGGACGGGTCGTATGGCCTCCATTAACTGAAATGTTAGATGTCAGTCAGGGCGTCGGGCAAGGGCGCGGGCGGGCCCGCCCTCTCGGCTCGCCCGAAGCGGCTATCGCCTCTGGCGCTTCCAGGGACCGGTGATCGCCAGCATGATCCCGGGGGTCTGGATGTTGGCGTACAGGGTCTTTCCGTCGGGGGAGAAGGTGACGCCGGTGAACTCGCTGTACTCGGGCTCCGCCTCGGTGCCGATGTTCAGTTCGTTGCGGGCGATCGGGTAGGTGCGGCCGGTGTCGGTGGCACCGAACAGGTGCTGCAGGCCCTCGCCGTCCTCGGCGATGACCAGGCCGCCGTACGGGGAGACGGTGATGTTGTCCGGGCCGTCGAAGTCGCCCTCCGCGGACGGGTCCGGGTTGACGCCGATGAGGACCTTCAGGGTCAGGGTGCGGCGCCTGGGGTCGTAGAACCAGACGGCCCCGTCGTGCTGGGCGGGGCTCTCGTCACGGGCGTAGGAGGAGACGATGTACGCGCCTCCGTCCCCCCACCACATGCCCTCCAGCTTGCGGGCGCGGGTGACCTGGCCGGCGGTGAACTGCTTGCGGACGGAGACCGTCCGCGCGTCGCGGTCGGGGACGTCCACCCAGTCGACGCCGTAGACGGTGCCGATCCTCGTCGCGCGGGAGAGGTCGTCGACGAACGTGCCGCCGGAGTCGAAGCACTTGAAGGCCTGGAGCACTCCGGCGCCGTCGGCGAGGGTGCGCAGCCTGCCGCGGCCGTGGTGGAAGTGCTCGGGCGGGGTCCAGCGGTAGAGCAGGCCGTTGGGGTTGGACGCGTCCTCGGTGAGGTAGAGATGGCCGCGCCCGGGGTCGACGACGACGGCCTCGTGGGCGTAACGGCCCAGCGCCTTGAGGGGCTTGGGCTCGCCGTTGGCCCGCCGGTCGACCGGGTCGACCTCGAAGACGTAGCCGTGGTCCTTGGTCATGCCGTTGGCGCCGGCCTTGTCCTCGGTCTCCTCGCAGGTGAGCCAGGTGCCCCAAGGAGTGCTGCCGCCCGCGCAGTTGGTGGCGGTGCCGGCGATGCCGACCCACTCGGCGACGTGGTCGCGGCGGTCCTCGACGACGGTGCAGCCGCCGGCGGCCGCGGGGTCGTAGACGAGTCCCTCGGTGAGCGGCACGGGGTAGGGCCACCGGGCGCGCGGGCCGCCCAGTTCGTGGTTGTTGACCAGCAGGGTCGCGCCGCGGGGGCCGTCGAAGGCGGCGGTGCCGTCGTGGTTGGAGGGGGTGAACTCGCCCGACTCCAGCTTGGTCCTGCCGCTGTGGGTGACGACGCGGTAGGCGAAACCGGCGGGGAGGGCGAGGATGCCGTCCGGGTCGGGCAGCAGGGGGCCGTAGCCGACTCCGACGTGCCCGTGCCCGTGCCCCCGCCTGTTCTCCGCGCTCCAGGTGTCCGTGGACGCCAGGGCGTTCGGGGCGGTGGCGAGGGCGCCGACGCTGCCCGCCAGGGCGACCCCGGCACCCGTGATCGCGGATTTTCTGGCGAAGTCCCTGCGGCTGAGCGACATGGTGTCTCCTGTGACGGTGGGTGTGCCGTGGAGGGTGGCGACCTCGGGTCGGCGCCACCGTCCCGCCCACGCCTGAACGGGGGTTGAACGCGGGGCGACACCTGTGGACGCACTTCCATGAATCTGTCCGCATCGGCCCACGAGAGGGAAAAGTCCGCCCCCGCGACGAGGACCTGGTGCGCGAGTCCCGCCCCGCCCCGCGGGCCCGGCCGCGCGCGCTTCGTCGGCACAGCGCGCCCAGCCCGCGCACCCAGCCCGGCACACCCAGCCCCGCATGCTCAGCCCGGCGCACCCAGCCCCGCATGCTCAGCCCCGCATGCTCAGCCCGGCACACCCAGCCCCGCACGCTCCTCAGCCCCGCACGCTCAACTCCCCTGCTGCGAGCGCGCCTTGAACGCCGCCTTGCGCGCTTCCTTCGCGATCCGCTTGTCGGGGTGCAGCCGCCCCATGGCCTCCAGCACGTCCGCCGTCGCGGGGTGGTCGACCCGCCAGGCCGCGGCGAAGAAGCCGCCGTGCTGCGCGGCCAGCCCCTGCACCAGCCCCCGGAGTTCCTCGGAGTTGCCCTCCGCGGCCAGTTGCGCGGCGACCGTGTCGATGGTCAGCCAGAAGATCATCGCCTCGGAGGGCGGCGGCACGTCGGACGCCCCCTGCTCGGTCAGCCAGACGCGGGCGAGGCCGCCCAGCTCCGCGTCGTCGAGCACCTCGCGCAGCGCGGGCTCGGCCTCCTGGCCGACGAGCGACAGCGCCTGCTGGCAGCGCAGCCGGCGCAGCGGCGCACCCGCGTCGGCGCCCCGGGCGGCGGCCAGCAACTCGCGCGCGGCGGCGAGGGAGTCGCGGGGCGCGAGCCACAGCTCGGTCTCGGCCTGCGCCGCCCCCTGCGGAAAGGCCGCCGTTCCGTCGAGGAGCGCGTCGGCCCCCTTGTCGGCGAGGTCGCCGACGGCGGGCGCGTCGAATCCGGCCTCCATCAGCCGCGAGCGCAGCCCGTACCGGCCGAGGGGCGTCAGCCGCACCATGCCGTAGCGCGAGACGTCGGTGTCGTCGAGCGGCGCGGCGGGCTCCTCGTCGGCGTCCGCCATCAGCGCCTCGTCCACCGGCTGGTATTCCACGAGCCCCACCGGTTCCAGCAGCCGGAACTGGTCGTCGAGCCGCATCATCGCGTCGGAGACCTGCTCCAGGACGTCGTTGGTGGGCTCGCCCATGTCGCTGGGCACGATCATCGACGCGGCGAGGGCGGGCAGCGGCACGGGCGCGTCGCCGGGGCCGTCCTCGCTGACGGTGAGCAGGTACAGGTTGCCGAGGACGCCGTCGAGGAACTCCGCCTCCCCCTCCGGGTCCCAGTCCAGCTGGGAGAGGTCGATCTCGCCGTCCTCGCCGAGTGCGTCCTCCAGGCCGTCCAGGTCGGGCACGGCGGCGTCGGCGAGCACCGTCTCCAGGGCCTCCTGCCACACGCCCAGGACGTCGTGCGGCGAGCCCGAGGTGAGCAGGGCCAGCTCCTCCCCGGCCGTGACGGTGCCCTCGTCCTCGTCGTCGATCTGCACGAGCCCGGCATCCATGGCGACGCGCCACGCCTCGCTCGTGAGGGCCGCGGCCTCGTCACCGCTCAGCCCGAGCTCCGCGGCGGCGGCGGGCAGTTGCTCGTCGACGAGTCCGCCGCCGGCCTCGACCCGTGTCCCGGGACCGGCCCAGCGGGCGAGCCGCGCGGCCCGGGAGAGCAGCGGCGTGGACAACGCGTCCCGCGCCAGCTCCGCTTCGGGGTGCAGCCGCACCGGCGGCAGGGGGGAGCTGTCTGACATCTGCTGGTTCTCCTCGGGCGTGTCGTACCACTCAGCCGCTCAGCCTAGACGGATTTACACCCATGCCGCCCGGTTCATCTGCCGGACAGCGCCCGTACATGGCCGAAACCTTGACAACTCGCGTGACCAGGCAGGAGATTGACGCGCGTAGAAATCGAGCGGACATCTGTTCACCGGATTTCTACGCGCGTCGCGGACCGTCCCACGGGCCGCGGCCACAGACCGGTTCCACGCACCACCCTCGTCCCGGCGCCCACGCACGTCCCCGGAGGGATTTCCGTTGCCGAGCAAGTCTTCCGCGCGTCTCGCCGCGCTCACCGTCGCCGCCGTCTGTTCCGCGGCGTCCACCGTCGTCCTGACCTCCCCCGCGCACGCGGACACCGTGCGCATCCATGACATCCAGGGCACCACGCGCACATCTCCGTACGCCGGCCGGCAGGTCACCGACGTGGCCGGAATCGTCACCGGCGTGCGCACCTACGGCTCCTCCAGAGGCTTCTGGATGCAGGATCCGACCCCGGACGACAACCCGGCCACGAGTGAGGGCGTCTTCGTCTACACCGGCTCCACCCCGAAGACCGCCGTCGGTGACTCGGTCACGGTCACCGGCACGGTCTCCGAGTACGTCCCGGGCGGCACCTCGTCCGGCAACCAGTCGCTGACGGAGATCACCAGGCCGACGATCACCACCCTCTCCACCGGCAACGCGGTGCCGGCCCCGACGGTCATCGACGCCCGGTCGGTGCCCTCGGCCTACGCCCCGGCGGGCGACACCGCCGCGAACGGCTCGATCAACGGCCTGACCCTGCAGCCCTCGAAGTACGCCCTGGACTACTACGAGTCCCTGGAGGGCATGAACGTCCAGGTCTCGGACGCCCGGGTGGTCACCGCCACCGACCCGTACGCCGAGCTGTGGGTCACGGTGAAGCCGCACGAGCACCCGACCCGCCGCGGCGGCACGATCTACGGCTCCTACGACGCGCAGAACACCGGCCGTCTGCAGATCCAGTCGCTCGGCACGACCGCCGACTTCCCGGTGGCCAACGTCGGCGACTCGCTGACCGGCACCACGACCGGCCCGATGGACTACAACCAGTACGGCGGCTACACGCTCGTCGCGAGCCGGCTCGGCACGCTCGAGAGCGGCGGCCTGCAGCGCGAGACGACGAAGAAGCAGTCCCGCCGCGAGCTCGCGGTGGCGACGTACAACGTCGAGAACCTCGACCCGTCCGACCAGACCTTCGACCAGCACGCCGCCGCGATCGTGCACAACCTCCAGTCGCCCGACATCGTGTCCCTGGAGGAGATCCAGGACAACAGCGGCGCCACGGACGACGGCACGGTCGCCGCCGACGAGACGGTCGGCAAGCTGATCGACGCGATCGTCGCGGCCGGCGGCCCCCGGTACGACTGGCGCTCGATCGACCCGGTCAACGACCAGGACGGCGGCCAGCCCGGCGGCAACATCCGCAACGTCTTCCTCTTCAATCCGCAGCGGGTCTCCTTCGTGGACCGCGCGGGCGGCGACGCCACCACCGCGGTCGGCGTCACCAAGGTGCACGGCAAGGCGCAGCTGACGGCCTCCCCCGGCCGGCTCGCCCCGGCGGACGCGGCCTGGTCCGACAGCCGCAAGCCGCTGGCGGGCGAGTTCGTCTTCCGTGGCCGCACGGTCTTCGTGATCGGCAACCACTTCGCCTCCAAGGGCGGCGACCAGGCGCTGCACGCGCAGTACCAGCCGCCGACGCGCAGGTCGGAGATCCAGCGCCACGCACAGGCGACGCTGGTCAACTCGTTCGTCAAGAGCATCCTCGACGTCCAGAAGAACGCGGACGTCATCGCGCTCGGCGACATGAACGACTTCGAGTTCTCCGACACCGCGAAGCTCCTCGAAGGCGACGGCGCCCTGTGGTCGGCGATCAAGTCGCTGCCGAAGAGCGAGCGTTACACCTACGACTACCAGGGCAACGAACAGGTTCTGGACCAGATCCTGGTCTCCCCGTCGATCCGCCGCGGCTGCGGCCTCGCCTACGACTCCGTGCACATCAACTCGGAGTTCCACGACCAGATCAGCGACCACGACCCGCAGGTGCTGCGCTTCAGGCCGTGACTCCCGCGCACCGCGGCTCCCGCGAGCCGTGACGCCGTCCTGGTCAGGGCTGGTCGAACACGCCGTTCAGCCAGCCCTGCCAGGCGGCCTCGCACTCCTTGACGTCGGTGCCCGGCGTGAAGTCGTGCAGCGAGATCCCCACCGGGTGGCCCCAGTGGTTGCGCCCGAAGACGCGGGTGAGGCCCCGGTCGGTGCGCAGCCCGATGAAGTACGGGTTGCGGAAGTCGACCACGGCCTCGAACGCGTCGGGCCCGGTGACCGTCACCCGGGTGCCGGCGGCCACGTCCTCGCCGACCCCGAGCGCCCGGCCGACGACCGCGAGGGCGTCGGCGGCCTTCGACGCCTCGGGCCCGTCGAACGTCGCGAACGCGGCCGGCCGGGGTGCGAAGTGGACCAGGTACTCGCGCAGGGTGTGCAGATAGAAGTCGGTGTGCTTGGCGGCACCGTCGTACTGGTTGTCCCAGTCGTCGACGAAGATGCCGCTGTGCACGTACCGCACCCAGGCCCGCCGTCCTTCGTCGCGGGCCTCCACGGTGTAGTCGAGCTGGTTGAGCGTCTGCTCGGCGATGCCCTCGACGTCCGCGACACGGTTGGTGTAGCGGTGCGGCGGGTCCCAGGCGGTGACCGTGGACCCGAAGGGCCCCGTGCCGCCGACCTTGGGCTCCGGCGGCTCCATCGGCCACAGATAGCCGCCGGTTCCGGTGGTGATCGCCTCCCAGACCTGCTCCGGGGTGGCGTCGACCTCGAACTCGCGGGCGATCTCGAATTCCTTGGGCATGGTGGGCTCCTGACTGCGCCGGACTACTCCGGCGCGGCCGGTTTGAGGGTGGGGTGGACGGCCACGACGATCCGGTGGTCGCGCCCGCCGTCGGCGCCGGGGGCGTCGTACTTGCGGATCAGGGCGGTGACGCCGGCCGTCAGCTCCTGCACGAACGCGGCCCGGTCGGCCGCCGAGGCGAAGCGGACCTCGCCGTCGAGCGCGTACGTCGCCAGCCGTTTGCGGGCCTTGGCGGCACCGGTGATCAGCGAGCCGACGTCGCGCACCAGGCGGGCGCCGAGGGCGAGCAGCCAGCGTGCGGAGAGCTGGTCCCGGAAACGGTCGGGGTCCGGCTGCACGGCGGCGAGCGCCAGCGGCGAGATGACGTACGACGCCGCCGTCGCCCGCATCAGCCGCTCGGTGACGTTGCCCTTGCGGCGCTCCCCGGACAGTTCGACCAGCCCGTGCCGCTCCAGCGCCTTGAGGTGGTAGTTCACCTTCTGCCGCGGCAGGCCGACCTGGCCGGCCAGCATCGCCGCCGAGGCGGGGCCCGCGGCGAGCTCGGCGAGCAGCCGGGCCCTGATGGGGTCCAGCGAGACGGCGGCGGCCTCGGGGTCCTCGATCACGGTCACGTCCAGCATGCGTCCACCGTCTCACCGAAAACTTTTTTTGTCCAGACGGTTCGAGTTGTCGGAGGGTGGGCGGCCGACCCCGTCCGCGGACGCCGCAGGGGCCGGGTCAGCCGACCCGGCCCCTGCGTCCTCGCTCCGCTCCCCGCCTACTTCCTGGAGTACCTCCACCCCACCACCACGACCGTGACCAGGGCCGCGCCGATGAGGAGCGTGGGCCGCGGATGGCGTGCCGCCGCCTGCACGAGCGGCCGCGCGGGCCGCGGTACGCCGTTCGCCGCCCGGTGCTCCACCTCGTGCCCGGCCGACCGGGCCGTGTCCTGCACGGAGTGGCCCGTCGAGCGGGCCGTGTCCTGCACGGAGTGCCCCGTCCGCACCGCCCGGTCCTGGACCCTGTGCCCGGCATGGGTGGCCTTCGCCTGCACCGTGTGGCCCGCCTGCGCGGCGGTGCTGCGCAGCTGCACGGTCATCGCACCGGCCTTGTCCCTGAGGTCGGCCGCCCGTGCCCTCGCACGCCCCTTCACATCCATCTTGCCCGCCAACTCCTCGACTGTCCGTCCGAGTTCACTGCGTGTCTGCTCGATCTGCCGGCGCAGCTCGTCGGGCCCCTTCGCGCCGGTCCGTGCGGGTGCCGCCTCGTCCGTCATCGGTGTGCCCTTTCCCTGATCTCCTCGACGTCGGCCCTGACGCTGCCGAGGGCCTCCTCGGGCGTGGGCGGCACCGCCCGTCGCAGCTGGGCGCGCCCGGTCGCGGCGAGCACGCCCGCGATCGCGAAGAGCACGCCGGTCACGACGAGTGCCGCGGCCCATACGGACAGCACCAGCGCGAGGGCTGCGACGGCCGTGCCGGCCGACGCGAGCAGACCGGCGTAGGCGAACGCGCCCGCGGCGCCGAGGAGTCCGCCGCCGCGCCCGGCACGGCGGCCCTTGGCCGTCAGCTCCTCCTTGGCGAGGGCCACTTCCTGTCGTACCAGCCGGGAAAGCTGTTCGGTCGCCTGGCCGACGAGCTCGCCCACCGAGTGGTGCTCGTCGCGCACCGGCCCGGGGTGCATGGCCCCGGTCACGGCGTCGCCTCCTGTCGTGTTCCTTGCGTCCGGAACACTGCGGGTACCCCGGCCCGGAACGGCTACCCCCGCCGCTCACCGGGCCCGGACTCGCCGAGCCGGGAGAGCTGGGTCTGGAACCAGTCGAGGCGCGCCTGCAACAGGGCGGCCTCCGCGGCCAGTTCGGGCACGCCGAGCCCCTCGGCCGACGGGAGACCGGCCGCCACCGGCGCCGGGCCGCCCGCCACCACCCTGAGCCCCTCCCCCGCCAGCCGCGCGAAGGCGGCGAGCGAGACCGACACGCGGCCGCGGACGCAGCCCGCGCAGGAGGGGGCGAGCGCACGCCAGCCGGGCCTGCCCCAGCCCGCGTCGGCCAGCGCGACGGAGGCCGCGCCGCAGACGCAGGGGCCAGCCGTGGCGGTCCGTACCCGCTGGCGGGCGGAGCGGAAGCCGCGTTCGAAACGGATGAACGCCCCGAGCACGGACACCTCCAGCAGCACGGCCGACCGGTGTTCGGCCGTGCACAGCATCGCCTCGGCCGCCGCGCGGTCGTGCACGCAGTGGAAGCCGCAGGCGCAGCGGCGGTTCGGCGCCCGGTGACGCAGGCCGTAGACGCAGGACGCGTCGGCCAGGACTCCGTAGGGCAGCGCGCCGCCGAGCGACACACCGGTGAACCCGGCCCGGGTGCCGTCCTGGGACAGCACCGGGTGGGCGATCTTGTATCCGGTCGGCGGCTCCGTCGGGCGTTCCTCCGGAAGCCGCAGTCTCATCGGGCCGCCGGAACCTCTTCGGGGGCCTTCAGTTCCTGGATCTCCTCGGGGAGTTCGAGATCTTCGGGTTCCTGGACCTGTACCTGCGGCCGCTCTTCCGCGACTCCCGTGGCCAGTGCCTTGCCGAGCTTCATGTCGCCTCCCTTGACGCTGCCGGTCCTCCTCCTGGCCATGGTGACTCATGAAGGGTCGTTTTGGACATAGGGCCCCGCCCCGACCTCGAATCCGCAGACCTGCTTAGCGATATCTCGTAGAAAAATTAAGTGGAGCTTCACTGTTGCTCTGCCGACACTCTTCCCATGACGACTGCCACCTCCGGCGCGCCACCCTTCGGCCGTGCCCTCTGCGCGATGATCACCCCCTTCACCGAGGAGGGCGCACTCGATCTGGACGGTGCACAGCGGCTGGCCGGGCGGCTGGTGTCGCGGGGATGCGACGGGCTGGTGCTCTCGGGCACGACGGGCGAGTCGCCGACGACCACGGACGCCGAGAAGGCGGCGCTGGTCGAGGCCGTGCGGGAGGCGGTCGGCGGCCGGGCCTCGGTGGTGGCGGGGGTCGGGACCTTCGACACCCGGCACACCGTGGAGCTCGCCCGTCAGGCCGAGAAGGCGGGCGCGGACGGCCTGCTGGTGGTCAGCCCGTACTACAGCAAGCCGCCGCAGGACGCGGTGGAGGCGCACTTCCGGGCGGTCGCGGACGCGGTGGGGCTGCCGGTCGTGCTCTACGACATCCCGGGCCGCACCGGCACCCGCATCGAGCCCGGCACGGTGCTGCGGCTCGCCGAGCACCCGAGGATCGTGGCGGTCAAGGACTGCTCCTACGACTTCCTGGCCGCGCAGAAGGTGCTGGCCCGCACCGGCCTGGCGTACTACGCGGGCTGCGACGAGCACAACCTCGCGCTGTACGCGGTGGGCGGCGCGGGCTACATCAGCACGGTCGCCAACGTCGTCCCGGAGCAGCTGCGAGCCGTCATCGACACGTTCGAGGCGGGCGACACCTCCCTGTCCGCCCGCCTCCAGCAACGCGCCACGCCGCTCGTCGAGTCGATGATGGCGGCGGGCCTGCCCGGTTCGGTCACCGCGAAGGCCCTGCTCGACGAGCTCGGCCTGCCCGCGGGCCCGGTCCGCGCCCCGCTGCGGCCAGTCGGCCGGGAGGTGGTCGACGGGCTGCTCGCGGCGTACGCCGAGTGCGTGAGCGGCCGACCGGCCGCCGGCACTGGGCGCACACCGTCTCCCAGCACCCGCCACCACCGCCGCCACCCGGCCGACAGCCCCTGACCGGCCCCCCTTGCCCCTGCCGACGACGACGGGGACGGGGGCCACCGGCCGACGGCGACGGGGGCGGGGACGGGGGCGGGGACGGGGGCGGGGACGGGGGGCCGCCTGCCGACGGAACTCGTCGCCGCCCGGAGCGGTGCCTGCCCGGCCGACGAATTCTCCGTACGTTGGTGCCGTGAGCCACCCGCTGCTGTTCCTCGACGTCGACGGCCCCCTCAACCCCTGGGGCGCGCAGCCGTACGGACGCCCCGACGGCTACACGCAGATCCTGGTCGCCCTGCAGCCGGGCCGCGCCCTGCCCGTCTGGCTGAGCCCCGCGCACGGCCCGGCCCTGCTCGGCCTCGGCTACGACCTGTGCTGGGCCACGACGTGGATGGACGCCGCCAACCGCTGGATCGCTCCCGTGGTCGGACTGCCCGAACTCCCGTACGTCGACTTCGGCACGGGCCTGTTCGCGGTGCGCCCCGACGGGGTGCACTGGAAGACGGAGGCGATCGTGCGGTATGCCGGGGGCCGTCCCTTCGCCTGGGTCGACGACGAGCAGGGCCCGGCGGACCAGCGCTATGTGACCGCCCGCCACCCGGCCCCCGCGCTCCTCCACCACGTCAGCCCCCGCCTCGGCCTGCGCGAGGAGGACTTCAGCGCCTTGGCGACGTTCGCGGCGACGCTGCGGTCGTGACGAGGCGGGCCCGCGTACAGCCGCGGCGCCGGCTGCGCTCACCGGTCCGTCGGACGGCCCTCGAACCGGCGACGAGACCGGCCACGATCGCGTTCCGGAGCCGGACGTTCGGCGGATTCCTCACCGCCCGAGGAGCCACGGGAACGCCGACCGGGTCCACCTGCTCAACCGCCTCCCCGACGTGCTCACCGGCTGCCAGACCCCCGCCGCCCTGCGCCACTGCGGTCAATCCTGCGCAGTAGGGTGCCGGCACCATATGGGGGTGCCATGAGCCGACTCACGATCACTTGGACGCTGCGCCATCACGGCTGGGCGTTGTGCAAGGTGGCCGATGACAAGGGCGAGGTGGAGGTCTTCGCGTCGTACGTCACCGACGGCCCAGAGCAGTTCCTGCACGCGGTCACCAGACTGGTTCTGACGGACACGGAGGCCCGGGCAGAGTTCGAGGGCGAGCCGCAGGCCCACCGATGGCTCTTCCGCCGCGAAGGCGATGACGTGGACATCTGCCTACTGAGGGCCGACGACTCCCGGAAGCCCGACAGCTCAGGCGTCGTCGTCTGGTCCAGCCGCCATACGATCACGACCCTGGGCAGGGCCGCACTTCGCGCCTTCGATCAGGTCGCCTACGAACTCGGCGAAGACGGCTACGCCTCTCAGTGGGGGCGGCCGTTCCCCCGTGCGGAAGTGGAAACGCTACGCACCGCGCTCCCCACTGCACCGGGCCGGAGCCGCCCTCAACCAAAGAACGGCGCTCCGCGGGCTTGACCCGATCATCAAGACTCCGCCGACGTCACGTACAGCCGTGCGCGCCCCCATGGGGCCGACCGTGACCTCCACGAGCAGCTCGCCATCAGCCGATGTCGCTCATGTCCAGCACCTTGGCCTTGTCCGGGGGCTGCACGTCCAATGGCCCATCGAAGGCACTGAACGACGTGGTGGTGTCGAATTCGTCGCCCTTGTAGACGACCTTGAGGATGTACGGCTTGCCCTCGGCAGCAACGTAGAAGGTGAAGGAGCCGTCCTTCTCGTCGGTCACCTTCAACGGAATCGCTGGGACGCCGTTGACCTTGGCCGGTTCGCCGTCGTCCACCTGCCCGAAGGAGGCGAACTCATACGTGCACTGGGAGAGCCCGTCTCCCGGCTGCGACTTGCTGACAGGGACTTTGACCCAACGATCCTGCTTGTCCGCGCCGCCCATGTGCCGACCCGACTCCTCGAGGTAGGTCCGATTCGGACGGACGTAGTCCGTCCCGTCGATCCGGATCTGTTCGAGGCCGGCACCTGTGGCCGAGGTCGACTCGAACGCACACTTGCCCTTGAGGTCGGTTGTCAGATGGCTGGAGCGATCATCACCCCCGGTCGCCTTGGTGACCGTGTCGATGGTCACTGACGTCAGAGCTCGCATCGTGGCATTCGCGTCGTCAAGCATCTGATCGGCGGCGAGCGGCTCCGCCGCGCTGCGGTCCCCACAGCCGGTCACGGCGCCCCCCATGACCAGGCAGGCCAAGGCCGCCGTCACGGCGGTCGGTATCGTTCGCACGAGATCCCCCCCTCAGATCTGATCCGGATCATCAGCAGCCCAGCACAGCGGCCAACCGTGACGGCAGCAGACGTTCAACGCCCTCAAGCAGCTGCATGAGAGCGCCCTCCCGGGCCGTCCTGGGGCCGTGGAAGGGCGCTCGACCAGGCGGCCGCATGGCCGCCAACGGTCAGTTGTGGCTGTGCAGGATCTCGTTCAGGCCGCCCCAGACCGCGTTGTTCGGGCGGGCCTCGACCGTGCCGGTGACCGAGTTGCGGCGGAAGAGGATGTTGGAGGCGCCGGAGAGCTCGCGGGCCTTGACGATCTGCCCGTCGGGCATGGTCACGCGGGAGCCCGCGGTGATGTACAGGCCGGCCTCGACCACGCACTCGTCGCCGAGCGCGACGCCGACGCCCGCCTCCGCGCCGATCAGGCAGCGCTCGCCGATGGAAATGATGACGTTGCCGCCGCCGGAGAGCGTGCCCATGGTGGAGGCGCCGCCGCCGATGTCCGAGCCGTCGCCCACGACCACACCCGCGGAGATCCGGCCCTCGACCATGGAGGTGCCCAGCGTGCCCGCGTTGAAATTGACGAAGCCCTCGTGCATCACCGTGGTGCCCTCGGCGAGGTGCGCGCCGAGCCGCACCCGGTCCGCGTCGGCGATCCGGACGCCCTTGGGGGCGACGTAGTCCGTCATGCGCGGGAACTTGTCGACCGAGGTCACCTGCAGGTGCAGCCCCTCGGCACGGGCGTTGAGCCGCACCTTCTCGAGGTCGTCGACGGCGACCGGGCCGAGCGAGGTCCAGGCGACGTTGGCGAGGAAGCCGAACATGCCGTCCAGGCTCTGGCCGTGCGGCCTGACCAGACGGTGCGAGAGCAGGTGCAGCCGCAGGTAGACGTCGTGCGCGTCGATCGGCTTCTCGTCGAGGGAGGAGATGACCGTGCGCACCGCGACCACCTCGACGCCGCGGCGGGCGTCCGGGCCGATCGCCTTGGCCGCGCCCTCGCCGAGCAGCTCCACGGCCCTGTCGGCGGACAGCCGTTCGCTGCCGGCCGGGCCGGGCTCCTCGCTCAGCTCGGGCGCGGGGAACCAGGTGTCGAGAACAGTGCCGTCGGCGGCGATCGTGGCCAGCCCGGTGGCCACGGCGCCGGTGGTGCGAGGAGCAGTCGTGTCGGTCATGAGGGCAACCTAACCGGCCGGGGGGCGCGGTGGCCAACCGCCGCGGGCGGCGTCTCAGGGACCGGGCCGCCGCCCGGTCCGTCCCGGCCGGGACCTCACCGTTTCCCGCCGTCGGCGGCCGGCGTGGACATCACCCGCGCGAGCGCCTCGCGCGCGAAGCCCTCGTCGTACTCCGTCCCCGTCAGCAGCACCTGGAGACAGATCCCGTCCATCAGCGCGACCAGGGCCCGTGCCGTGACCGCGTCGGTCCGCCGGGCGAGCCGCTCGGCGAGCTCCTCGCACCACTCGGCGGCGACGGGGCGCAGGGCGGGGCGGCGCAGGGCGGCGAGATAGAGCTCGTACTCCAGCTCGACGCCGGTGCGGTCGCCGCTCAGCCACTCGCCCAGGATCCGCGCGAGGTCGGCGGCCAGGTCGCCCCCCGTGTCCGCCAGGGCGCCGTGCGCGGCGACGACCTTGGCGAAGCCCTCGTTGGCCTGCCGCAGCGCGGCCACCATCAGCTCGTCGAGGGTCCTGAAGTGGTACGTCGTCGAGCCGAGCGGCACGTCGGCCTCGGCGGCGGCCGAGCGGTGGCTGAGGCCCGCCAGGCCCTTGTCCCCCACCACCCGGATCGCCGCGTCGATGATCCGCTGGCGCCGGTCGGGGTCGTAGCGGCGGGCCATCAGTGCGCACCCCCGAGGTTGAGCACGACGACCCCGACGATGATCAGCGCGATGCCGGCGGCCTTCTGCAGGGTCATCCCCTCCCCGAGGAACACCATCCCGATGCCCACGATGGCCGCGGTGCCGAGGCCGGCCCAGATCGCGTAGGCCGTGCCGACGGACATGCTCTTCAGCGTCTGGGCGAGCAGCCAGAAGGACACGACGTATCCGACGAGCGTCAGCACCGACGGCCACAGCCTGCTGAAGCCGTCGCTGAACTTCATGGCGGTGGTGCCGCCCACCTCGGCGGCTATGGCCGCGAGGAGCGTCAGGAATCCCATGCGTACGAGTGTACATAACGGCGCTCACGCCGTGGCCGGAACCGTCGTACGCGCCAGCGGGAGAAGACCTCCCGCGCCCGGCACGAGGAATGTCGGCTTTCATGGAAACCGCTCACTGATACGGCTCCCGGTACCGCCTCCGCTCCACTAAGGTTTCACCGCTTGCCCACACCCCCCTCACACCCCCGGCCGCCGCCACGGGCGCCGCTGGAGGATCCCGTATGCCTGACACCACCCCCGAACGGCCCGCCCGCGCATCCTGGGAGAACGGCTGGGCCCCCGAGACCTCCCGCGCCCCGGGAACCCGAAGACTCTGGCTGGCGGGCGCGCTGGCCGTGGCGACGATCGTCGCGTGCGTGACGGCAATCGCCCTGATGGACAAGGACCCTGACGGTGCGTCAAAGGCGTCCGGAGACCCTTCCGCGTCGGCGTCCGCCTCGGGTCCGGGGCTGATCTCCTTCGCCGGCCCCTCCGCGACGACGAGCGCGACGACGCCCGCGGGACGGAGCGGTTCGCCCACCGCGCGGC
The DNA here is from genome assembly GCF_044767585.1 of Streptomyces sp. NPDC101225. Taxonomy (NCBI): domain Bacteria; kingdom Bacillati; phylum Actinomycetota; class Actinomycetes; order Kitasatosporales; family Streptomycetaceae; genus Streptomyces; species Streptomyces sp. NPDC101225. The sequence goes on from NZ_JBIWOE010000075.1 coordinate 23,116, forward strand.
CCCGCACGTCCGCCGCGGCCGGACCGCACGCGTCCGCGACCGGTGGGTCCGGAAGCCCCAAGTCACCTACGCCGCAGGTGAGTTCGCCCGACCGCGGGAAGTCTTCCGGCACCTACCGGTCCGTGCGCTCGGTGAACTACCCCGACCGCTACTGGCATGTCAGCGGCGGCCTGGTGAGGCTCGACCCGATCGCGTCCGGCGAAGCCCGCCGGGACGCCACCTTCAAGGTGGTCAAGGGCCTGGCCGACGGCTCCTGCTACTCCTTCGCCACGGCCGGCGGCGGCTACCTCCGCCACCGCGACTTCCTGCTGCGCTCCGAACGCGACGACGGTTCCGCCCTGTTCGAGCAGGACGCCACCTTCTGCCCGCGGACGTCGTCCTACCCGGGCGCGGTCATGCTGGAGTCGGTGAACTACCCGGGCCGCTACCTGCGCCACCAGAACTTCCGGCTCCGGCTGGACCCTTGGCAGCAGAGCGATCTCTACCGGGCGGACTCGGCGTTCCGGCTGGTCGACGGGACGGCCTGAGCAGACGGCGAGACACCCCCTAGAAGGCTCATGAAGATCTTGGTGAGGGGCTGTCCGGCCGTAGGCCGGGCAGCCCCTGTTCGCTATGCGGTGGCCGGGGTGATTTGCCAG
>NZ_JBIWOE010000076.1:0-21401 GCF_044767585.1 Streptomyces sp. NPDC101225
CCCGTGGAGCCGATGCCGCCGACCGCGTAGGGGTGGTCCCAGGGCACCGCGCCCTTGCCGGCGTGGGTGTCGGCCACCGGGATGCCGGTCGCCTCCGCGAAGGCGCGCAACTCGGTCTCCGCACCGGAGTAGACGGCGCCGCCGCCGGCCACGATCAGCGGCCTCTTCGCGTTGCGGATCAGGGCGGCGGCGCGCTCGACGGCGGCCGGTTCCGGAACCGGGCGGCCCACGCGCCAGACCCGGCGCCGGAAGAAGGAGAGCGGCCAGTCGAAGGCCTCGGCCTGCACGTCCTGCGGCAGCGCGAGGGTGACGGCACCGGTCTCGACCGGGTCGGTGAGCACCCGCATCGCGGCCAGCGCGGCCGGGATCAGCTGCTCAGGGCGCTGGATGCGGTCGAAGTACTTCGATACGGCCCGGAAGGCGTCGTTGACGGTGACGTCCCCGCCGCGGGTGTCCTCCAGCTGCTGGAGCACCGGGTCGGCGGAGCGGGTGGCGAACATGTCGCTCGGCAGTAGCAGGACCGGCAGCCGGTTGGTGGTCGCCAGCGCCGCGCCGGTGATCATGTTCGTCGAACCCGGGCCCGTCGACGCCGTACAGGCGAAGGCGGCCAGCCTGTCGCGCATCTTGGCATACGCCACCGAGGCGTGCACCATGCCCTGCTCGTTGCGGGCCAGGTAGTAGGGAAGGTCGGCTTCGCCGGTGGTCGCGGCCTGGAGGAGGGCCTGTCCGACGCCGGCCACGTTGCCGTGACCGAAGATGCCCCACACGCCGGGGATCAGGCGCTGCTCCTGGCCGTCCCGCTCGCTGTACTGGTGGGCGAGGAAACGGACCAGGGCCTGGGCGGTGGTCAGTCGTACGGTCTTCATCGGTTCTCTCCGAAGGGCAGCCGGTCGTCGACGTCCTGGGAGTCCCAGGTGCCGCGCACCCAGCCGTGGGCGGGGTCGTCGCAGATCAGCCAGGCGCGGTCCTGGCCGGGACCGGCCATGACGTTGAGGTAGTAGAGGTCGTAGCCGGGGGCGGCGATGGACGGGCCGTGCCAGCCGTGCGGGATGAGCACCGTGTCGCCGGAGCGGACCTCTGCCAGCACGTCGATGGGACGGTCCGGAGTGCCGTACACCCGCTGATAGCCGAAGCCGTTGCCGTCGCCGGAGACCTCGAAGTAGTAGATCTCCTCCAGCTCCGACTCCTGGCCGGGCCGGGCCTCGTCGTGCTTGTGCGGGGGGTAGGAGGACCAGTTCCCGCCCGGGGTGAGCACCTCGCACACCAGCAGTTGCTCGGCCTCGAACGTGCCCGGCAGGCAGTAGTTGTTCACCTGCCGCGAGCACGCTCCCGCGCCCCGCAGCTCGACCGGCACGTCCTCCTTGCGCCCGTACCGAGCGTGGAGGCCACCTCGCTCGGTACGGGCGGAGGGCAGCGCGAACCGTCCCCCACGGGCGCTGCTGATGACGGCCTCCGACTCACGTGGTAGGTACGCGAAGTCGGTGGCCGAGGCGAACACGCCCGTGCGGCCGGTGAGTCCGAAGGTGCTGCCGTCCGTGGTGACGGTGCAGGAGCCCGCCAGCGGCAGGACCAGGAACTCGGAATCCTCGGTGGACAGGGCGTGCGTCTCGCCCGGACCCAGGGTCAGGATCCTGAGACCGGAGTATCCCCAGCCCGCCGACTCCGGCGTGACCAGGAGGTCGTAGGGGCCGTCGGCCGAGGCCCTCGCCGGCAGATGGTACTTGCTGGTCACAGCAGGCTCACCGCCCGGTCCACCGCGCCCGCGACATCGCCGTCGGACGGGTAGAGCAGGGAGCGGCCGACGACCAGGCCCTGCGCAGTGGGCTGCTTGAGCGCCTTGCCCCACGACACGAACGCCGCCTCCGCGTCCTTCACCTCGCCGCCCAGCAGCAGCGCGGGCAGCGTGGAGGAGGCCAGGACCCGCTCCATGTTCTCCACCACCGGCAGCTTCAGCCAGGTGTACGCGCTGCGGCGGCCGAGCCCGGAGGCGATGGTGATCGACTTGATGACGGCCTCGGTGGACAGGTCGTTGCGGATCCTCCCGTCGCGCCACTCGGAGAGGAACGGCTCGACCATGGCGATGAGTTGGCGGTCATTGAGCTCGTCGACGGCGTGGGCCGTGTTCTTCAGGACGGACGGCGTCGCCGGGTCGCCCAGCGCGATACGGGTGAGCATCTTGCCGCCGTCGAAGCCCATCGCGGCGATGGTCCCGGCGTCATAGCCGGTGAAACGGTCGTCGATCTCGAAAACGGAGCCGGCCAGCCCCGCCCGGTTCATCGAACCGAAGACGGACTTGCCGTCGAGGACGCCGAGGAGCAGCAGGTCCTCCAGGATGTCCGCGGTGGCGAGGACACCCGTCACGCCCGGGCGCTCCAGCGCGACGCACAGGCGGTCGAGGAGTTCGTAGCGGTCGGCCATGGCCAGCGGGTCTCCGCCGACGCCGTTGGCGCCGCGGGCCGGGTGGTCGGCGGCGATGATCATCGCCCTGCCGTGCTCGCCCAGCCGCGAGGTGGCCTTCACACGGCTCGCGGCGGCGGCTGCAACGGCACCGGGATCCTTCACCCGGGCATCCACGATCCGGCCCACGTTGTCGGACAGCACGTCGTCACACCTCTCGTTCTGAGTCGTTCGAGTCGCGCAGCTTCGCCTCGACCTCGGCCTCGGTCGGCATCGCGTCGGAGCAGGACAGCCGACTTGCCACGATGGCGCCGGCCGCGTTGGCGAAGGACACCGTGCGCCGGGTGTCCCAGCCGGACAGCAGCCCGTGGCACAGGGCGCCGCCGAAGGCGTCACCCGCACCCAGGCCGTTGACCACGTTCACCGGGACCGGCGGGACCTCGCACACCGAGCCGTCTCCGTCCATGGCCAGCACGCCCTTCGGGCCCTGCTTCACCACCGCCAGTTCGACTCCGGCGGCGAGCAGCGCCTTTGCGGCGGCATAGGGCTCGCGTTCACCGGTGGCGACCTCGCACTCGTCGAGGTTGCCCACGGCCACCGTGGTGTGACGCAGGGCCTCGGTGTAGTACGTGCGTGCCTCGGCCGGCCCGAGACGGTAGCCGCCGACGTCCCGGGGCCAGAAAGTGGGACGCCAGTCGAGGTCGAAGACGGTCGGACCCGATTTCGCCCGGTGGGCCAGGGCCGCGAGGGTGGCCGAGCGGCTCGGCTCCTCGCTCAGGCCGGTCCCGGTGACCCAGAAGATCCGTGCGTCCCGTACCGCCGCCAGGTCGAGTTCCCGCTCTCGGATGTCGAGATCGGGGGCCTTCGGCAGGCGGTAGAAGTACAGCGGGAAGTCGTCCGGCGGGAAGATCTCGCAGAACGTCACCGGGGTCGGCGCGATGTCCGACGTACCGATGAAACGGCTGTCGACCCCGTAGCCCTCCAGGGCCGAGCGGACGAAGTCCCCGAACGGGTCCCGGCCGGTCTTGGTGATCACGGCCGCGGTGTGCCCGTACCGGGCGGCGGCCACGGCGACATTGGTCGGGCTGCCGCCCAGGTACTTGCCGAACGACGTGACGTCCGCCAGCCCCACACCTGTCTGGAGCGGGTACACGTCCACCCCGACGCGTCCCACGGTCAGTACTGCGAACGACATCACACAGGTTTCCTTTCGCCCCGGAGGCCCAGAGGGAGGTGGTGGCGCAGGCGCCGACTTAAAGCGCTTGAATAGCTCGCTCTAAGTCGAGAACGATGCCCCCGCGCAAATGTCATGTCAATAGGTTGTTGCTACGATGTTTCCGTGATCTGGTGCCGCAGGCCCACTGCGGTGGGCGGCGTGAGCGGTGAAAGGCCCGCGGTTCTCGGGCTGTCACAGGAGCACGGGAACCGGTGCCGCGCCGTGGGCGCACCGCTCGGAGATCCTTGCAGCCGAACGTACTCGGTCGTTCGGCCGGTGCGGCGGGAGCGTGTGCCGGGCGTCGCGAAGGAGACTCGGTCTCTCGGCTGTGCGAAAAAGACGCGGGCTCGGGTGCGGTGCGAGGGCTCAGGACGGGCAGGCAGCCGGAGGTGGCAGGTTGGCACGTCGCCTGAGTCGCAACGCGGCGGACGGTGAGCCCGCGAAGCGCCCGAAGCCGTCACGTGATCCACACCCCGGCCCCGGACTTCATCGGACGTACGGACGAGCTCTCCGTGGTGCGCGACGCGTTGGAGAACGGGCCGACGCTCGTCGTGGTGGACGGCGAGGCCGGTATCGGGAAGACGCGGCTCATACGCGAGGCAGTCGCCTCGGCGACGGGGCGAAGGGCGCTGATCGCCACCTGCCCGCCGCTGGCCGAACCGTTCACCCTGGGGCGGTCGTCGACGGGATCCGGCGGATGTGCCCGCGGCTGGACGCCGATGTGGCGCTGACTCCGCCGGCCGGTGCGCTACGGCCGCTTTTCCGGACTGGGCCGACAGACTGCCGCGGCCTTTGGAAGCATTGGACGATCCCCGGGAGACCCGGCGCCGGATCCTGGGCGCGCTCACGGAGCTGGTGGGCCGACTGGACGTCGACGCGCTGGTCGTCGAGGACGCGCACTGGGCGGACAACGCGACACTGGAATGGCTGCTCACGCTCACGGCCGCCGGACGGTCCGGGCTGTCGATCATGGTCTCGATCCGCCCGGACGAGGTGACGGACAGCTCGCTCCTGCCCCGGCTGACCTCGCGGGTACCCTCGGACGTGACGCTGGTACGGCTGGCGCTGGAACCACTCGGCCTGGCGGAGCTCGCCGGCCGTCTGATGGTGGCGTACATGGAGGGCGCTGATGATCATGAGGGCGGCGCTGCCGAGGGCGTGGTGGGCGAAGGCGTCGTGGCCCATGAGATTGCCGAGGACGGTGGAGTCGATGTCGGCCGTCGTGGCCGTCTCAGGGGTGGTCCACTCCTCAAGTGCCGGGTCGGGGGGGAATTGAGTGGTCCGGAAACGAGACAACGAATGGGCACCGCGGCCGTGGGCGCTGCCGTAGTCGAGGTACCAGGTGGAGCCCTCCCGGCCGTGGCCGACCCGCAGCCGGCGCAGCCAGCCCTGCGGCTTGAGGACGGTGTCGTAGACGGCCCGTGGCGTTGTGCGGGAGATCCCGGCTTCCTCCGCTGTCTGCCGTTCACTGGCGTGGTGCAGCGGGCCGCCCGCGATTTCGGCGAAGTTCAGATGCGCCCGCAGCACGCGCAGGGCGGTCCGTCCCCGCTCCCCGCGCCAGGGCGTGGTCTCGATGCGGTCCCGCAGGGCGGCGAGCACCTCGAACGCGTCGTGCCGCGAGCCCAGCGCCAAGGTGGTGCCGACGGTGGCCGAGGCGCTGTTCCAGACCCGGCGGAGGTAGTCCAGGGCGCGTGTCTGCCCGGAGCGCAGTGCGATGTTGCGGGTGTGCCGTCCGCCTTCGTGCTCGGGGTGCAGGAGGAGTTGGGTGAGCTGGTCGATGGTGCCGCCGGCGCGGGCGACGTGGCAGGCGATGGCCGCGGTGATCCGGTGCCCGTGCTCGGCCGCGCCCTGGCGGTCCCCGCGCGGGAGCACGGTCCGCCTGTCGGAGGAGAGTCGGCTGTAACTGCCGGTGGCGTAGCGGCCGGTGAGGTCTCCGAGCAGAATCAGATCGGCCGCAGTCGATGGCAGTGCGGAGGGGCCCAAGGGGCCGCGGCAGGGAGTGAACTGGCGTTGGGGGAGTGGCTGGTGAGTGTTGTCGGACACGGTGGGGTCGTCTCGCAAAGACGTGGACGCCGCCCAGGCCCGCTAAAACCACGGGTGGCATCCGGAACCGACCTCCAACGGCGCCGGCAAGGTCCCCAGGATTGCCGTCCTGGAGGCCCTCGTCATTCCGGCTCCGAGCGGAGGCAGGCGTCCCCATCGCAGCTCGACCGAGGTCGAAACAGAGCCCCGCCAGAGTGGTCCACTCTTGATCCACACCGGCCAACTCAGGTCTCTCAAAGGCCAGTTCCAGGGGCTGATGCCTCTGACTGCCTCTGCGTGACCCGGGTCGAACCGGGGTCGAATCAGAGCGGTTTCCTCTGACTGCCTCCGTACGCCTCTGCAACCCGTCCTAGCAGGTCACAGCCTCATCGCCCCCACATGAGCGCAGGTCGGAAAGGTGCGCTAGCTGTACCACTGGTTCCTGGCGAAGGCGGTCATGTGAGGCATGGCGTTCCCGTCCCTGAGAGCGGGGCGCCGTCGCCCCGCAGTGCCGTGGTTGGGCTCAGGGTCGTGACGGGCGCCACAGGGGGGCAAGGGCGCTTCCGCCTGACGGAAGTCTTCTCCACGGCCCGGAACGAAAGGAATGCGCCACCCCCGGCCGCCCGTCGACCGGAGGAAGACCGCGGTGGCGATCTGCCGGGCCAGGAAGTGCGGGCGCCTGCCCACCCGCCGTACCACCCCACGGCGTCGCCCGCGGAGGCGGCGCGTCGCGGGCCGAACGCGTGTCCGTCGTGATCGCGGTCTCCCGGGAGGCGGGGCCCGGCACGCCGCCTCCGTCGCGTCCCACCGCTCGTACCGACGACTTTCACATTGGCGCCATCCGACCCTTCCCTGACGTTTGTTGCTCTTGGAACACTCGCTGCGCGCGCATTCCGTCATGTTCCGGCCGTCCGCACCAGGATGAGAGGCACCCACACCATGCCCGAAGTCAATCGGCGCCGATTCCTGCAACTCGCGGGCGCGACCACCGCGTTCACCGCGCTGTCGAACAGCATCGAGCGTGCTGCCGCGCTGCCCGCGAACCGTCGCACGGGGTCCATCGAGGACGTCGAGCACATTGTCGTGATGATGCAGGAGAACCGTTCCTTCGACCATTACTTCGGCTCGCTCAAGGGCGTCCGCGGGTTCGGCGACCCGCGCCCGGTGACCTGGCCGAACGGCACGTCGGTGTGGCACCAGAAGGATGCGGGCGGCAAGGAGATCCTGCCGTTCCACCCCGACGCCGACGACCTGGGCCTGGCGTTCATCCAGGACCTGCCGCACGGTTGGAACGACACGCATGCCGCCTTCAACGGGGGCAAGTACGACAAGTGGGTGCCCGCCAAGGGCACGACGACGATGGCGTACCTGACCCGTGACGACATCCCGTTCCACTACGCGCTCGCCGACTCCTTCACCGTCTGCGACGCGTACCACTGCTCGTTCATGGGCTCGACCGACCCCAACCGCTACTACATGTGGTCCGGTTGCACGGGCAACGACGGCCAGGGCGGCGGTCCGGTCCTCGGCAACGACGAGGCGGGCTACGGCTGGACGACCTACCCCGAGCGCCTGGAGAAGGCGGGCGTCTCCTGGAAGATCTACCAGGACGTCGGCGACGGCCTGGACGCGGCCGGCAGCTGGGGCTGGATCTCCGACGCCTACCGGGGCAACTACGGCGACAACTCGCTGCTGTACTTCAACCAGTACCGGGGTGCCGAGCCCGGCGACCCGCTCTACGACAAGGCCCGCACCGGCACCGACGCGACCAGGGGCGAGGGCTTCTTCGACCAGCTGAAGGCCGACGTCAAGGGTGGAAGGCTGCCGCAGATCTCCTGGGTCGTCGCCCCCGAGGCGTTCACCGAGCACCCCAACTGGCCAGCGAACTACGGCGCCTGGTACGTCTCCCAGGTCCTCGACGCGCTCACCGCCGACCCGAAGGTGTGGGCGAAGACGGCGCTGTTCATCACCTACGACGAGAACGACGGCTTCTTCGACCACCAGATCCCGCCGTATCCGCCGCAGTCGGCCGCGCAGGGCAAGTCCACCGTCGACCCCTCCCTCGACCTGTTCAAGGGCGGCGGCGGCAACGCGGCCGGCCCCTACGGCCTCGGCCAGCGGGTGCCGATGCTCGTCGTCTCGCCCTGGAGCAAGGGCGGCTACGTCTGCTCCGAGACGCTCGACCACACCTCGATCATCCGGTTCATGGAGACCCGCTTCGGTGTCCACGAGCCGAACATCTCGCCCTGGCGGCGCGCCGTCTGCGGCGATCTGACCGCGGCGTTCGACTTCTCCCGTACGGACACCAAGCCGGTCGCCCTGCCGGACACCGACGGGTACGAGCCGCCGGACAACAACCGGCACCCCGACTACGTGCCGACCCCGCCGGCCCAGGGCGTCCTGCCCAGGCAGGAGCGCGGCCTGCGCCCGACGCGTCCGCTCAAGTACGCCCCGTACGTGGACGGTTCGGCGGACACCGCGGGCGGGAAGTTCACCCTCACCTTCGCCTCGGGGGTGGACGCGGGCGCCGCCTTCCTGGTCACCTCCGGCAACCGCACCGACGGGCCGTGGACCTACACCACCGAGGCCGGCAGAACCGTCGCGGACACCTGGAACTCGGCGTACTCGAACGGCTCGTACGACCTCGCCGTGCACGGTCCCAACGGCTTCCTGCGCGTCTTCAAGGGCCCGAACAGGACCGCCGGGCCCGAGGTCACCGCCCGTCACGCCGGTGGGAACGTCGAGCTGACCTTCACCAACAAGGGCTCCGGCACGGTCCGTCTGACGCTTGCGGGCGGCTACGGCGTACGGCCGCGGACGTTCTCCGTACGGGCCGGCGCGACCGTCCGGCACACCGTCGACCTCGCGGCGAGCAGGCACTGGTACGACCTCACCGTCACCTCCGGGGCCGACCGGAGCTTCCTGCGGCGATTCGCCGGACATGTGGAGACCGGGAGGTGCGGCGTCAGCGACCCGGCGATCATCACGGAGTGACGGGTGCGGTGACGTGCCGGGTAAAAGCTGATGAACACCGCAACGGAAGGGGTGGTGAGGTGCGGGTGGGGCCGGGGTAGTGTGCCCCGGTGACCACGCATTCGAACACACCTGCAGGTTGGTACCCGGATCCGCACGGAGCGCCCCGGACCCTGCGCTACTGGGACGGCGCTCAGTGGACCCAGCACACGCACGCCGACCAGCAGGCGGCCCCGGCCGGGCAGCCGCCGCAGCCGCAGATGCCGCAGATGCCGCAGCAGGCCCCGGGTCCCGACCCGCGGGTGCAGCGCCAGGTGCAGCAGCAGGCCGGGGTCGCCGCGGGCGGCCCCGGTGGCGGCAGCCTGTTCACCGAGCCGGTCCTGGTGGTGAACCAGAAGGCCAAGCTGATCGAGCTGACCAACGAGTACACGGTCATGGACCAGAACGGCCACCAGATCGGCTCGGTCACCGAGATCGGGCAGAGCGCGCTGAAGAAGGTGGCGCGCTTCGTCTCCAGCCTCGACCAGTTCATGACGCACCGGCTGGAGATCCGGGACGCCCACGGGCAGCCGCAACTGGTGCTGACCCGGCCCGCGAAGTTCTTCAAGTCGCGGGTCGAGGTGAGTCGTCCGGACGGTTCGCCGGTGGGCGAGATCGTCCAGCAGAACATGATCGGGAAGATCAACTTCGCGATGAACGCGGACGGCCGGCAGGTCGGCGCGATCAAGGCGGAGAACTGGCGGGCCTGGAACTTCGCCATCGTGGACCACGCGGACAACGAGGTCGCCCGGATCACCAAGACCTGGGAAGGCCTCGCCAAGACGATGTTCACGACCGCGGACAACTATGTCCTGCAGATCCACTACCAGTTGCCCGAGCCGCTGCTGAGCCTGGTCGTCGCGACGGCGCTCACCGTGGACACGGCGCTCAAGCAGGACTCACGCGGCCTGGGTTAGCTTTTCAGCGGCTCAGCGGCTCAGCGGGGTGAGGTGGCCCGGGTCCGCCGTCGGGCGGGGCACCAGTACCCGTTCCGGTGTCGCCGTTTGCGGCTGGAGGGCCAGCACCGCGGCCACGGGGTGCTCCTCGCCGGCCGGGGCGGGGACCCGGACGGGGGCCGGACGGGTCAGCAGGACGACGCCGCAGGAGGCGAGGGCCGCACCCGCCAGGGCGAGCAGCACGCCCGCCGCGCCGCCGCGCAGGCCCTGGCCGAGCAGCGTGAGGCCGATCAGCGAGGCCGCCACCGGGTTGGACAGGGTCAGCACCGCCAGCGGCGCGCCGAGTCCGCCCTTGTACGCCGTCTGCGACAGCAGCAGTCCGCCCGCGGCGAAGGCCGCGACCAGCACCGCCACCAGGACGACCTGGAGGCTCAGAGCCGGGCCGGAGCGGTCGGTCGCCGCGACGGTCACCGTCTGCGTGAGCGCCGAGGCCACGCCCGAGGCGAACCCGGACGCGGTGGCGTGCCGCAGTCCCGGCCGGGCCCCCGGCCACGACAGCATGCCGATCAGCGCGGCCGTGGTGCCCGCCACCGCCAGCGCCTCGGTCAGGCTCAGCACCTGCTCGGGCGCCGAACCGGACGCGGCGACCAGCAGCGTGGCCAGCCCGGCCAGGGTCAGCGCGGTGCCGCGCCACTCGGCCGTGCTCACCTTCCGGCCGGCCACCCGCGCCCCCATCGGCACCGCGGCGACCAGCGTGAGGGCACCGAGCGGCTGCACGACGGTCAGCGAGCCGTACTTGAGGGCGACGACGTGCAGCAGGGCCGCGGAGGCGTTGAGCCCGACCGACGCCCACCAGGCACCCGCGCCCAGCAGCCGCAGCACACCGCGGTCGGAGCTGCGTGCGGCGAGGCGCTCCTGGGCCACGGCCGCGGCCGCGTAGGCGACGGCCGAGACCAGGGAGAGGGCGACGGCCACGAGAACGGCGGTCATCGGCCCGCTCCGACCAGGACCTTCTCGTCCCTCTTCCCGGCGGCCGGCGCGCGCAGGCCGCCGCCGCTTCCGGCGGTGCCGACCGTGCGGCGCGGCCGGCGGATCACGGCGAGCGCGACGCCGAGCATGGCGGTCGCGACGAGGGCGTCGACCCAGTAGTGGTTCGCCGTGCCCACGATCACCAGCAGCGTGACCAGCGGGTGCAGCAGCCACAGCAGGCGCCACCGCGAGCGCGTCGCCGCGATCAGGCCGAGGGCGACCATCAGGGCCCAGGCGAAGTGCAGCGACGGCATCGCCGCGAACTGGTTGGAGAGGTGGTCGGAGGAGGGCGGGCCGTACACCGACGGGCCGTAGACGTGCGCCGTGTCGACCAGCCCCGTGCCGGTCAGCATCCGCGGCGGCGCCAGCGGATAGGCGAAGGGCAGCACCAGGGCCGCCGAGGTGACGGTGGCCAGCACCCGGCGGGCCCAGACGTAGTGCGCCGGGCGCCGCAGGTAGAGCCAGACCAGGAAGCCCGCGGTGGCCGGGAAGTGGACGGCCGCGTAGTAGGTGTTCGCGATCTGCGCGAGACCGTCGCCGTGCAGCAGGAGGGACTGCACCGAGCCTTCGCCGGGCAGGTGCAGCGCGCGCTCGAGGTCCCACACGCGGTGCCCGTTGCTGCGGGCCTCGCCGGTGTGGCCGGTGGCGAGCTGCCGGCCGAACTTGTAGACGAGGAAGAGTCCCGCGACGAGCAGGAGCTCACGGACGAGCGGCGGCCGCCGTACGGCGGCCGCCTCCGCGTCCGGAGGCTCGGTGCTTCCGTTCATCCCCCGGCTCCCTTGCTCACGTTCGTGCGTGGTGCTGTGTGCGGTGCTGTACGTGGTGAGACCTCGGCCGGGGCCGGAACTCATCGGTACGCGTCCGTCCCGAAACGAATGCGTTCCGATACGGGATTGTACCGATACGTCGGCGTTCCGGTACAGTGGCGTATCGATAGGTACGACACACTGGAAGCCGGGAATAATCCCGGTCCGGAAGTGAGGGAGAGAGCACATGACGTCGCAGGACGCGGACGGACCGGAATCGGTCGCCTCGCCGCGCCGCTCCAAGATCACGCCAGAGCGTGAGAAGGAGTTCTTCGACGCGGTGCTCGAGCAGATCCGTGAGTGCGGGTATGACGCCGTGACCATGGAGGGCGTCGCCGCGAGCACGCGCTGCAGCAAGTCCACGCTCTACCGGCAGTGGAAGACGAAGCCCCAGTTCGTGGCGGCGGCGCTGCGGTCCGCCCGGCAGATGCGCTTCGGCGGCATCGACACCGGGTCGCTGGCCGAGGATCTGCGCCAGGCCGCGCGGGTCGCCGCGCTGTGGGGACGCAAGGACACCAGGCTCCACCAGGCGCTCGGCCATGCCGTCACCCAGGACCCGGACCTGCAGCAGGCGCTGCGCGAGGCGCTGGTGGAGCCGGAGATCCGGGCGATGCGGGAGATCCTCCAGCGGGGGGTGGAGCGGGGCGAGATCGCCGCCGACCATCCGGCCCTGCCGTACGTACCGGCGCAGATGTTCGGCGTGATGCGCGCCCGGCCCGTCCTGGAGGGGGAGTACGCCGACCCCGACTATCTGGTCCGCTTCGTGGAGGCCGCCGTGCTGCCGGCACTCGGCCTCACCTGAGACCCAGGCCGCCGTCCACGGGATGACCGGACGGGGGCCTGACCGCGCCGCACCGTGGGGACGGGGGCGGCGCGCACCCCCGGCCGGGCGGGGCTCCTCCTGAGCGGAGGGGAGTTCCGCCCGGCCGACCTGTGTCCGGCGTCTGCGTCCGGAACCGACGTCCTGAGTCGGTACCGACGTCCGGAGCCGGAGCCGGAGCCGGAGCCGGAGTCGGGGCGGGTCAGACGTTCTGGCCGCTGCCCCCGCCGGTCGACACCTTGATCCCCTTGGTGATCGTGTCGATGACGGCCTGCGTCTCGGCGACGTCCACACCGAACCGGACGACGACGATCCGCTGCGGGTCGGCGGGCGAGGGGAATGCGAGCGACTCGACGTAGCCGTCCGAACCCTTGCTGGTGACCGCCTTCCAGCGGACCAGGTAGCCCTTCTGCCCGGCCACGGTGACCGCCTTGGACGCGAGCACGTCGTGCGAGGTGATCGAGCCGTACGTCTTGCCGCCGTAGGACTCCTCGGCGTTCGCGGCGATGTCGGCCTTCGCGACCGCCTCCGCCGTGCTGCCCCTGGTGCCCAGGGCCAGCGCGGGCGCCGAGTAGGCACCGCCGTTCGTACAGGTCTGGGACGTGTTGCCGGGGCACTTGTAGGACTTGTCGGAGGTGATCTGCGCGCCCACGGACAGCTGCTGCCCGTACCAGTCGTCCGGGATGGGCAGGCTGATCCCGCTGATCCCGTCGGTCACCGACCCGCTGCGGATCTTCGGCGCCTCGGACCCTCCGGGCGCGGGCGACTGACCGCCGCCGCCACCGGACCCGCCGGACCCGCCGCCGAACGGTCCGCCCTGCCCGCCCTGGCCGCCGGAGGAACCGCCCTCGCCGCCCGGACCACCCTGCCCCTGGCCCGGCCGTGCGGCGCTGCCGCCGCCCGAACCGTCGTTTCCGGCCAGCGCGTACACCCCGACGCCGATGCACGCCAGCACGACCACGGCCGTCCCGACGGCGATGCCCGTGCGCAGCCCGCGCCGCGACGGGGCCGGCGGCTGGGCCGGATACGCCGGGTAGGCCGGGTGGGCCGGGTAGGCGGACGCATCGGCCGGATGGGGCGCCGGCATCGGCGCCGCCCCGGCCGCCGGCGTCTGCGCCGGGGGACCCCATACGGCGGCCGAGCCCGCAGGGCGGGTCCGGTCCGTCCATGCCTTGCCGTCCCACCACCGCTCGGTGGCGGGACCCTCACTTGTCTGCCCGGGATCGGGATACCACCCGGGAGGAGTCACCTGCGTCATGCCCCCACCGTATGAGGCGTGGGTGAAAGCCGGATGAGAGGACCCCGGCCGCGGCGTCCTCGCAGGGCACCACCCACCGCTCCGGCGTACCGGCCGCGCCGCCGCCCTCCGGCGCCGGAAGGCTGCCGCCGCGCGGCGCCGGAGGCAGGGGCCCCGCACGGCGGCCGGATCCCGCACGTCCCGGCGCTGACCGAAGAACAGCTTGATTCCAGCGGCTTTTGACTGCCGGTTACCTTTCGAAGGGCAGATCACCGGCCTGGCGCGTCGCCTGCCCGCACCGGCTGTCACCCATCACGGCAACAGCTGCCCGGACCGGGCTCCACTTCCTCGATCAGAGGGCTACGCTCGAGGTCTGTACGTCGTTCGGGCGACTTGGGGAGGTAGCGGGATGACGGAGGTCCGGCCCACGGAGGCCGCCTCGGCCTCCCTCTGGGAGCGCGACGAGGAACTCGCCGCCGTCGAGGAGGCGCTCCACACCCTGTGCGCCGACCGCTCCTCCTCGGGCAGCCTGCTGGTGATCAAGGGCGAGGCCGGCATCGGCAAGACGGCCCTGCTGGCCGAGGCCCGCCGCATCGCCGAACGGCGCGGTTGCACCGTGTGGTCGGCCCGCGGTGGCGAGACCCTCAAATCCGTCCCGTTCAACGTCGTACGGCAGCTGCTCCAGCCCGCGCTGGTGTCGCTGATGCCGGAGGAGGCGCGCGAGTACCTCGGCGACTGGTACGACATCGCAGGCCCCGCCCTCGGCATAACCGAACCCGGCGAACGCCAGGCGGACCCGCAGGGCGTCACCGACGGCCTGGTCGCCGGAGTGCGCCGGCTGGCCCGCCGGGACTGGCCGCTGGTCCTGCTGATCGACGACGCGCACTGGGCCGACCTGGAGACGCTGCGCTGGCTCGCCGCCTTCGCCGAGCGGCTGGACGACCTGTCCGTACTGGTCGTGGTGGCCCGCCGGCCGGGCGAGGTCGGCGGCGAGGGCGCCCGCTACCTGGAGGCGGTCGCCGCCGCCGCGGGCCGGCCTCAGGCCATGCTGAGCGCCCTCACCCCGGGGGCCACCGCGGGCCTCACCCGCGCCACTCTCGGCGCGCACGCCGACGCCCCGTTCTGCCGCGAGGTCTGGGCCGTCACCGGCGGCAACCCGTACGAGACCGTGGAACTCCTCGCCAAGGTCCAGGACAGCGAGCTGGAGCCGACCGAGCACGCCGCCGCCGAGCTGCGCGCCCTCAACCGCTCCGCCCGCGGCGGCGGTCTCGTCGCCCGCCTGGAGGAACTCGGCATCGACGCCACCCGGTTCGCGTGGGCGGCCGCGATCCTCGGCACCGGCATATCCGTCGGCCTGGTGGCCAAGCTCGCCACCATGAGCCTCGACGACGCGACGCGCTGCGCCGAACTCCTGGAGGGCGCCCGTATCCTGACCGAACCGGACCCGGCGAACGCCCGGATCGGCGACGGCGACCTGGAGTTCGTGCACCCGCTGATCGCCACCGCCGTCTACAACTCCATCCCGGACGCCCTGCGCACCGCCATGCACGGCATCGCCGCCCAGGTCGTCACGGACTCCGGACTCGGCGCCGCGATGGCCTCCCGGCACCTGCTCCAGGTGCATCCGGACGACGACGAGGAGCTGGTCGAGCAGCTGCGTGAGGCCGCCCGCGAGCACCTCGCCGTCGGCGCGCCCGACGCGGCCCGCCGCTGCCTCGAACGCGCCCTGCTGGAACCACCGCTCCCGGAGGTCCACGCGCGGGTGCTCTTCGAGCTCGGCTGCGCCACCCTGCTGACCGCGCCCGCCACCACCATCGACCATCTGCAGTCGGCGCTCGCGATGCCCGGCCTCGACGCCGAGGAGCGCGTCGACGCCGTCGTCCGGCTCTCCCAGGCCCTGCTCCACAACGACCAGTTGGGGGAGGCCGTCCGCACCGTCGAGGCGGAGGCCGCGCGGCACGAGGACGGGCCCGCCAGGCTGCGGCTCCAGGCCGTGCAGTACATGTGGGAGGGCATCTACGCCGGCGAGTCGAACTCGCCGGGACGCTCCGAACGCCTCGCCGGCCTCGCCCGCACCTGCACCGGGCGCAACAACTCCGAGCGCGCCCTGCTCATGCTGCGCGGCTTCGACGCGCTGCTGCAGGGGAGAACGCGGAGGAGGTCGTCGAAGCGTGCGACCGCGCACTGGTCAACGGCCGACTGGCACCGGGCCTGGGCTGGACCGACACCGAGTGGGGCATCGAGCTCCTGCTGATGCTCTCCAACTCCTACGCCTACACCGACCGCCTCGACCGCTCCGAAAGCCTCTACAACGAGGCCCTGCGCACCTACGAGCAGGCCGGCTGGAGCGGCGGTCACCTCTCCCTCGCCCATGCCCACATCGGCCTCGTGCACCGCAGGCGCGGCCGGCTCAGGGAGGCGGAGGCGTCCCTGCGCGAGGCACTGCGCCTCGCCGAGCGCGTCGGTCGCGGACTGCCTCTGTACTGGTGCGCCACCAGCAACCTCGTCGACGTCCTGCTCGCCCGCGGTCATGTCGACGAGGCATGGGCGATCGCCGACCAGTACGGCTTCGCGCCGCCCTATCCGTCCCCGATGGTGATGCACGACCCGCGGTCCGTGCGCGGCCGGCTGCTGCTCGCGGTGGGCCGCACCACGGACGGCATCAATGAACTGGAGGAGGCCGAGAAGGACGCGACCGCGCGGGGACACCACAACCCGGTGGTGCTGCCCTGGGCCTTCAACCTCGCCCGTGCCCTCGCCACGGAGGATCCGGTCCGCGCAGCGCAACTGGCCTCGGACGCCCGGCGGCAGGCCGAGCGGTTCGGTACGGACACGGCCATCGGCGAGGCGCTGAGGTGTGCCGCAGCACTGGAGAACGGGCAGCGTGCGGTTCGTCTCGCCGCCCAGGCCGTGGCCTATCTGGAGGCTTCTCCGTGCCAGTACGAGCACGCTGCCGCGCGGGTCGAGTACGGGATCGCCGCGCGGTCCGTGGCCGAACTCAACCGGGGCCTTGCGCTTGCCCGTTCGTGTGGTGCGGACGGGCTGGTGACGAAGGCCCGGGACGTGCTGGAGACGGGGCGGGGGCTGCGCTGAGGGGTGAAATCCTCACAGCGACAGCAGTTGGTCCGTCACCGTTGACAGGCGTTTTTGCAGGGCCTCGTCGTATGTTGCCTCGTGGGCGCGGGAGCGGGTCGTGCCGTCGTAGTAGTGGCCTGTGCCGTGGTCCTCGGTGGCCAGGGCCAGGACGCCCGGGGCGCCGTCGGCGACCGTGTTCCAGGGAGTGACGCCGCCCTCGCGGACCATGGCCGTGTCCATGAACGTGGCGGGGTGGAGGACGTTCACCGAGACGCCTGTGTCCGCCAGTTGCCCGGCCAGGGCGAACGTGTGGGCCGCCAGGGCGAACTTGGCGCGGCGGTAGGCGGCGAAGCCGTCGTAGGCGCGGCGGTACTCGATGTCGTCGAAGTCGAGCGGATCCTGGCCGGCCGAGCCGACGTTGACGATGCGGGACGGTGCGTTCGCGCGCAGCACCGGCAGGAGGGCACGGGTCAACACCACGGGGGCCAAGTAGTCGACCGCCAGGCGTAGTTCGTGGCCGTCGGCGCTCAGCTCACGCGCCCCGCCGGGGGCGCCCGCGCCGACACCCGCGTTGTTGATCAGCACCTCCAGGTCGGGGTGGGCGCCCGCGACGTGCGCGCCCAGCTCGCGCACCTGGGCGAGCGAGGCCAGGTCGGCGACGAAACCCTCCGCGTCCCCCTCCGCACGCAGCTCCGCGACCAGCTGCTCCGTACGGCCCGTGTCGCGGCCGTGCGCCAGGACGACGTGCCCGGCACGCACCAGCTCGAAGGCGACGTAGCGGCCCAGACCCGAGGTGGCGCCGGTGATCAGAATGGTGGACATGCCTCCACCGTAGGCACGCGGTGACGGCATGTGGGAGATGCTGCTGAGGCTACGACCACCAGGGTCACCCTCCCTGGCCGTCCTCCTCCGCCAGCACCCGCTGGGCCGTCGCGAACGCCGAGTTCGCCGCCGGAACCCCGCAGTACACGGCCGTCTGGAGCAGCACGGCGCCGATCTCCTCGGCCGTGAGCCCGTTGCGACGGGCCGCCCGGACGTGCATGGCCAGCTCGTCGTAGTGACCGTGCGCGACCAGTGCCGTCAGCGTGATCATGCTGCGTTCGCGGCGCGAGAGCGTGGGGTCGGTCCAGATCTCACCCCAGGCGTAGCGCGAGATGAAGTCCTGGAAGCGGGCGGTGAAGGGCGTCTGGCGCGCCTGCGCACGGTCCACGTGCGCGTCGCCGAGCACCTCCCGCCGTACCTCCATGCCCCGCCTGGCACCTGTGCCGAGGTGGGCCCGCAGCGCGGTCAGAACGGCCTCGGGGCACTGTGCCGGAGCCAGGTGCCCGGCGCCGGGGAGTTCGACGAGCGCGGCGCCCGCGACGGCGTCGGCGATCTCCCGGAGGTGCGGGGGCGGGGTCGCCCTGTCCTCGCGGCCGGCGATCAGCAGCGTGGGCACGGAGATCTCCGCCAGCCGGTCCCGCAGGTCGAAGGCGGCCAGCGCGTCGCAGCAGGCGGCGTACGCCCCGGGATCGACCTCCGCCTGGTCGCGCACCAGGCGCGGCACGGTGAAACCGGGCGTGAACCAGCGCGCGTCGGCGCTCTCCACCAGGAACTCCAGGCCCTCCCGCCGCACCCGCCCGGCCCGCTCCTGCCACGGCTTCGCCCCGTCGAAGTGCGCCGAGGCGCAGATCGTGGCCAGCGACGTCACCCGGTCCGGGTGGTGCAGGGCGAGATGCAGCCCGACGGCCCCGCCCAGCGACACACCGGCGTAGGCGAAGCGGTCGATGCCGAGCGAGTCGGCGAGCGCGAGGACCAGGCCGGCCAGGTCCCCGACGGTGGCGCCGGGGCCGATCAGCCCGGGCGCCGACCCGCCGTGCCCCGGCAGGTCCCAGCGCACCACGCGACGGGTGATCGACAGCTCGGGTGCCACCGTGTCCCACAGGGCGTACGACGTGCCGAGCGAGGGCCCGAGCAGCAGCGGGGGAGCGGAAGCGGGTCCCTCGGCACGGTGGTTGAGGAGTTTCTCGGTCAACGTCGCTCCAGTGCACGGTCGGTGAGGACTCCGGCGGAGCCCGTGTAGCGGGCGGGATCGGTCGGCCCGTCGAGATCGACGTCCTTCAACTCCGGTTCCTCGGCGAGGAGTTCGCGCAGCGGGCGGCCCTCGGCGTAGGAGCGGGCGGCCAGGTCCGTGAGCAGTTCCCTGGCGCGGGCGCGGCCCAGCACCGGGGCCAGCTCGGCCGACAGCCGTTCGGAGACGATCAACCCGTGGGTGAGGGAGAGGTGTTCGCGCATCGCGTCCGTGTCCACCCGCAGTCCTTCGGCCAGCCCGGCGGCGTCCCGGGCCGCTCCGCCGGTCAGCCGCAGCAGGTCACGCAGGGGTTCCCACTCGGCGTGCCAGGCGCCGGCCGGGCGCTCGTCCTCGGCTGCCTGCGCGCCGTACAGCGTGGCCGCGAGCTGCGGGGCGCGCCGGGCCGCTGCCGCGATCAGCGTGGACCGGACCGGGTTGGCCTTGTGCGGCATGGCCGACGAGCCGCCGCCGCTGCCCTCCGTCACCTCGGCGATCTCGGTACGGCCGAGTGTCAGCACGTCCGCGGCCATCTTGCCCAGTGCGCCGGCCGTGAAGGCCAGGCAGCCGGTGAGATCGGCGATCGGCGTGCGCAGGGTGTGCCAGGGCAGGAGCGGTTCCCGCAGGCCGAGTTCGCGGGCGAAGGCCGCCACGAGGGCCGGCGGGTCCGTGGCGCCGTAGGCGGTGAAGGCGGCCAGCGTCCCGGCGGCGCCTCCGAGTTGGGCCGGGAGACCGTCCCGTACCGCGTCGATCCGGTCCCGGGCGTCGAGGACGAGCGAGCGCCAGCCGGCCGCCTTCAGCCCGAACGTCGTCGGTACGGCGTGCTGGGTGAGCGTGCGGCCCGGCATCGCGGTGTCACGGTGCTCGGCGGCCAGCCGGGCCAGCGCCCTCTCGGTGCGCCCGAGGTCGGCGAGCACGAGGTCCAGGGTGCGCACGGCGACCAGCATCATCGCCGTGTCCATGATGTCCTGGCTGGTCGCGCCCCGGTGCACGTAGGGCCCGTACCGCGGGCCGACCGCCGTCGTCAGATCGGCGACCAGCGGGATGACCGGGTTGCCGCCGCCGCGCGCACGCGCCGCCAGGGACCGTACGTCGAAGCGGCCGGCGTCGGCCGCTTCGGTCACCGCGGCCGCGGCCTCGGGCGGGACGAGATCCAGCGCGGCCTGGGCCCGGGTGAGGGCGGCCTCCGCGTCCAGCAGGGCCTGCAGGCAGGCCGTGTCGGTGGTGGCCGACGCGGCGGGGGAGCCTGCCCACCCGGGGGCGAGCAGGCCGGTGTCGTCGGGATCGGCTGGGGGCACCTCCCGCCCGAAGGGTGGGGGAGTCACTGGAACTCCAGGAAGACCGTCTCGCCTTCGCCCTGAAGGCGGATGTCGAAACGGTAGGTGCCCTTGCCGTCGTCCTTCGCGATCAGCGTGCCGCGGCGCGCGTCGTCCAGCCGGGACAGCAGCGGGTCCGCCGCGAGCGCCGTCTCGTCGCCCGGCAGGTAGATCCGGGTGAACAGGTGCATCAGCAGCCCGCGCGCGAAGACGCACACGCTGATGTACGGCGCGCTGTGCCCGCGGGCGCCGGGCCGCAGCGTCCGCGCGTACCAGTGGCCGCCGGCGTCCGTCTGGACACGCCCCCAGCCGGTGAACTCCACGCCGTTGCGGCCCAGATAGCCGCCGCTCGCCGGGTCGCGCCGGATCGAGCCGTCGACGGCCGGCACCTGGCCGTCGGGGTCGGCGCCCCACAGTTCCACGAAGGCGTCGGGCAGCGGCTCGCCCGCGCCGTCGTGGACGTATCCCTGGAGCGTGATGGTGTCCGGGTGCCCGACCGGCGCGATGTCACCGCCGCCCGGGAACGGCAGCGCGTACCCGTAGAAGGGGCCCACCGTGTGCGAGGGCGTGGGCAGGACGCTCTCGGGCCGACTCGTGTCGATCTTCGTCATGGCAGCTCAGCGCCCTTCTTCGAGCCAGGTGGCGTGCGGGCCGTCCAGCACGATGTCCCAGTGGTAGCCCATCGAGAACTCCGGCACGGACAGGCTGTGGTCGTACGTCGCCACCAGCCGCCCGCGCGCCGCGTCGTCGGTGACGGACTGGATGATCGGGTCGTACGGGAACAGCGGATCTGCCGGGAAGTACATCTGCGTCACCAGCCGCTGTGTGAAGGCCGGGCCGAACATCGAGAAGTGGATGTGCGCCGGCCGCCAGGCGTTGAGGTGATTGCGCCAGGGGTACGGGCCCGGCTGGATGGTGGTGAAGCGGTAGCCGCCGTCGGCGTCGGTGATCGTACGGCCGACGCCGGTGAAGTTGGGGTCCAGCGGGGCGTCGTGCTGCTCGCGCTGATGGGCGTACCGCCCGGCCGCGTTGGCCTGCCAGATCTCGACGAGCTGACCGCGGACCGGACGGCCGTCGCGGTCCAGGAGGCGGCCGGAGACCGTGATGCGTTCGCCGATCGGCTCGCCCCGGTGGTGCCGGGTGAGGTCGTTGTCGATCTCGGTCATGTCGCGCTCGCCGAAGGCGGGGGAGTGCAGCTCCACCAGCTCCGGATCCTTGCTGACGTCGATGGCGACGGGCGGCTGCCGGGGGTGGCGCAGGATCGACGAGCGGTAGGGCGCGTAGTCGCGGCGCGGGTGGTGCTCGACCGGGGCGCCGTCGGCGACCCGCTTCTCGTAGGCGGCGTGGGCGGCCGCGATCTCCTGGTCGATGTCGTGTTGCGTGAGAGTCATGGGGGCTTCCTCGGGCTTCCCGGGTGTTCTTGGCGTGTGTTCTCAGCGTTCGAGGACGAGGGCGAGGCCTTGTCCGACGCCGATGCACAGGGTGGCGATGCCGGTGCCGCTGCCGCGGCGGGCGAGTTGGTGGGCGA
>NZ_JBIWOE010000077.1:0-21240 GCF_044767585.1 Streptomyces sp. NPDC101225
CCACAAATCCGGCACCATCAAGGGCCTCAACGCCGAGATCGGCGCCTCCCTCACCTCCGGCGCCGCCATCTGCGAGATCAAGGACTGACCACCGGGACGTTCACGAGGCGCCCGGCGGACTGGAGCAACAGTCCGCCGGGCGCCTCGTTCCATCTCCCCCGTCCCCCGAGGCGCTGGTCTCCGCCGGTGCCCCGCACCGGCCGGTGCCGTCTTCTCGCGGAGCGCCTCAGATCAGTGAAGCGGCGGGACGTGCCCGGCGGCCATCCGTCAATTCTGACGGGTCGCGACCTATCGCATCCCTCAGTCGCCGATCAGCCCGAGATCCCGTCCCCGGCGCAGCAGCGCCGCCGTGTGCCCCGCCTCCAACTTGCGGTGCAGGGAGGCGATGTAGCCGCGCACGGTGGTCGGCGACAGCCCCATGTGCCGAGCCGCCTCGGTCGCCGTGCGCCCCTCGTGGAGATGGCGCAGCGTGCGGTGCTCCTGCTCGGTGACCCCGATGCTGCGGGCCGTCGCACGGGGCCGGGCGAGGTCGCGCAGAAGCAGCAGGGCGGACAGCCCGGGTCCGGCCGGGGGCACGTACCGCACCTCGACGTGCCGGGTGACGAACGACTCGGGCCGCCCCACCCGCGGATCGTCGCCCACGACGGCCAGCAGGCCGGCGGCGACGGCGTTGAGGGCCAGCGGGTGCCCGCCCTCGTCGAGTGCGGCGACCCCGCGTTCATGACCGCCGGCCAGGTCCAGGGCGACGGCGGCCAGCGCGCGCAGTTGCTCGCGTTCGCGCACCGCCCGTTCCGCGAGGCCCAGCCGGAGCTGGGCGAAGCCGAACAGGTCGCGGTCGCGCTCGGTGAAGTCCTCGCCGCAGCGGGCCAGCGCGTACCCTTCGGCCACGGCCGCCTCCGAGCCGGCCGAGGCCACCAGGTGACGGCGCAGCCCGAAGGGGCGGAAGTCGAGGTTGTAGCAGTGGGTGCGCCGCCACTGCCGGTCCCCGGCGACGTCGCTCACCCGCCAGGCGTCCGGGGCCGGGGTGTCCAGCATGGCGGCGGTCAGCGGGTGGTCGAGGGGATGGTCGTAGATGACCATCGGGTCCTCGTGGAAGGACTCCCGTGGCACCGAGAGGGCGAAGACCCCCGTCCCGTCGGCCGAGAACCGGTAGCACTGGGCCGCGTCGGCGCCGATCAGCCCGGCCAGCCCGGGCAGCGCCCGCTCCCGCAACTCCCGGACGGAGTCGGACTCCTCCAGGTTCTGTACGAGCGTCAGCACCTGACGCGCGTCCGCACCGCTGATGTCCATCCCGGTCTCCCGGCGCTACTCCCGCCTGAGAAGACGGTACGGCCTGTGCACGGTCCTTCACCCGCGCGCGCTTGCCCGATGGCATCCTTGAGGCGGAAGGGGGCGCACACGAGGACGGGCGGGAGTCAGGGTGGACGCGAAGACCTCCGCGCACGGCGGTGCCTCGGGGACGCCCGAGACACCGCGCGCCATGCGGGCCGACGCCCGCCGCAACCACGAGCGGCTGCTCGCCGAGGCCCGCTCCGCCTTCGCCGCCCACGGCACGGACACGTCCCTGGAGGACGTGGCCCGCCGCGCGGGTGTGGGCATCGGCACCCTCTACCGCCACTTCCCCAACCGGCACGCCCTGTTGAGCGCCGTCTTCGAGGACGCGGTCGGCGATCTGCTCACCCGCTCCCGTGAGCTGCTGGGCGCCCCCGAGCCCTGCACGGCCCTGGTGACCTGGCTCCGCGAGACGGTCACGCACGCGAGCGAGTACCGCGGCCTGGCCCGGGCCCTGCTGTCGGTCTCCTCCGACAGCACGTCGGCCCTCTCCCGCTGCAGCGACCCGATCCGGGAGGCGGGTCAGGCCCTGCTGACCCGGGCCCAGCAGGCCGGCAAGGTCCGCCCGGACGTCGCCATCGGCGACCTCCTGCAACTGACCCACGCCATCGCGCTGGCCGCGGAGCAGTCCCCGACGGACCCGGCTGTCGCGGACCGCTTGCTGAACCTGACGCTGAGGGGCCTGGCCGCAACGCCCTGAGGGGCGCGGGGAGCTGCGCGACCGGACACGTCCGACCCGCACCCGCCCGACGAACCGCGACCCCTACGACGACACGGCGCGCACCTCAACGACGCCGCATGTCCGCGACCCGCGCCCGCTGCTCGGCCCCCGCCGAGTTCTCACCGAGCACCGTCGCCGTCCGCAGTCCCGCGGCCCCGCGCCGAGGTCCCGGCAGGGCCACGTCCCGGCGCGGCTGGCGCGGGGGGACCGAATCACCGCCCGCGGTCCCGGACGCTCCGGCCACCGCGATCTGCACGCCTTGGTCGGCAAGGGCCTGCAGCTCGGTCGACGCACGGTCGTCGTGCGCCGGCGGCTCGTCGGTCACCAGCCGGGTGATCACGTCCGTGGGCACGGTCTGGAACATGGTGTCCGTACCGAGCTTGGTGTGATCGGCGAGGACGACGACCTCCGCCGCCGCCTGCACCAGCGCCCGGTCGACGGACGCCGAGAGCATGTTGGACGTGGACAGCCCGCGCTCGGCGGTGAGCCCGCTCCCGGAGAGGAAGGCCCGCGAGACCCGCAGCCCCTGCAGGGACTGCTCGGCGCCGCTGCCCACGAGCGCGTAGTTGGAACCGCGCAGGGTGCCGCCGGTCATCACGACCTCCACGCGGTTGGCATGGGCCAGCGCCTGGGCGACCAGCAGGGAGTTGGTGACGACGGTGAGCCCGGGCACCCGGGCGAGCCGGCGGGCCAGCTCCTGGGTGGTGGTGCCCGCCCCGACCACGATGGCCTCGCCCTCTTCCACGAAGTTGGCGGCGAGGTCCGCGATGGCCGTCTTCTCGGCGGTCGCGAGATGCGATTTCTGCGGAAAGCCGGACTCCCGCGTGAACCCGCCCGGCAGTACCGCACCGCCGTGCCGGCGGTCGAGGAGTCCTTCTGCCTCCAGTGCGCGCACGTCCCGCCGTACGGTCACTTCGGAGGTCTGGACGACGCGGGCGAGCTCACGGAGCGACACGGCCCCGTTCGCTCGCACCATTTCGAGGATCAATTGACGACGTTCTGCAGCGAACACGAAACTGACAGTAACCCCAACGACCGTCTGGTTTCAGCAGTTTGCGGTGAATAACAGAAGTTGTTCGCACACAGGGCCGGGAAGTGGTATAGGGCCTACCCGCCCCGCCTATGCCGCACGCATGCTCGACAACTCCCTGTGACCAGCGGGGAGTCGGATCCGGCCGCCGGATCGGGCCTAGACGTCCCCGCTCGTCTTGCGGGTGTGGAGCTGCCGGGCGACCTCCGCGATCGACCCCGAAAGGGACGGGTACACGGTGAACGCGTTCGCGATCTGTTCGACCGTCAGATTGTTGTCGACGGCGATCGAGATCGGGTGGATCAGCTCCGAGGCGCGCGGCGCGACGACGACGCCGCCCACCACGATCCCCGTGCCCGGGCGGCAGAACAGCTTGACGAAGCCGTCGCGGATGCCCTGCATCTTGGCGCGCGGGTTGCGCAGCAGGGGCAGCTTGACGACCCGGGCGTCGATCTTGCCCCCGTCGACGTCCGCCTGCGTGTAGCCGACGGTCGCGATCTCGGGGTCGGTGAAGACGTTGGAGGAGACCGTCTTCAGGTTCAGCGGGGCCACCGCGTCGCCCAGGAAGTGGTACATGGCGATACGTCCCTGCATGGCGGCCACGGACGCGAGCGCGAAGACACCGGTCACGTCACCGGCGGCGTAGACGCCCGGGGCGGTGGTGCGCGAGACCTTGTCGGTCCAGATGTGCCCGGAGTCGCGCAGCCTGACGCCCGCCTCCTCCAGGCCCATGCCCTGGCTGTTCGGGATGGCGCCGACCGCCATCAGGCAGTGCGTGCCGCTGATGACACGGCCGTCGGAGAGGGTGACCTCGACCCGGTCGCCGACCCGCTTGGCGGCGGCGGCACGGGAGCGCGCCATGACGTTCATGCCGCGGCGGCGGAAGACGTCCTCCAGGACGGCGGCGGCGTCCGGGTCCTCCCCGGGCAGCACGCGGTCGCGCGAGGAGACGAGGGTGACCTTGGAGCCGAGGGCCTGGTAGGCGCCGGCGAACTCGGCACCGGTGACACCGGAGCCGACCACGATGAGCTCCTCGGGAAGCTCGGTCAGGTCGTAGACCTGCGTCCAGTTGAGGATGCGCTCGCCGTCGGGCTGGGCGTCGGGCACCTCGCGCGGGTGACCGCCGGTGGCGATCAGGACCGCGTCGGCGGTGAGGGTCTCCTCGCTGCCGTCGGCGGCGGCGACCACGACCTTGCGGGAGCCGTCGAGGGCCTGCATGCCCTCCAGGCGCCCGCGGCCGCGCATGACCCGGGCGCCCGCGCGCGTGACCGAGGCGGTGATGTCGTGCGACTGGGCGAGGGCGAGCCGCTTCACACGCCGGTTCACCTTGCCGAGGTCCACGCCGACCACCCGCGCGGCCTGCTCCAGCGGCGGGGTGTCGTCGGCGACGATGATGCCGAGCTCTTCGTACGACGAGTCGAAGGTGGTCATCACCTCGGCCGTAGCGATAAGGGTCTTCGACGGCACGCAGTCGGTCAGCACCGACGCTCCGCCCAGACCGTCGCAGTCGACGACGGTCACCTCCGCGCCGAGCTGGGCGGCCACCAGGGCCGCCTCGTATCCGCCGGGTCCGCCACCGATGATCACGATCCGAGTCACGTACCCCATTGTCCCGCACTCTTCAAGGTGCTTCCGCCCGGGGGCACGGGCACGGGCTCCGCCCGCGCGGGGCAATGGGTTGGCAAGGGGCCTCTGGTACCGGCGGGACGTGTGTGCCCGCTGCCGTACCCTCGACCCATGTCGCTCTACGCCGCGTACGCCGGCAACCTCGACGCGCGGCTGATGTCCCGTCGCGCCCCGCACTCGCCGCTGCGCGCCACCGGCTGGCTGAACGGGTGGCGGCTGACCTTCGGGGGCGAGCACATGGGCTGGGAGGGCGCGCTGGCGACGATCGTCGAGGACCCCTTCTGCCAGGTCTTCGTCGCGCTGTACGACATCGCGCCGCCCGACGAGGAGGCCATGGACCGCTGGGAGGGCGTCGGGCTCGGCATCTACCGCCGGGCGCGCACCCGGGTGCACACGCTGGACGGCGAGGAGCCCGCCTGGACCTACGTCCTCGACGGCTACGAGGGCGGCCTGCCGGCGGCGCGCTACCTGGGCGAGATCGCCGACGCGGCGGAGTCCGCGGGCGCTCCGCACGACTACGTGATGGAGCTGCGGAAGCGTCCCTGCTGACACAGCCGGTGCACGGAGCGGTCACAGGCCGCTCACAGGGACCGTCACGTCACGGATTTCGTTGGAAACGACAAGACAACGATCGCCAACCCGTGAGCTCTGTCATCTACGCGCGTAGGCCGAGACCGGCTACTCTCGTCCGCGTGAACGCATCTCTTCTTCCGGACGACATCCAGGGCGACCCGCATGCCGCCGCCGACGCCGCCGCCGCGCGCCTGCGCGAACTGACCGGCGCCGAGACCCACGACGTCGCCCTCGTGATGGGCTCCGGCTGGGCGCCGGCGGTGGACGCCCTCGGCGCTCCCGACGCCGAGTTCCCGGTCACCGAGCTGCCCGGGTTCCCGCCCCCGGCGGTGGAGGGGCACGGCGGCAAGATCCGCTCCTACCGGTCCGGCGACAAGCGCGCACTGGTCTTCCTCGGCCGCACCCACTACTACGAGGGCCGTGGCGTCGCCGCCGTCGCGCACGGCGTCCGCACCGCCGTCGCCGCCGGCTGCAAGACCGTGGTCCTGACCAACGGCTGCGGCGGTCTGCGCGAGGGCATGCGCCCCGGGCAGCCCGTGCTGATCAGCGACCACATCAACCTGACGGCGGCCTCCCCGATCGTGGGCGCCAACTTCGTCGACCTCACCGACCTGTACTCCCCGCGCCTGCGCGCCCTGTGCAAGGAGATCGACTCCACGCTGGAGGAGGGCGTCTACGCCCAGTTCCCCGGCCCGCACTACGAGACGCCGGCCGAGATCCGCATGGCCCGGGTGATCGGGGCGGACCTGGTGGGCATGTCGACGGTGCTGGAAGCCATCGCCGCGCGTGAGGCGGGCGCGGAGGTGCTCGGCATCTCCCTCGTGACGAACCTCGCCGCCGGGATGACCGGCGAGCCGCTCAACCACGAGGAGGTCCTGCAGGCCGGGCGGGACAGCGCGACGCGGATGGGGTCGCTGCTGGCCCAGGTGCTCGGGCGGCTGTAGACACCGTTGCCGGGGGCCGACGCCCCCCGACGGGCCGGATGATGCGGACCCGCATCGACACACACGAGAGGCTGACCCCGACGTGCACGAGGAACTGCTCGCCCGCGCCCACGCATGGCTCGCCGAGGACCCCGACCCGGAGACCCGCGACGAACTCGCCAAGCTGATCGAGGCGGGGGACGTCACGGAGCTCGCCGACCGGTTCGGCGGCACCCTCCAGTTCGGCACCGCGGGTCTGCGGGGCGAACTCGGCGCCGGGCCCATGCGGATGAACCGCGCTGTCGTCATCAGGGCGGCCGCCGGTCTCGCCGCGTACCTCGACGGCAAGGGGCGGCGCGGCGGCCTGGTCGTGATCGGCTACGACGCCCGCCACAAGTCCGCCGACTTCGCCCGCGACACGGCGTCGGTCATCACGGGCGCGGGGCTGCGGGCCGCCGTGCTCCCCCGCCCGCTGCCGACCCCCGTCCTGGCGTATGCCATACGGCACCTCGGCGCGGTCGCCGGCGTCGAGGTCACCGCCAGCCACAACCCGCCCCGGGACAACGGCTACAAGGTCTACCTCGGTGACGGCTCGCAGATCGTGCCGCCCGCCGACGCGGAGATCGCCGCCGAGATCGACGCGATCGCCGCCCTGGCGGACGTCCCGCGCCCGGACGCCGGCTGGGAGATCCTCGGCGACTCGGTCCTCGACGCCTACCTCGCCCGCACGGACGCCGTGCTCGCCGCCGGCTCCCCCCGCACGGCGCGCACCGTCTACACGGCGATGCACGGCGTCGGCAGGGACACCCTCCTCGCCGCCTTCGCCCGCGCCGGCTTCCCGGAGCCCCTCCTGGTCGCCGAGCAGGCCGAGCCGGACCCGGACTTCCCCACGGTCGCCTTCCCCAACCCGGAGGAGCCGGGCGCCATGGACCTGGCGTTCGCCAGGGCCCGCGCGTCCGACCCCGACCTGATCATCGCGAACGACCCGGACGCCGACCGCTGCGCCGTGGCCGTCAAGGACGGCGGCGACTGGCGGATGCTGCGCGGGGACGAGGTCGGCGCGCTGCTCGCCGCGCACCTGGTGCGGCGCGGCGCCCGCGGGACGTTCGCGGAGTCGATCGTCTCCTCCTCCCTCCTCGGCCGCATCGCCGAGAAGGCGGGCCTGCCGTACGAGGAGACCCTCACCGGCTTCAAGTGGATCGCCCGCGTCGAGGGCCTGCGCTACGGCTACGAGGAGGCCCTCGGCTACTGCGTCGACCCGGACGGCGTACGGGACAAGGACGGCATCACCGCCGCCCTGCTCATCACCGAACTGGCCTCCGCGCTCAAGGAGGAGGGCCGTACGCTGACGGATCTCCTCGACGACCTCGCGGTGGAGCACGGCCTGCACGCCACCGACCAGCTCGCGGTCCGGGTGGAGGACCTGTCGGTCATCGCCGACGCGATGCGCCGCCTGCGCGAGCAGCCGCCGACCGAGCTCGGGGGCCTGGCCGTCACCCGGGCCGAGGACCTCACCCGGGGCACGGACCGGCTCCCGCCCACCGACGGCCTGCGCTACACGCTCGACGGCGCCCGCGTGGTCGTCCGCCCCAGCGGCACCGAACCCAAGCTGAAGTGCTACCTGGAGGTCGTCGTCCCGGTCGCCGGCCACGCCGGCCTCCCGGCGGCCCACGCGACCGCCTCCGGCCTCCTCGACGCGATCAAGCGCGACCTGTCGGCCGCCGCCGGCATCTGAGGCGGGCGGCCGGCGGCCGGCCGCCCGGCGTGAAGAACGGGGTGCCCGCACCGGGCACCCCGTTCGGCGTCTCGTGCGGCGCCCCGCTCAGCCCGTCGCCACCAGGATCGCCAGCAGCACGGCACCGGCCACCACCGGTGCCGCGATCTCGTACGCCCAGCGGACCGTCACCTCGCCCTGGGCCGCGTCCGACTCCCCCTTGGTCTCCAGCAGTTCGCGCAGGTCGTCCATGACCTTGTCGGACTCGGCGCGGGCGGGCCCGTCGGAGACGCCGGCGGCGGCGCCGCGGGAGAGGCCGCCGAAGCCGAAGCCGCCGCCCATGCCGGAGCCACGGCGTCCGCCCCGGCCGCCCGCCTCGGCGGCGCGCTGCGCGTTCGCCCTGGCGTCCCGGGCGGCCGCCTTCTTGCGGGCCCGCAGCGAGACGGGGACGGCCCACAGCTGGTACTTGCCGCCGGACTTCGCGACGACCTCGTTGGAGTAGCCGGAGCGCAGCGAGACGACCTCGCCCCAGGGCACCGTGATGACGCGGAAGGGGTTGCGGATGCGCAGCCGCTCCTCGTTGGCGAACACGGCGGGGCGCAGCGTGAAGGTCGCGACCAGCGGCACCAGGAAGATCATCGTGGCGAGCGCCAGCCAGGGCGTGCGCTCGCGCCCGGTGGCGAGCGCGTCGATGCCGAGCCAGGCCACGATGGCCAGCAGCAGGACGCCTCCGGCGATGCCCATGGGGGAACGGTAGACGCGGTCCCGCTGCCCAGGGGTGGGGGGCTGCGGCGCTGGTGACTCGTGGTCGGGGGTCGTCATGCCTGCGATTGTGCCGTATGCCTGCGGCGCTGCGCCGATCGCCCGGGCCCGGCGGGGGAGGGCCGGTCCGCCGGGGCGAGTGCGGGTCCGACGTGGCCGGTCGCGCGGTTCCGCGCGCCCCGGGGGCGTGGCGGGCGGTCGGCGCCCGCGGCGATCCGGCGACCCGGGCTGTACAGCCGCTACGCGCGTAGATATGCTCGTCTGGTGACCATGCCCACGAACGCACCCTCCGCAGCACACGCACTGACGGACGTCACCGCGTCCGGCCGCACGCTGCGCCGCTTCCTGCACGGGCTGCCCGGCGTCGACGCGGTCGGCCTGGAGGCGCGCGCCGCCTCGCTCGGCACCCGTTCCATCAAGACCACCGCGAAGGCGTACGCCATCGACCTCGCCATCTCGATGGTCGACCTGACGACGCTGGAAGGCGCGGACACCCCGGGCAAGGTCCGGGCGCTCGGCGCCAAGGCGGTCCGGCCCGATCCGACGGACCGCTCGGCTCCGCCGACCGCGGCCGTCTGCGTCTATCCCGACATGGTGCCCGTCGCCAAGGAGGCCGTGGCCGGCTCGACCGTGAAGGTCGCCTCGGTCGCCACCGCCTTCCCGGCGGGCCGCGCAGCGCTCTCCGTGAAGCTGGCGGACGTGCGCGAGGCCGTCGCCGCGGGCGCCGACGAGATCGACATGGTCATCGACCGCGGGGCGTTCCTCGCGGGCGACTACGTCAAGGTGTACGACGAGATCGCCGCGGTGAAGGAGACCTGCGGGACCTCGGCCCGCCTGAAGGTCATCTTCGAGACGGGCGAGCTGTCGACGTACGACAACATCCGCCGCGCGAGCTGGCTCGGCATGCTGGCGGGCGCCGACTTCATCAAGACCTCCACCGGCAAGGTGGCGGTGAACGCGACGCCCGCGAACACCCTGCTGATGCTGGAGGCGGTGCGCGACTTCCGCGCCCAGACCGGGGTGCAGGTCGGGGTGAAGCCGGCCGGCGGCATCCGTACGTCCAAGGACGCGATCAAGTTCCTCGTCCTGGTCAACGAGACCGCCGGCGAGGACTGGCTGGACAACCACTGGTTCCGCTTCGGCGCCTCCTCACTCCTGAACGACCTGCTGATGCAGCGTCAGAAGCTGGCCACCGGCCGCTACTCCGGCCCCGACTACGTGACGGTGGACTGATCACCATGGCATCCGCATTCGCATACGCCCCGGCGCCCGAGTCCCGCTCGATCGTCGACATCGCCCCGTCCTACGGCCTGTTCGTCGACGGCGAGTTCACGGAGGCCGCCGACGGCAAGGTCTTCAAGACCGTCTCCCCGTCGACCGAGGAGGTCCTGTCCGAGGTCGCCCAGGCCGGCGAGGCGGACGTGGACCGCGCGGTGAAGGCGGCCCGCAGGGCCTTCGAGAAGTGGTCGGCGCTGCCCGGCTCCGAGCGCGCCAAGTACCTGTTCCGCATCGCCCGGATCATCCAGGAGCGCAGCCGTGAGCTGGCCGTCCTGGAGACGCTGGACAACGGCAAGCCGATCAAGGAGACGCGCGACGCGGACCTCCCCCTGGTCGCCGCGCACTTCTTCTACTACGCGGGCTGGGCCGACAAGCTCGGCCACGCCGGCTTCGGCGCGGACCCGCGCCCGCTGGGCGTCGCGGGCCAGGTCATCCCCTGGAACTTCCCGCTGCTGATGCTCGCGTGGAAGATCGCTCCCGCGCTCGCCACCGGCAACACGGTCGTCCTCAAGCCCGCCGAGACGACCCCGCTCTCCGCCCTCTTCTTCGCGGACGTCTGCCGCCAGGCGGGACTGCCCAGGGGCGTCGTCAACATCCTTCCGGGATACGGCGACGCGGGCGCCGCGCTCGTCGCCCACCCGGACGTGAACAAGGTCGCCTTCACCGGCTCCACGGCCGTCGGCAAGGAGATCGCGCGCACGGTCGCGGGCAGCCGCAAGAAGCTCACCCTCGAACTGGGCGGCAAGGGCGCCAACATCGTCTTCGACGACGCCCCGATCGACCAGGCGGTCGAGGGGATCGTGGGCGGCATCTTCTTCAACCAGGGCCAGGTGTGCTGCGCGGGCAGCCGGCTGCTGGTCCAGGAGTCGATCCAGGACGAGCTCCTCGACTCCCTCAAGCGGCGGCTGTCGACGCTCCGGCTCGGCGACCCGCTGGACAAGAACACGGACATCGGCGCGATCAACTCCGCGGAGCAGCTCGCCCGCATCACCTCCCTCGTCGAGCGCGGCGAGGCGGAGGGCGCCGAGCGCTGGTCCCCGGCCTGCGATCTCCCGGAGAGCGGCTACTGGTTCGCCCCGACGCTGTTCACGAACGTCACCCAGGCGCACACCATCGCCCGGGACGAGATCTTCGGCCCGGTGCTGTCGGTGCTGACCTTCCGCACCCCCGACGAGGCCGTCGCCAAGGCCAACAACACCCCCTACGGCCTGTCGGCGGGCATCTGGACGGAGAAGGGCTCGCGCATCCTCGCGGTCGCGAACAGGCTCCGGGCGGGCGTCGTCTGGTCCAACACGTTCAACAAGTTCGACCCGACCTCGCCGTTCGGCGGCTACAAGGAGTCGGGCTTCGGCCGCGAGGGCGGCCGCCACGGCCTGGAGGCGTACCTCGATGTCTGAGCGACTTTCTGTCTTCAAGACCTACAAGCTGTACGTCGGCGGGAAGTTCCCGCGTTCCGAGAGCGGCCGGGTGTACGAGGTGACCGACAAGAAGGGCAACTGGCTGGCGAACGTGCCCCTTTCGTCCCGCAAGGACGCCCGTGACGCGGTGGTCGCCGCCCGCAAGGCGGTCGGCGGATGGTCCGGCGCGACCGCCTACAACCGCGGCCAGATCCTCTACCGCATCGCGGAGATGCTCGAGGGCCGCAAGGAACAGTTCGTCCGCGAGGTCGCCGAGTCGGAGGGGCTGTCCAGGCCGAAGGCGACCGCCGTCGTGGACGCCGCGATCGACCGCTGGGTCTGGTACGCGGGCTGGACGGACAAGATCGCCCAGGTGGTGGGCGGCGGAAACCCGGTCGCGGGCCCGTTCTTCAACCTCTCCTCGCCGGAGCCGACCGGCGTGGTCGTGGTCCTCGCGCCCCAGGACTCGTCCTTCCTGGGCCTGGTCTCGGTGCTCGCCCCGGTGATCGCGACCGGCAACACGGCGATCGTGATCGCCAGCGAGAAGTCCCCGCTGCCCGCCCTGTCGCTGGGCGAGGTGCTGGCCACCTCCGACCTGCCCGGCGGCGTCGTCAACGTCCTGTCCGGCCGTACGGCGGAGATCGCCGCCCCGCTGGCCGCGCACCAGGACGTCAACGCGATCGACCTCGCGGGCGCCGACGACGCGCTGGCGAAGGAGCTGGAGATCGCGGCGGCGGACAACCTCAAGCGGGTCCTTCGTCCACAGCCTGTGGACGACTGGACGGCGGCTCCGGGCACCGACCGCATGACGGCGTTCCTGGAGACCAAGACCGTCTGGCACCCGACGGGTGCGCTGGGCGCGTCCGGCTCCTCGTACTGAGCCGGCCCCTTCCGCGGGACCGAGAGCCGCGTCCTCCCCCCGTCCGGGGAGAACGCGGCTCTCCTTCGCGCGCCGCCGCGACGCGCGCCCCGTCAGGACAGGCCGCTCGCCCCGCCGCCCAGCAGTCCCGCGACCCCCTCGATCGCGGGGACGGCGCCGATCGGGCCGGTCTGGGTGACCGGGCCGGTCAGCTGGGAGAGCGGGATGTCGACACCGTTGCCGTGCGGGTCGCCGGCGGCGCCCCTGAGGATCGTGACGTCGCCCCCGACGCCCTGCACCGGACCGGCCTGCGGCGCGGCGGCGGAGGCCGCGGACGCCGCCGTCGCGCCCGCCCCCAGGGCGGCCGTCGCGGCCGTGAGGGCGATCAGGGCGCGCGCGGCGGTCGAGTCGAGGGGGGACGAGTGTCGTGCCATGGCTGGGGCCACCTTCGAATGCGTCGGGTAATCGAGTCGACACGAAGGGTAGTTGAGGTGTGATGTGCGCTCAAAAGCCGACCCGCGGGGTCGGCAGGGCGTACGCCATACGTCAAACTGGTGTCCCGTGAGCATCCATCCCTCCCCGCCCGCCCGCGTCGTGCTGCTGTGCGGCCCCTCGGGCTCGGGCAAGTCCCTCGTCGCCGCCCGCTCCGGCCTTCCCGTGCTGCGCCTCGACGACTTCTACAAGGAGGGCGCGGACCCGACGCTGCCCCTGGTGGCGGGCAGCGGCGACATCGACTGGGACCACCCGGACTCCTGGGACACGGACGTGGCCGTCGCCGCGATCGCGGAGCTGTGCCGCACGGGCCGTACGAACGTCCCCGTCTACGACCTCTCCCGGTCCGCCCGCACCGGTGCGGAGACCGTCGACATCGGGCGGACGCCGGTGTTCATCGCGGAGGGCATCTTCGCGGCGGAGATCGTCGGGCACTGCCGGGAGTCGGGGCTTTTGGCCGACGCGCTGTGCCTGAGCCGCGGTGCGGTCCGCACCTTCCGCCGCCGGTTCGTGCGCGACCTCAGGGAGGGCCGCAAGTCGGTCCCGTTCCTGGTCCGCCGGGGCTGGCGGCTGATGCGCGAGGAGCGCTCGATCATCGCCCGGCAGACCGCTCTCGGCGCGTACGCCTGCGACCGGGACGAGGCCCTGGGCCGGCTGGCGGCCGCCGATGGGGGTCCCCCCGCGCGAGCGCATTCGAGCGTGGGGGAGGGCCGGCGCCCGGCCGCGGCTCCCGCGAACTGAGCACCGGCGCCCGGATGCCGGCCGGCGCGCGGACGAGAAGCGGGACCGGACGGACCCCCCGGCCCTCCGGTCCCGCTCTTCCCCGTTCCCCCGTGGTGCTCCCCCCCCCCGGGTTGCCGATCCCCCGTGACCCCCGTTTCCCCCGTGGGTCCCCCCGGTGACCGTTCCCCCGTCCTGCCCCCGTGCTTCCCCCGGACCCTCAGGCGACGAGCTCCCCGAAGGCGTCCTCCTCGTCACGGCCGAAGCTGAGGACCTCGTCCTCGCGCAGCCGGCGCAGCGAGCGCCAGATGCTGGACTTCACCGTGCCGACACTGATGTCGAGGATGTCCGCGATCTCCGGGTCGGTGCGGCCCTCGTAGTAGCGCAGGACCAGCATCGTGCGCTGGAGTTCGGGCAGCCGGGCGAGCGCCTGCCACAGCACGGCGCGCAGCTCGGTGCCGCGCATCGCGTCCGTGTCGCCGGGCGTCTCCGGCAGTTCCTCGGTCGGGTACTCGTTCAGCTTGCGGCGGCGCCACGCGCTGATGTGCAGATTGGTCATGGTGCGGCGGAGGTATCCGCCGACCGCCGCCTTGTCGCTGATCCGGTCCCATGCCCGGTAGGTCGAGAACAGCGCGCTCTGCAGCAGGTCCTCGGCCTCGAAGCGGTCGCCGGTCAGGTGGTAGGCGGTTGCGTACAGGGAGGCGCGGCGCTCCTGGACGTAGGCGGTGAACTCCGCCTCCGACAGCGAGCGACGTTCCCCCGTGTCCTCCCTGTACGCGCTTCCCCCGTGGTTCTCCCCCGTGGTGTCAACCACCGACATGTACCCGGTGTGCTGACGCCCGGTGCCGCGAGCGCACCCCCGCCCGCTCACGGCACCGGACTTCTCTGAACCCCGGCCCCCGTTCACGTCGTGCAGGCGCGTGATCACTGCGCTGATGCTGGTGCCGTGCAGCGTGTTCATCTCGCGCCCCCCGTCGTGGACTTCCGGTGTTCGGTCTTCTCAGGCGGTGCTTCCTTGCCTGTGCCGAAAAGCTTGCCCGGGCACCTTCATCGCCGTGTCAGCCGACTGTCACAGACCTGTC
This sequence comes from Streptomyces sp. NPDC101225, assembly GCF_044767585.1. NCBI lineage: Bacteria > Bacillati > Actinomycetota > Actinomycetes > Kitasatosporales > Streptomycetaceae > Streptomyces > Streptomyces sp. NPDC101225. The sequence goes on from NZ_JBIWOE010000077.1 coordinate 14,510, forward strand.
ACAGGGGTCCCTCGTGCCAGGAGCACAGCCCGGTCACAGAGAGGAGCGGTACGTGCACGTACCCGTACAGGAGTCGAAACCGCGGCCTGCCATGGGCCAGAATGTGCCTCGTGCCTTCCCTGTTGCTGATCGAGGACGACGACGCCATCCGTACGGCCCTGGAGCTGTCTCTTACGCGCCAGGGACACCGGGTTGCCACCGCTGCCACCGGTGAGGACGGTCTGAAGCTCCTGCGCGAGCAGCGGCCGGACCTGATCGTGCTGGACGTGATGCTGCCCGGCATCGACGGGTTCGAGGTGTGCCGGCGCATCCGGCGCACCGACCAGCTGCCGATCATCCTGCTGACCGCGCGCAGCGACGACATCGACGTGGTCGTGGGCCTGGAGTCCGGCGCCGACGACTACGTCGTCAAACCCGTCCAGGGGCGGGTGCTCGACGCCCGTATCCGGGCCGTGCTGCGGCGCGGTGAGCGGGAGGCGAACGACTCGGCGACCTTCGGCTCGCTGGTCATCGACCGCGCGGCCATGACCGTGACCAAGAACGGCGAGGACCTCCAGCTCACCCCGACCGAGCTCAGGCTGCTGCTCGAACTGAGCCGGCGGCCCGGACAGGCCCTGTCCCGGCAGCAGTTGCTGCGCCTGGTGTGGGAGCACGACTACCTCGGCGACTCCCGGCTGGTGGACGCCTGCGTCCAGCGGCTGCGCGCCAAGGTCGAGGACGTCCCGTCCTCCCCGACGCTGATCCGTACCGTGCGCGGCGTGGGCTACCGGCTGGACACGCCTCAGTGACACCAGCGCAAGGGGGGGTCCGCGGCTGGGCCGCGGCCCGCAAGGGACATCTGTCGCGACTGCGGTTCACCAGTCTCCGGCTGCGGCTGGTCGTCGTGTTCGGGCTGGTGGCGCTCACCGCGGCCGTGTCCGCGTCGGGCATCGCCTACTGGCTCAACCGCGAGGCCGTGCTCACCCGGACCCAGGACGCGGTGCTCGGCGACTTCAAGCAGGCGATGCAGAACCGCGCGGGCACCCTGCCCCCGCATCCCACCCAGGACGAACTGCAGCACACCGCGGGGCAGATGGCGAACACCAGCCAGCGCTTCAGCGTGCTGCTCGTCGCCCACGACTCCGACGGCCGCACGGTGTACGGCAGTTCGGGCGGCCTCGACGGCTTCTCGCTGCAGGACGTGCCCGCCTCGCTGCGGGCGGCCGTCAACAGGAAGCAGGCGGTCGACTCCGGCAACAAGTACGCCTACCACCTGTACTGGCAGCGCGTCGTCGACCACGGCACGCCGTACCTGGTGGCCGGCACGCGGGTGATCGACGGCGGGTCGACCGGCTACATGCTCAAGTCGCTGGAGCCGGAGGCCAAGGACCTCAACTCCCTCGCCTGGTCGCTGGGGATCGCCACCGGCCTCGCGCTGATCGGCTCCGCGCTGCTCGCGCAGGCCGCCGCCTCCACCGTGCTCAAGCCGGTACAGCGGCTGGGCGTGGCCGCCCGGCGGCTCGGCGAGGGCAAGCTGGACACCCGGCTCAGGGTGTCGGGCACGGACGAACTCGCCGATCTGTCACGGACGTTCAACCACGCGGCCGAGGCGCTGGAGAAGCGGGTCGAGTACATGGCCACACGGGACGAGTCGTCCCGGCGCTTCGTCGCGGACATGAGCCATGAGCTCCGTACGCCGCTGACCGCGATCACCGCCGTGACCGAGATCCTGGAGGAGGAGCTGGAGGCGGAGTCGGGCTCGGTGGACCCGATGATCGAGCCCGCCGTACGGCTCGTCGTCAGCGAGACCCGGCGGCTCAACGACCTGGTCGAGAACCTGATGGAGGTCACCCGCTTCGACGCGGGCACCGCCCGGCTGGTGCTCGACGACGTGGACATCGCCGACCAGATCACCGCCTGCATCGACGCGCGCGCCTGGCTGGACGCGGTGGACCTGGACGCCGAACGCGGCGTCCACGCCCGGCTCGACCCGCGCCGCCTGGACGTGATCCTGGCGAACCTCATCGGCAACGCCCTCAAGCACGGCGGCTCCCCGGTGCGGGTCTCGGTGCGGGAGACGGACGACGAGATCGTCATCGCGGTGCGGGACCACGGCCCCGGCATCCCCGAGGACGTCCTGCCGCACGTCTTCGACCGCTTCTACAAGGCGAGCGCCTCCCGGCCGCGCTCCGAGGGCAGCGGCCTGGGCCTGTCCATCGCGATGGAGAACGCGCACATCCACGGCGGCGAGATCACCGCCGCCAACTCCGCCGAGGGCGGCGCGGTGTTCACGCTGCGGCTGCCGCGCGACGCGTCACGGCTCGCGCAGGAGGCCGAGAAGGACCAGGGGAAGAACGGGGACGCCACATGACCGTACGACGCCTGCTGGCGGTCCCGGTCCTGGCCGCGCTGCTTGCCGGGTGCGGCATCCGCTCCACCGAGGTGCCCACGGACTTCGGGGCGGCGCCCTCGAAGGTGCGGTGCTCGCTCCCCGAGCCGGACGTCGCGGTGCAGACCTCGCGCGGGCTGCCGGTGCAGGTGTTCCTGGTGTGCGGCTCCTCGCTGGTCGCCGTGGACCGGACGGTACGGGTGCCGGACGGCACCGCGGACTCGCAGCGGCGGGTGCTGGTGGCCCAGGGGCTGCTGGACCAGCTCGCGGCGACGCCGTCGGCCGCCGAGAAGGAGGCCGGGTACACCACGGTCGTGCGCGGCGGCACGACCGTCGGCGGCCCGCACGCCGGCGACCCCGAGGACACGCTCCGCCTCAGCAGCTCGCCCGGCGACCTCACCTCGTTCGCCCTCGCCCAGGTCGTGTGCACCTTCTCCGACTCGGCGGCGGCGGAGGGGGACGGCTCGGTCATCCTCGGCGGCCCCGGCCGCGAGCCGCTGCGCCGCTACGAGTGCACCGACGAGGTCCGCTCCCGCCCGGGCACCACGCAGCCGCCGTCGAGCGCGGTCACGGGCGGCTGACCCGGCGCGGGCGGGCCGCGGGAGCCCGTGTGGCGCAGGCCTCACACAGGTACCCGGGGGCGACCCGGAACCGATCCTGCCGGGGGCCGCGTCTAGGGGGGCGTGCAGCGTCAAGGCTCCATCGGCGGCAGCGCCGCGATCCGCATCCGTGTGACAGGGGTTGTCCTCCTCGTCGCACACCTCGCGTTCGTCGCCTGGTTCACGCTGCGGCCGCTGGACGTGCCCTGGGTGATGCCGCCCAATCTGCGCCCGTTCGCCGGCATCCGGGCCGATCTCGCGCTCGGCGGACCGGTGGCGGTCCGCCGGATCGCCGCGGGACTCGCCCTCCTCGCGCCGCTCGGGGTGCTGCTGCCGGCGGCGCACGGCAGGCTCCGCGTCTCCCCGTTCGCCTCCTTCGTCCGTACGGTCGCCGCGGGCGCCCTGGTCTCGCTGGGCATCCTGCTGCTGCAGACGGGCGTGCCGGGGCGGGTGCCGGACGTCGACTCGCTGCTGCTGAACACGGTGGGCGTGGCCGTCGCGCACCTCGCCGCGGTCCCCGCGGCCCGTTCCCGGCTCCGCCGCCGGGCGGAGCGCAGCGACCGTGCGGCCGTCCGCCAGGAGGAAGCGGCTCAGGGTCGGACCCCGACGTTTCCCAGGGTGGGGATCGCACCGTAGAGCGACGCTGTGCCCCCCTTTGTCCGCGTAGCGTTGACGGCAGATGAGGAAGCCACCCGGGCTCTCCCCTACCGACGCTCACGAAGGAGCCGCACATGTCCGCCCTCGTCCGCCCCACCCACGGCCGCATGATCGGTGGCGTGTGCGCCGGTCTGGCGCGGCGCTTCGGCACCTCCGCGACCACGATGCGGGTGATCTTCCTGCTCTCCTGCCTGCTGCCGGGCCCGCAGTTCCTGCTCTACATAGCGCTGTGGATCCTGCTGCCCTCGGAGGAGAAGGCGTCCGGCCGCACGGCCTGGTGACATCTGCTCGTACGCCGACGGGGCGCACCCCGTGTCCAAGGGTGCGCCCCGTCGGCGCGTTCACGCGGGCGGATCAGCCGCCGAGCGGCAGGCCCTTCACCGGCACGCCGCCCTGCACGGGCAGGCCGCCGAGCAGTCCGGCGACCGGCGTGGAGGGGCCGTCGGCGATGGCCCGCCGGGCGGCCGGCTGCACGGAGGCCAGCCCACGCTCGATGGTGGGCTTGCCCTGGGCCACGGCCGCCTGAGCGCCTGGGAGCGCCTGGGAGACGTTCTGCGCCGGGAGCTGGCTGGTGACGGAATCCAGCGTTCCGGTGGCGTCCGGAACCGCCGGAGCCGCGTTCGCGGCGCCCGCGCCCGTGGCGGCGAAGGCGGCTCCGAGAGCGGCGACACCCAGGGTCTTGGCAGCAGACTGCTTCATGAAGTTGCGTCCTCGAAATGGATTACGGGGATGTGAGCGGTGCCCCAGACCGTAAACACGCGCACCCGCCCGCCGCAAACATCGAAATGCGGACGGGTTGTGAATACCTGTGCGCATTCCTCACACCCCGTTTTTTTCGCTCACTCCTCCGAATCCGCAGAACCGCTGGTAGAGGCGGTCTGCTGGAACAGCCATTCGGATTTCAGCTCCGCATATCCGGGCTTGATCACGTCATTGATCATCGCGAGTCGTTCATCGAAAGGAATGAACGCTGATTTCATCGCATTGACGGAGAACCACTGGAGATCGTCGAGCGAATAACCGAACGCCTCGACCAGGTACTCGAATTCCCTGCTCATACTGGTGCCCGACATGAGGCGATTGTCGGTATTTACGGTGGCCCGGAAGTGGAGCCGGCGCAGCAGACCGATCGGATGCTCGGCGTAGGACGTCGCCGCACCGGTCTGGAGGTTGGAGCTGGGGCACAGCTCCAGTGGGATGCGCTTGTCGCGGACGTAGGAGGCGAGCCGGCCGAGCGTCACCGAGCCGTCGGCCTGCACCTGGATGTCGTCGATGATGCGCACGCCGTGCCCGAGCCGGTCGGCGCCGCACCACTGGAGGGCCTGCCAGATGGACGGCAGCCCGAAGGCCTCGCCGGCGTGGATGGTGAAGTGGTTGTTCTCGCGCTTGAGGTACTCGAAGGCGTCGAGGTGCCGGGTGGGCGGGTAACCGGCCTCCGCGCCCGCGATGTCGAAGCCGACGACACCCGAGTCCCGGTAGCGGTTGGCGAGTTCCGCGATCTCCAGGGCGCGGGCGGCGTGCCGCATGGCGGTGAGCAGGGCACCGACGCGGATGCGGTGTCCGTTCGCCCGGGCCAGCCGCTCCCCCTCCCGGAAGCCCTCGTTGACGGCCTCGACGACCTCTTCGAGGCTGAGTCCGCCGTCGAGGTGCTGCTCGGGGGCGTAGCGCACCTCGGCGTAGACCACACCGTCCTCGGCGAGGTCCTCGGCGCACTCGCGGGCGACCCGGACGAGGGCGTCGCGGGTCTGCATCACCCCGACGGTGTGGGAGAAGGTCTCCAGATACCGTTCCAGCGAACCGGAGTCGGCGGCCTCGCGGAACCAGATGCCGAGCTTGTCGGGGTCGGTCTCCGGGAGACGTGAGTAGCCCGCCTCGCGGGCGAGTTCGACGATCGTCCCCGGGCGGAGGCCGCCGTCGAGGTGGTCGTGCAGCAGAACCTTGGGCGCCCGGCGGATCTGGTCCGGCGTCGGGGTCTTCGAGATGGCCTGGCTCGTCATTTCCGCACTCTATCCCCTACGCGCGTAGATCGCCCGCTGTACAGTTCCGTCGATATGTAACGGTGACCGCACGTACGGGTCGAGTACACCCACCCTTCTGACACTGTTCTGTCATGGCGCACCAAGCGATGCCGATCCGGGCCCGGCTGGGGCGGGCGCTCGGCCCGGAGCCGACAGCGGTGAGCGGAGTGGTCCTGCTGCTCCCCGGCGGAGCCGAGGAGTCGGCCCGCAGACCGTCCCCCGTGCTGGCGACCGCATCCGTACGCGCGTTGGGCAGACGGCTGGCCCGCGCGGGCCGTGAGGAGGACCTGGCGACGCATGTCGTCCACTACCGCTACCGCGGCTGGAACGGCAGCGAGGCCCATCTGGCGCGCGACGCCACCTGGGCCGCCGACGAGGTCGTACGGCGGTACGGCGACGTGCCGATCTGCCTCGTCGGCGTCGACATGGGCGCCCGGGCGGCACTGCGCGCGGGCGGTCACGAAGCCGTCAACTCCGTCCTGGCGATCGGGCCTTGGCTGCCGGAGGAGGACGTCGCCGCCTCGCCCGAACCGATGAAACAGCTCGTGGGGCGGCGAGTGCTGATCGTGCACGGCACCAACGACACCGTCTGCGACCCCGAGTTGTCCTTCCGTCTCGCGGCGCGGGCGAAGAAGGCCAACCGGGAGGTGTGCCGCTTCGAAGTCCACTCGGACGGGCACGGCTTGCACCAGTACCGCAGCGAAGTGCAGGCGCTGGCGGAGAACTTCGTGATGGGGAGTCTGTTCGGGCGGGCGTACGCCCGGCCGGTCGAGGACGCCTTCGCGGCGCCGCCTCCGCTGGGCCTTCGGATGCCGCTGGCCTCGGGGTTCGGCAAGTCGCTGCGCCGCTGACCGGGGAAGCTCCTATAGATCGTCAAGCGGTCTGTGGGAGCGGTTCGGTGGTGTGGGTCACATGGGGTAGGTGACGGTAGATCTCGCGGGCGACGAACCGTTTCAGGCAGCGGACGACGTCCTTCTTGGTCATGCCTTCTGCGGTGCGTCGGGCCATGTATTCCTGGGTGCGCTGGTCGTAGCGGAGGCGGACCAGGACGATCGTGTGCAGGGCGTTGTTGGCCGCGCGGTCACCGCC
>NZ_JBIWOE010000078.1:0-20949 GCF_044767585.1 Streptomyces sp. NPDC101225
GGCCCTGGCCGATTTCGCCGCCGCCGACCTCGCGCACCTGACCCGCGTCATCAAGCGGAAACTCAAGAAAATTCAGTACCGGCCGCACCTGATCACAGGCTGCCTGCCGACCACCGGCCTGGACCTTCAGGGCCTGATCGAGACACCGGACATCACGGATTCAACCTGAGTAACCCAGGACCCGTAGCCCTTGACGTAGCAGGGGACTTCCGTGTCACGTGCCATGTTGCTGTCATAGCATTTGGCCTTGTTGGAGCCGCCACCCGATGTCTGCTCGTCGCGGCCGCCTTTGCCGGGTGTGGTTGTTGTGTCGTCTGCAACCGTCCAGCAGATGCCTGCCTCACAGATGACCTTGCCATCACCCGCGTTCGCGGGAGCATCTGCCAGGGCTAAGGCCGCGAGCGCGGCCAGCAGAGCACTTGCCGGTCCGCTTCGGCTCAGCATGTCTTCTCCAGGTTCGCGTCCTGCTTGGTGACTAGCCACTGTGAGCCCACCCGCTGCAGGTCAGCGGTGATGGTGTATCGCTTGACCTGGTTGGGCACGGCGACGCTCTTGCCTGTCTTCGTGCTGATGGGATCCCAGGTGTTGGTGTCGAAACACACCAACAGGGAAGCGCGAAAGGGCTTGTTGGCGGTCTCGAGCGCGACGTCGTCCTCACGCGTCGTCACTTTGGGGTGCCCCTTGAACACGATCCCGTTTCGCATGTTGACGAAAACCGCGTCTTTCACATCGCGTAAAGCCTTGCCCGTCGCATACCTTGTGATCTTGCTCCCAGCGAGGGACGACTTCGCGTAAGCCTTGACCCGCTCATCGGTCATGCCCTGATAGGCGGCGATGATGGCCTTCCGGGCCCGTGCTTCGTCGGGGGACACTGTCTTGGTTGGCTTGGCCGTGCTGGGCGTAGGCGATGGGTCGACCTTGTCTCCATCGCCGGAGGAACAGCCGGATGCAAGCGTGATCGCAGCAATCGCCACCAGGACCGACGACGCCACGTACCAGTTCCGGGTGCGAACAGCGGTGGTGTTGCGTCCCGAAGAGTGTCGTTGTGCGGCTGTCATGTTGTATCCCTGTTCGACGCGGTGCGCTACACGGCCGTACCGGGCCTCCTGTACCCGGATGCACAGTTGTTGCCTGTTCAAGCTGCGGTGATGCGTTTGGGTGATCGAGAGGTTACGCATATGCCAGTCAACTTCCCAGCGTGATATTTGACTTCACTCGCACAACTCGGGGCGTATCCGGCCACTTTGAGCGCCAGATGTCGACATATGTTCGCCTCGCTTCGCTCGTTTCGGCTGCGAATCGGGGCGGCCGCCCCGATTCCATGGAGGCCGTCATGTGATCGCCAGGGAGGATGTGGCCTCGACCCGCCGGTTCTTCTTTCGGCTGGCTTCGGTGGCGTAAGACCACCGCGACGCATAAGGCGGCGGGGCCGACCGCGATCGCGGTGAGCAGGTCCAGCCAGGGAAGGGCGGACGTGCCTGCGCATCCTCTCCGGCCGGGCACTCGCGGCTGTCGGGGTGCCAGCCTCGCTCTGTGAGCCCCGCTGGGCAGGGAACATGGTGGGACTCCCAGGTCTGGACGTGTACTTGCCGACCTTGAGGAAATCCACTGCCCCCGACCCAACCACCAACCACGAGGGGCCGACCACGGTCACGGACAGGACACAAATGTCGTGGTCGGGGTCATGGTCGGCCCGACCATGGGCGCGTCGGCGCGGCAGCCGTCAGAACGGTGGCGGGGAATAGAGGGAACTTCGGGCCGGATCCGTGGGCGGCGCGCCATGGAACGCGCGCAAGGTGATTCGGGGGGGCTGCGCGTCGGCCGGTCAGTGCGCAGACGCCGCGTCGTACAGGGGCGCGTCACGGAACGGCAACACCGCACCGAAGCACTCGTAGCCCCAGGCCTCGTACAGGGCCCGTACTCTCGGGTGGCCTCGTTCGGTGAGCAGGGTCACCCGCTCCTCGGTCGGTCACGCAGCAGCTCGTCGTGGACCTGGGGTGCCACGCCGGTTCCTCGCGCGTTGTTCGCCACCATCAGCTCCGATAGGGCGAACTTACGGGCTCCTGTCTCTCTCGGGGCGCCGTCGGGAACCGTTGTTCGCAGTCCGTTCCACCAGCGTGCCGTCTCCTGTAGCGCACCTCCGTACGCGTAGCCGACTGGCAGGTCGTCCAAGTAGCCGACGACCCAAGCGAATCCTGGTACTTCCGTGTTCCAGCCAAGCCGCTCCTCGAAGCGGGCCATACTGCGGAATTCTCGCCGAGCCGGTCGGCGTAGATCTCGGATTACACCTCGAGCATCTGCGGCCAGATCTCGGTGAATTCCGCAGAGGTCCTGTGTTCCAGACGTAGCTCCCGCACGCTCACACTCCCGTCTGCCTGGTCCGCTCGAGGAAGTCTGCGGCCGCTGGCACGTAGGCTAGGAGGCGAATCGATAACGCTCGCTACGCTCTCTTGGCGTATTCGACGAATGCCATCCAGGTGTCACGTCGAACGGCCAGGATTTGACCGCGTGACTTCGTGTCCCGGACCATCACGCGCTGCAGGTTGTTGTCAGCCACTTCAACGCAGTTCTCTGTCCCGGTGTAGGAGCTGGTTCGCCAGTTCGGGTCCACAGGCTGCATGTTGTTCTCCTAGTTGCTGGGCATCTGATCGAAGTGGTGGATGGCTGTGAGGATGAGGTCGCGGACCGCGGTTCCATACACAGCTGACTGCTTCAAGTGGGCGAACGCCTTGGCGTACAGCTCGATTTCACGGGGCTGGGTGACGGAGAACTCCGCCGAGTAGGTCTCGACGAGGACTAGCTTCTCGTCGAACATCGAGAATGAGTTGCCGGGCCAGATGCCCACGGGTGCGGACCGGGGAATGATGCCCAGGCTCAATCGGGGAAGCCGCATCACCGCCAGCAGGCGGTCGAGTTGGCCCCTCATCACTTCCACGCCTCCAAAGTTGGTGTAGAGCGCCTGTTCGCCGAGCACCACGTTGAAGATCCGGTTGCCCTGGTATAGGTACTGCTGTCGTTCGAGCCGCTTCGCAGTGGCGGCTTCCGCGTCGTCGGGGATCTCGTAGTAGTCGACGACCTGCCGGAACGTCTCGGCCGCGTACTCCGCCGTCTGGAGCGTTCCCCATACGAGCGTGGGATGCCAGATACGGAAGACTTTGGTCTTGGCGTAGACCGGTATGGCTTTACGCTGCCTGCGCTCGGCTCCGGTCTGGAGCTGTCGGCGCCACTCTAGCCACAGCTCGTCGATGTGCCGCACCGTGGCTATCAAGTCATCAAGGTGTTCTCGCCGGTTGGTCGTGGTGCACCAGACGCGGATGTCGTCTTCGCTGGGGTTCTGCTTGCCGTTCTCCAGCCGGGAGACCTTGGACTCGGCCCACCCTGTGGCCACGGCGAATGCCCGGCCGCTCGCGAATCCCGCGTCCTTCCGGAATCCACGCAGCCGGGCACCGAGCGCCTCACGTGCTTCTTGAGCTTGGCTATTCACTGATGGATCAGGGCTTGTACTCGGTGTGGGGGATGGCGGCGGCCCAAAGCAGGTCGCGTATGCGGACGCACTTGGCCACGGTTTCCTGGTCCGCGAAGATTTCCGACCCCAGCACCCGGCCCTCTGGGTCGAAGTGGCCGACGGCGAGGAGACGGTCGTCGTACAGCCACCAGTCGTTGCCATCGACCGGGAAGGTGATGCCCTGCGGCAGCCGGTGCCGCGGAAGCCACCGGATGTCCTCACCGGCCTCCAGGTTGAGATGAGTCAACGAATGCTCCCAACCGACGTACTGGGAGTGCGGCTCCGTGATGACCCGGACCCGCCTGACGATTCTTCCTTCGCCCGTGACGCGCTTCATATGCGTCATCCAGGGGTTGAGCCAGGCATAGTCGTCGGGTTCACCTCGCTGCCACCTCGCGTAGGGCGTGTCCTCGACGGGAGATCCGTAGTCATCCCTCAGCTCCAGGTGGAAGGCGTCGTGTTTGAAGCTGTTGAACAGCTCGTCACGCTGGGCTGGGGTGATCAGGTCCACCGTTCTCCTCCAGAAGGGCCGTGATCGAGGACTTGGGAACCTCGATGCAGGTCTCATAGTCAGGGATCCGCATCTGGTTCAGCGCCTCGGGGTCAGTCATCTCGGGGCCTTGCAGGATGCACGTGTCCTGCTCCGTGACGAGCATGATCGGGGAGGTGAAGCTTTTGATCTCGCCGGTAGTGTGCCCGTCCTTCGTCAGGTGCTCGAACAGCTCCGGCGGTACCTCGATCACTGTCTGGCCTTTGGGCGGGTCGAGTTGCATGAGTAAGTCGTTCGCGTACACCTTCCAGCCTTGGATGACGTAGGTGTCTTGGTCACTGGCGTACAGGGTGGGGCTGTCGCCGGGGGTGGAGTTCTTACCAAGGAACCGTAGCTTCACGGCTGCTCTCCTGTCCGCTGTCTTGCGATGGTTTGCGCGACACTTTGATGGTGTGCGAAGCATTCGGCGTCGTCAAACCATCTGCTGCAAACTCGCGCAATCTTCTTGGGGATTGAATCCTGAACGCCCTACGGTCGATCTCGAGTCAGCAACCGAGGCAGTTGCTCCGCCTTACCGCACACGGGGGAGTGCTCCGTGCCTGCCATGAGAGAACCGCCCACTGGCTCGGCCAGAGCATCTGCCACAGCGCCCTCTCCGTCCGTCAGACCGGGGCCAACCAGACCGAGCTGCCCACAAGTGACCCGGAGGACAGATCGTGATCCCCCACCCCACCACCGCGTTTCCGGGCGTCACGTGGGGACCCCTACCTTCCTTACGTCCCACGCCCGTCAGCAGGCCATTCCCGGTTGGCGCTCTGCCGCGCTACGAGCAGCGTCTGTCCGCGTTCTGGACTCTGCCGGGAGACTCTCCGCACACGCCTCGGGCGGCCCGCGCGCACGTCACCGGAACCTGCCGCACCTGGCACGTTCCCCGCCAGGTCACTGACAGTCTCACGGTCATTGCCAGCGAACTCACCACCAACGCCGTCGTGCATGCTCATGGCGAAGAGATCACCGTCGCGCTCCTGCTATCCCCCCACCACGTCTGGGTAAGCGTCACCGACCAAGGACAGCCCCACACCCTCATCAGCCCTCGAAATACGAACCAGGACGCTGAGGACGGGCGTGGGCTCTGCCTGGTTGAAGCCCTGGCCACTTCCTGGCGCGCCACCTCCAGCCCCAGCGGTACCCGCGTCTGGGCATGCCTTGCCCTCCCCGTGCGCTCACCCACCCCGGCCGAGTCCACCTGCGCTGTCGCAGCTGGACTCCAGTACCAGCACCCAGCCGATCCGTCGCACCGCGAACCTCCTGGACACCCCCATGCCCAAGCCGTTAGCCACCCCGACGACCGCTACCCGTCGTGAGGCACACACGACAGGCGCCGTCGGCACCGCTTTGACCGTCAGTCCGGTTGGCGCTGACTCTGATTTACGTGCCGCGTTGGAGGATCTGAAGCTGGGCCGGCATCTCGCGGCTCGTGATCTGTTCGCACGGACTGGTCCGAACTGGGCGTTGCGTACGAGGCGCAGCCAGCTTCTTGCCGCGGGGGCGGGAGAAGGCGGCGTCTTCAAGACGTGGTTGGACGAGGAGCCCAACAGCGCGGACGCGTCGATGATGTGGGCGCGGGCGCTCACGTGGGCCGCGCTGTCCGCCCATCGCAGTGGCAAGAGCAGGGATCTGGTGGTACGTGCCGCAGGCCTGGCGCGGCAGGCCTGTATGAAGGCGGCAAGGCTGCTGCCGGAGTGTCCGGTGCCGTGGATCTGCCTCCTGCACCTGACTCAACTTCCTTTCGATGCCTTTCGCTTCGACCCCTACTGGCGGTCTCGCCCGATTCCGTGGGATCAGCTCGGTGACCAGACGATGCCTTACCGAGGACCGTGGCCGCTTCTGGGGGAGATCAACAAGCGCGATCCCGGCAGCCGGGAAGGGCATCACCGCATGCGTGAGTTCCAGCTTCATTGCGGCGGGTCCACCGCCGCGATGAACTACGCGGGGTGGATCGCTGCCGGCCACCCGGCCAATCTCGAGCTGTTGATGCTCCCGCTGTACGCGCTCATGGACGTCTACAAGGAGCGGCACGGCAACGGTCAGGGGAGTGCCCTGCAGTTCTGGCAGACGGCCCAGGTGGCCCACTACGCGTGCCGGGCGCGGGACGTCTGGTTCGCGTCTGTCCCGCGCGTCCATCACGGGTGGCTGTCCCTGCTGGATCTCAACTACCTGGCCCATGCCCTCGTGGCCTGCGGTGAGGAGGCGGGAGCGGTCTTCCACGCGATGGGCTCCTACGTCACTCCCGAGCCATGGCGGACGATCAACGTCAGCCTGGGGCGCAGCTACGACTGGACCACGGAGTTCCGGCGTATCCGCAGCGCCGCCTTACGGGAGAGATCGTCGTGGTGAAGGGCCGTGCGCCTCCGCCCGCGCAGCGTGATCAACGCTCCCCGTTTTGTCCCCGCACCTTCCCTCCCACCTGAAAGTGGATCTCTGGTGTTACACAGCAAAGCCGGCACGCGTGCACAGGGCAGCGACGACGACGTCTTGGCCGAACTCGGGATCAAACCCGAGCTGTCCCGGAAGATGGGCGCGTTCGGGAACTTCGCGATCAGCTTCTCGGTGATCTGCATCCTGGCCGGCGGCATGTCCCTGTTCGGGTTCGGCCTGGGCCACGGCGGGCCGGTCGTCATGCTCGGCAGCTGGGTCGTGATCGGCTTCATGACGCTCCTGGTCGGCCTGTCCCTGGCCGACGTCGTCTCCGCCTACCCCACCAGTGGCGGCCCGTATTTCATGGCGGAGAAGCTCGGCGGAGCCCGCTGGGGGTGGGTGACCGGCTGGCTGAACCTGCTCGGGCTGCTCGGCGCGATCGCCGGTATCGACTACGGCGCAGCCGCCTTCACCGGCGCCTTCATCCAGCTGCAGTGGGACATCGCCCCCACAGGCGGCACGACAATGACCCTGTTCGGGTGCATCCTGCTCCTGCACGGCCTGCTCAACTCGGCCGGTGTACGCCTGGTCAACGTGCTGAACTCGATCTCGGTGTGGTGGCAGCTGCTCGGCGTCACGGTCATCGTCGGCGCGCTCACCATCGCCCCCGCCCAACACCAGTCCGTCCGCTTCGTGTTCACGCACTTCCACAACGACACCGGCTTCTCCACCCCCCTGTACGTAGCGCTCATCGGCAGCCTGCTGGCCGGGTACACCTTCTGCGGCTACGACGCCTCCGCCCACGTGGCCGAGGAAACCACCGACGCCCAGAGGTCCGCGCCCCGCGGCATCGTGCGCTCCATCTGGGTCTCCTGGGCGGCCGGCTTCGTGCTGCTGGCCGGGCTGCTGTTCGCCATGCAGGACTACACCGCCACCCAGAACTCGGCGACCGGCGTGCCGCCCGCGCAGATCTTCCTCGACGTCCTCGGCACGAGCGGAGCCAAAGCACTGCTCCTGCTCGTCATCGTGGCCATGCTGTTCTGCGGCAACGCCGAAGTCGCCGCGGCCAGCCGCATGGTCTACGCGTTCTCCCGCAGCCGGGCCCTACCCATGTGGCCGAGCTGGCGCATCGTCAACCCGCGGACCAAGACACCCACCCGCGCGGTGTGGTTCGCCGTGATCGTGCCGTTCGTGCTCGCCCTGCCGGCCCTGTGGTCCCCTGCCGCCTACGGTGCCATCACCGCAATCAACGCCGTCGGCATGACCCCGGCCTACGGCATCCCCGTCTTCCTCGCCCTGCGCAAAGGCAACGCCTACCAGCCAGGCCCGTGGAGCCTCGGCGTCTGGCGCAAGCCCATCGGCGTGATCGCGGTCGCCTACGTCGCCGTCATCACCACGGTCTTCTGCCTGCCCCAGTCCACCCCCATCACCCCCGACTCCTTCAACTACGCCGGAGTGACCTTGCTGGCGGCGCTGCTGCTGGCCGGGGGTACCTGGCTGACCCGAGGCAAACGCGCCTACCAGCTCACCGCCACCCACCACGCCCAGCCGGGCGAAGCCATGCTCAGCGAAGGTTTCTGACGATGAACGCAGCAACCAACCGCGCCGCAGCCCCCTGGCCCGCAGGACCAGTCACCCGAGAAACCCTCCAGCGCCTGCTGAAAGACCGCTCGATCACCGACATCATGCTGGCCGTGCCCGACCTCCAAGGGCGCCTGCTCGGAAAAACCTTCAACGCACGGGTCTTCCTCGAGCGACTGAGCGCCGGGGCGGAGATGTGCTCCTACATCCTGGCCACCGACATCGACATGACACCGCTCGACGGCTTCGACTTCACCGGCTGGGACGAGGGCTTCGGCGACTTCCTCATCACCCCTGACCTGGACCACGTACGCGTGCTGCCGCACCGCCCCGGCACCGCCCTCATCCTCGGCACACCCGTCCACGATGACGCCACCCCCGTCGCCGTAGCCCCCCGCCACATGCTGGCCACCCAACTACTGCGCCTGCGCGGACTGGGCTACCAGATGAAGGCAGGCGTGGAAGCCGAGTTCGTCCTCTACACGGACGGACCGGCCGGCCGCGCACCGGCCTGGAACGCGAACCTCGACTACGCCCTGCAACACCCGCCCGCCATCAGCGATTTCTTCCACCACCTGGGCGAGGCACTGAGCGATGCCGGGATCGTCCACGAAGCCTTCAAGACCGAGGGAGCCCCAGGCCAGTGCGAGGTCACACTCGCCTACGGCGACGCCCTCACCGCCTGCGACGACTACACCGTCTTCCAACACATCACCCACCACATCGCCCGGCGCCACGGCATGACGCCCGTATTCATGGCCGCCCCACAGACCGGAGCCGCCAGCGGCCTGCACCTGCACCTGTCGCTGTGGAACGAGCACGGCGACCCCGCGTTCGTCCACCACCGCGGCCAGAAGCTGCCGCCCCCGATGCAAAGAGCCACCGCCGGCCTGATCTCCGCGCTGCCGCACATGGCCCCGCTGTACGCGCCCACCGTCAACTCCTACAAGCGCTACCGGCCGCACTCATTCGCCCCCACCCGCTACAACTGGGGCTTCGACCACCGCGGCTGCGCCGTCCGCGTCACCGGCCACGACACCAGCGCCCGCCTTGAGGTCCGACTCGCCGGCGCCGACGCCAACACCTACCTCGCCCTCACCGCCTACACCGCGGCGATCGTCCACGGCCTCGACGAGGCGCTGACACTGCGACCCGCGTGCGACGGCGACGCCTACCACGACCGGGACGCCATCCTTCTCTACCCCGACCTCGCCGAGGCGCTCACCCATTTCGAGCACAGCACCGTCGCCCAGTTCCTGCTCGGCAAGAACATCGTGCAGCACTACGCACACGCCGCTCGGACCGAGCTCGCCTGGTTCCGCGGACAGGTCACCGACGCCGAAAGGCAGCGTGGGATCCGATGAACTCCCTGCCGCCGGGTGACGACTCCCCTCCCCGGCGGCAGGGGCCAGCTCCTCCATTCCCGACCGGACGGTGCACGGGGAACACAACGGCCCTTATGACGCCAGGATCACACCACGCACCACCGACTCCAGGAGACACGGATCGTGACAACCCAGACGCACAAGCAGGATCTGAACGACGCGCGAGGCCTGATCGGCGCAGACATGCGGGAGACCTCAAGGGCACCCACGGAAGTGGGCTGGCCAGGCTATATATACCCCCGCGCATAGGTCATTTCCCACGACAAGCCCCCGGATTTCCACGGTCCAGGTCGGAGGCCCGATAGGCGGTGAGGAGGATTCCGCTCTGCTACCGCTGTCCCGTACTCCCCGTGGACCGGTTGTCGCGGTAGGTCGACGGCGCGGGCGGTTCGCCTCGGCGTACGGAGCCGGGAGCGCGGCCGGCCGGGTGGTCGGCGTGGGTGGAGAAGGTCAGTTGCCAGGGGACACTGGTGAGCATCACGCCGGGGGTGAACAGCAGGCGGCTCTTGAGCCACAGCGCGGACTGGTTGTGCAGGAGGTTCTCCCACCAGTGGCCGACGACGTACTCGGGGATGAAGACGGAGACGATGTCGCGCGGGCTGTCGCGGCGGATGGAGCGCACGTACTCCACGACCGGTTTCGTCACCTCGCGGTAGGGCGAGTCGATGACCTTCAGCGGCACGTCGATCCCGGCCTCCTCCCACCGGCGGCGCAGCTCCTGGGCTTCGGGGCGGTCCATGGCGACGGTGAGCGCTTCGAGTTCGTCGGGGCGCGAGGCGCGTGCGTAGGACAGGGCGCGCAGGGTCGGTTTGTGGATCGTGGAGATGAGGACGATGGCGTGGACGCGGCTGGGTGGCACCATCTCGTCGTGCGGGTCGGTGACGGCGAGTTCGTCGGCGACGGAGTCGTAGTGGCGGCGGATGCCCCGCATCATCAGCCACAGGAGAGTGGCGGAGAGCACCGCCAGCCAGGCGCCCTGGGTGAACTTGGTGATGAGCACGATGATCAGGACCAGCCCTGTGACCACGGAACCGGTGCCGTTGATGGCGCGGGCGATCTTGTGCTGGCGGCGGGTGGCGGGGTCGGTCTCGGTGCTCAGGGCGCGGTTCCAGTGCCGGACCATGCCGAACTGGGAGAGGGTGAAGGAGGTGAAGATGCCCAGGATGTAGAGGTGGATGAGCTGGGTGACGTTGGCCTGGTAGCCCCACAGCAGGAGCATCGCGACGATCGACAGTGCCAGGATGCCGTTGGAGAAGGCGAGGCGGTCGCCGCGGTTGTGGAGCTGGCGGGGCAGGTAGCGGTGCTGGGCGAGGATCGAGCCGAGCAGCGGGAAGCCGTTGAAGGCGGTGTTCGCGGCGAGGATGAGGATCAGCGCGGTGGCGGCCTGGATGAAGTAGAAGCCGATCGAGTGCTCGCCGCCGAAGATCGCGGCGGCGAGCTGTGCGATGACGGTGCGCTGGGTGTAGGAGTGGCAGTTGCCGCTCAGACCGGTCAGCTGACAGGCGTCCTCGGTGACGCGGACGTGGCTGACCAGGGCCAGGGCGGTCACGCCGACGAACATCGTGATCGAGATGGCGCCCATGACTCCCAGGTGGTGGCGGCGTTCTGCGGCTTGGGCTTGCGGAACGCGGGGACGCCGTTGGAGATCGACTCCGCGCCGGTCAGTGCCGTACAGCCCTGGGAGAAGGCACGCAGGACCAGCATCACGAGCGCGAGACCGGCCAGGTGGGAGTCGCCGGGCTGGGCGGCGATGCCGTACTTGGCGGACTCGGCGACCGGCGCGTCACCGAGCGCGTACCGGATCAGGCCCGTCGCGATCATGATGAGGACGCCGCCGACGAAGAGGTAGGTCGGGGTGGCGAAGATCCGCCCTGACTCGCGCACTCCGCGCAGGTTCATCGCGGTGAGCAGTGCGGTGAAGCCGATCGCCATCAGGACGCGGTGCGGGGCGAGTTCAGGGACGGCGGAGATGATGTTGTCCACGCCGGAGGCGACGGAGACCGCCACCGTCATGACGTAGTCGACGAGCAGCGACGCGGCCACGACCAGTCCGGCCGAGGCCCCGATGTTGGTGGAGACCACCTCGTAGGAGCCGCCGCCGCTCGGGTAGGCGCGCACCACCTGCCGGTAGGAGAGCACCACCACGCTCAGCAGCAGCACCACCGCACCTGCGATCCATGGCGTGAAGTGCAGATACGCGAGCCCGCCTACCGCGAGGACGATGAGGATCTCCTGCGTCGCGTACGCCACCGACGACAAAGGGTCGGAGGCGAAGATCGGCAGCGCCAGGCGCTTGGGCAGCAGCGTCTCACCGAGCTCCTCGCTGCGCATCGCCCGGCCGACCACCAGGCGCTTTATCAATCCGGTCACGTTGAACACGTGCGCGAGCGTAAGCCGGGTGGCGGCGGCGCACGCGTGGCGAGCGCGTCTCCGGAGCGTTAGCCCTGGCTATTCAGCGGAATTGGGTGATCTGACGCCCCGGTAGCAGAAAGGTGCCGCTGACCTGTGAGGATGCGAGTGTCTACGTCGTATCCGCTGCAAGAATCAGGACACCAATCTGGTGCGCAAGAGTACAGGGTGGGACCGTCGGCTGTCCGTGGTGGCTGACGGGAAGAGGCTGGTCGGGCATGCCGGGGCGGTGCTGCTGCGCCGGTGCGCGGACCGCACAGGGCTCACCGGGGCGCTGGTGAAGGTGCTGCCTTCCAGCACGGCGGCCGGCTGGCGGGACCGCGCCGGGGTGCTGGTCCAACTGGCGATCACGATCGTGCTGGGTGCGTCGAACCTGTCGGAGGCGGAGCAACTCCAGTTGCATGGACTCGCAGAGAAACAACCCGATGCTTCCGCGATTCCGGCTCGTTGATGTGATATGTGCATACCCGAAGGCACGGTTGAGAAGTTGTCAGCGATGTTCCAGGCACTGTTCCCGCACCTGGACGAGCGGCAGCGGCGGCTGACGATGGGGGCCGAGGCCCGCTCGCTTGGCCACGGCGGGATTCGTGTTGTCGCGGCCGCTGCCGGAGTCCGCGAGGGCACAGTGTCACGCGGCGTAGGCGAACTGGAATCCGGAGAAGCACCATTGGGCCGGGTGCGTCGGCCGGGCGGAGGGCGTAAGCGTGCCGCCGATCTCGACCCCGGACTGCGGCCCGCGCTGCTGGCGCTGGTCGAGCCGGACATGCGCGGGGACCCAATGTCGCCGCTGCGGTGGACCACGAAGTCCACCAGGCGCCTGGCCGACGACCTGACCCGGAAGGGCCACCGGGTCGGCGCGGACACCGTCGCCGACCTGTTGCGTGAGGAGGGCTTCAGCCTTCAGGGCAACTCCCGTGTACTGGAGGGAGCCAGCCATCCGGACCGCGACGGGCAGTTCCGGTATATCAATGAACAGGTCAAGGAGTACCAGGCGGGCGGAGATCCCGTGGTCAGCGTAGATGCCAAGAAGAAGGAGCAGGTCGGCGACCACCACAAGGCAGGCCGCGAGTGGCAGCGCAAGGGCGAGCCGGTCCAGGTCCGTTCCCACGACTTCCCCCGCATGGGCGAGCCGAGCGAGGTGATCCCCTACGGGGTGTACGACCTGGCCGCGAATACCGGCTGGGTCAGCGTCGGGTGCGACCACAACACCGCCGGGTTCGCCGTATCCTCCATCCGCCGCTGGTGGCAGGCGGTCGGCCGGCAGATCTACCCGAGCGCGCGCCGCCTGCTGATCACTGCTGATGCGGGCGGTTCCAACGGATACCGCACCCGCGCCTGGAAAGCCGAACTCGCCGCCCTCGCAGCCGAGACCGGGCTGGAGATCACGGTGTGCCACCTTCCTCCCGGAACATCGAAGTGGAACCGGATCGAGCACCGGCTCTTCTCCCACATCACCATGAACTGGCGAGGAAGGCCGCTGACGAGCCACGAGGTCGTCATCAACACGATCGCCGCGACCACCACCCGCACCGGGCTGACGGTAAGGGCCGAACTGGACACCCGGGACTACCCCACGGGGACGCGGATCAGCGACGCCCAGCTCCAGGCGCTTCCGCTTGAGCCCCATGATTGGCACGGCAACTGGAACTACACCCTGCTTCCGCAGGCATTCACCCAGGTCTCCACGCGGCCGCCGAAACCTTTCGGCCAGCCGAGTGAGTGCGCCGCCTGGCTGTGCCACCCGTTCGTCACCGGCCTGGACCACACCGAGTGGGAAGCGCTGGTTCGCGCGCTCGGCGCCCTTCATGACGATCAACGTGAAGCCCTGACGCTGCAACGCCGCGGGCGGGACCGTAAGCATCCCAAGGCCACCAACACCGGCCGGCACCCCAAGCTCACCCTGGTCGACCGGCTCCTCGCCGTAATCCTCCGCGACCGCTTCGCGCTGCCCAGGAGGGACATTGCCGGGTTGTTCACGGTCAGCGTCGACATCATTGACATACGCATCAAAGAGGTCCGCCAGCTCCTCAAACTCCTCGGCCGCGCCCCAGAACCAGCCAAGAACCAGCCAGCAACACTCGCCGAACTGCGCTACTACATCGAGAACCCCCGGACGATCTCCAGCCGTGAGATCAAGCCCGCGAGTTGATTCTCTGCGAGCCCCATCACCGGCCGTTGTGCGGGTTCGGGGCCTCGGACTCCACCGCCCGCCGCGCTGGCCGTGCTCGACGAGGCCACCTTGGCGAAGATCGCCAGGGTGAGGGCGCGGGTGCGCCGGCAGGTGTGGAGTCTGCTGCATCTGCGCCGGGCGGCTTTCCCTGGCTGGTCGTGGCGGGCAAGCGGCTGACCGGGTGGATCGTCGTCGACATCGATGCCACCGTCATCACGTCCGCGTCCCGGAAGGTGGGGGCTGCGGTCACCTTCAAGAAGACGTTCGGGTTTCATCCGCTGGCGGCGTGGTGCGCGAACACCACCGAGTCCCTGGCCATGTGCCTACGGCCGGGGAATGCCGGAGCGAACACGGTGGCCGACCACGTCACGGTGCTCACCGACGCCCTCGCCCAGATCCCTGGATCCTCGGCTGCGAAGATCCTCGTCCGGGTGGACGGGGCCGGGGCCACTCACGGGCTGCCGGAACACCTCGAAGCGTTGAACACCACGCGGCGCACGGTCCGTTACACGGTCGGCTGGAAGATCACCGAAGACGACGAGCGGGCCATGGCGCAGCTGCCCGAGATGGCCTGGGAGACCTCCGTGCACCAGGACGGCAGCCTCCAGGAGGGATATTTCGTCGCCGAGCTGACCGGGCTGAACACCCGCGAGGGCTGGCCGGAGGGCATGCGGCTGATCGTGCGCCGCGTCAAGCCCACCCGGCGGCACCTGAAGAAACTGACCGCCTTCGAGGAGAAGACCGGCTGGCGCTACTGCATCACCGCCACCAATATCCGTCACATGTGGGGCATCGCCGGCTCCGGCCACAGCCAGTTCCTGGACGTCCTGCACCGCTCCCACGCCGGGGTGGAAGACCTGGTACGCACCAACAAGGCCATGGGGCTGGACAATCTGCCCTCCGCCTCATGGGAGGTGAACCGCGGCTGGATGCTCGCCGCGAACCTCGCGGGTGATCTCGACGCCTGGGTGCGGCTGCTGGCCCTGCACGACATCGAGGGCCTTGCCGACGCCGAGCCGGACACCATGCGCTTCCGCCTCTACCACCTGCCCGCCCGCCTTGCCGACCATGCCCGACACCGATGGCTGCGCATCGACGCGACCTGGCCCTGGGCACAAGCGTTCACCACCTGCTGGCAGCGGCTCACCGCCCTCCCGGCCGCCACCTGACGGCCAGGCACTGCCCCGACAAGGACCAGGAAGAGGAAGACCGGCAGCACTCCGGGCCCGTGGAACCCGGCGCACCCGCGGCGTCACGCGACGGCCCACCTCGAACGGCCCGAGGACATTACGGGCGAACTGCCGAGCAGGTCAGGCACCGAATCCTGCTGACGAATCGAGGCTAACTCTGGCTCCAACCAGCGAACAGGGACCCCGTGGAACGGGCGGTGGCTCGTCCTTCCATCCGGCGCAGGCCGGGACCACCCAGGTCCCGGCCTCGTTGCTCATTGGGGCAGGGCCTGACGAACCCCTTGTACATTCCCTCCGGCTGCTAAGCGTGTCCACGGCAACTGACTTTCGCCGTAACAACGTTGAGGACTGCAGAGGGATCATTCTCCAGCCCTGCGCGTTCACGCCGTACGGCGGACCGCTGAGGTCCTCAAAGCGACGTCGGCGATCGCGTGGCGCGGTCGGCCCGGGCCCTCCGCAGCGCGGCGGCCTCGGTAACCGCGGCCTGGCGGCGGTGCTGGGCGCGGGCCGCGTCGATCGACGTCGATGCATCGACTGGGACCACTTCATGGCCGGCGACTTCCCCACCGCCCACGCCCTGGGCTGGGAAGGCCGCCATTACCGCGTCGAAGGCGACATCTGGTGGCCCCACGGCGCCATGGACCGCGCCGCCGCGTACGCCGCAGCACGCGACGAAGCCGAACACCACGGCGTCACCGATGAGCGCGGCAACAGCCAGGCCCACCGCGCCTTCGCCCTGGCCTTCACCGACCCGGCCGTCGCCGACCACGAACTCGCCCTCGCTGAGCAGTTGCTGACCAGCGTAGATCTGCGCGCCACCACCAGCCCGAAGCCTGCGGGCTGGGCTGGAGCGGCCCGAACTGAGGTTTGCTTCCGGGGCGCCTCGCGGTCCTTCTAGCGCTTCTTCGGCATCGTCGTCAGTCTCCTTCACCTTCGCGGCCCCCCGGCCTCGATCCTGACACTCGGCGGCGGCCCTCAGGCCCCGGTCACCCGCCCCAGCAGCAACAGCCCGGGGCTTCTGGTCACGCCGTGCGCTCCAGCTCCACCGCGCCCGCTGCGCCCTCGAGTTGTCCCGCCGCAGGCATGTCCTGCCTGGCCGCTCGCTCGGCACGGGCACGCTGCAGTGCCAGGGCTCGAGTGGCTTCGGATTCGCGGCGGCGCTCGACGCGGACCGCCTCGAGCGGGGTCGGCTGGTCATCCGAGGACACCTCTGGCTCCGGAACCACGCATCGACTCAGATCACACATCTCCCTGGTCTGCCGCTCCACCATTTCCGCGATGTACGGGTCGACGCTGCTGGCCGGGTGGACCTCCTGGTGCGCAGCAAGCACGCGGCGGCAGCCCCCGCACGCGCTGTCCCTGGTCTTCACCGACCCCAGTACTCCAGTCGCACTTCGTGATCTGACGGTGCGACGGGTGGTGCGGGGGCGCCGGGGCATGGGCGAGGCCACCTGTTGATCATGGTGTTGTGACGCAACATGAAGATCAGGCGGCCTCTGCCGTCAGCATAGATCCCTCGCTGTTCCAGGAGAAGTTCGACGAGCTCTCCGCTGAGCTGGCCCCGCTGTTCGCCCGCCGCGAGCCTCGGGCACACGCCTGTGCGTACATGCGCGGCCTGCTGGCCGACCTGCCGCGCAAGAACTGCTGGACCGTGGCCGAGCACGCCGGACAGGTACGGGCGTTCGGTATGCAGCGCCTGCTCTACCAGGCGGTCTGGGACGAGGAAGCCGCCCGCGACGCGGTGCGCCGCTTCGCCGTGCGTCATCTGGCCGCGCCCGGGGCAGTGCTGGTCTTCGACGAGACCGGACAGGAGAAGAAGGGCGAGGCCGGCGCCGGGGTCGGCCGGCAGTACACCGGCACCACCGGACAGGTCAGCAACGCCGTGGTCGCGGTGTACTGCACCTACGCCGGCCCACTCGGCCACTGCCTGATCGACGGCGACCTCTACGTCCAGCAACACTGGGCCCAGGACCCTGGCCGGTGCGAACAGGCCGGACTGGGCCGGGACTTCACCTTCCGCACCAAGACCGCCATCGCCCTGGACCAGGCCCGACGGGCCGTCGCGGCCGGCGTCACGGTGGACTGGGCGGCGGGCGATGAGGTCTATGGCCGCAGCGCGAAACTGCGCGGCTTCTTCGAGGAGCACGGCATCGGCTACGTCTTCGCCGTCGGCGTCAACTTCGCTGTGCCCACCGGTGTCGGACCGATCCGCGCCGATGACCTGGCGGCGAAGAAGGTCCCCCAAGCGGGCCTGGAACCGGCTCTCGTGCGGGCAGGGCGCCAAGGGACCGCGCGTCTACGACTGGGCCCTGGTCGCCACCGCCGACCCACGCCACCACCTGCTGGTCCGCCGCAGCATCGCCGACCCCACCGACCTGGCCTACTTCTACGCCTACGCACCCGAAGGCCGCTCGATGGCGCTGGCCGACCTCGTGGCGATCGCCGGGATCAGATGGACAGTTGAGGAGGACTTCGCCAACGGAAAGGACGCCGTCGGACTGGATCACACCCAGGCCCGCCGCTACCGCTCCTGGCGACGGCACATCGTCCTTGCGATGGCCGCCCTCGCCCTGCTCTCCGTGATCGCCAGCCTGGACCGGCGAGACCATCCCGCTCCGGTCCTGCCCGCCAGTCCCACCGACAAAGCACCCGCGGACTTCGGACAGATCGCCCTGACCGTCACCGAGGCCCGCCGCCTGTTCCAGCTGTTCACCAACCTGCTGCGGGACCTGCCCGCTGCCCTCGCCGCCAACCGCATGGCCTTCCACCTGCAGTGGTCCACCTGGCGACGACGCCACCAAGCACGCGCCCGCTGGCACCACTACAAGCGGCGCCTCACCGACCTCGACTGAACCCCGTACCCCGACGACCCGTCAGATCACGAAGTGCGACTGGAGTACCAGCGGCGCGACCGCGGACACTCGGCGTTCTCGGCCCGCAGCTTATCGATCACGCGGGCATGCACAGTGACCAGCGCGGCAAGCTCCTCGTACGACGGGTTTGTGACACGACCACGAACCCACAAGATGGCCAGAAACCGAGATCACCGGGGCTCCGCCGCAGGTCAGCGCCGCCCGTGATTGGACACAGACCCACTCGCCCGTCCGGCAGCGGTTCCGAACTTTGGACGCTTGTCAACTTGCTACAGGCTGATAGCACCGGGCGTAAAGACTGTCGTGGCCCGAGAGGCGCAGTCCGATCACTTGCGCTCGGGTTCGCTCTCGCTGCAACAGATCAGTCATCCGCGCAGAAAACCACGAGGCAGTCATGGAGTCTCTACCTGCTACGTAGCATACTGAAGCTGCCAGTCTGGTGCGCGCGGAAAGCCGGGGGCCGATTGGGTCCCTGAGCGTGGCAAGAATCATGCGTTTACACGAGAGAGGGAAGTGTCCATGCCAGTATTCCAAGATCCCGCACTCAATCGGCGGAAGCTTCGCGACGCGCTCCGGGACGCTCGAATCAAGGCGAGTATGACGCAGCCGCAGGCTGCCGACGCTCTGGAATGGTCGCGTTCGAAGATCATTCGCATCGAAGGCGGCCTCGTCAGCCTGTCGGTGACCGACCTGCGTGCCATGCTCCAGCTCTACAACGTCACTGACGTCGCTGTCGTGTCGGCCCTTGAAGAGGCGGCCCGCAACAGCAAGGGCAACAGTTGGTGGACTGAGTTCAACGACATCATCAAACCGCCCTTCGCTCAGCTGCTGAGCTACGAAGCTGCCGCGTCCACCATTCGTATGTACCACCCGGTGGTGGTCCCGGGACAATTGGAAACATACGACTATGCAGTGGCCCTGCTGTCGGCCCAGGTGTCCGAGGAGGAGGCGCGGCACAATGCGGATCTGCGAATGAAACGCTATGAGCGGATCATCGAGACCGACCTGGGCCCGGAGGTCCTCGCCGTGGTCGACGAGACGGCTCTCCTTCGTCAGATCGGCACACCCGCCGTCATGCGGAACCAGCTGCGCCACCTCAGGAAGCTTGTCGACCATCCACGCGTCGACCTGCGCATCCTCCCTCTCGACGCCGGCGCACACTACAGCACGCTCTTCAGCTTTCTCCTGTTGAGTTTCGAGGGGAGCGAAAACGACCTTCTCTATCAGGAGTCTGCATTCGGCGGTACGGCCAGCAGCGACGAGGTCGAGTACATCGCCCATTACCAGGAATGCTTCGAGGAAATCAGCAGTAGATCTCTAAAGGAAGCAGATGCTCAGGAGGCCATTGATAAGGCAATGGAAAGGCTCAGTCAAGACTGAGCCTCCATGTATGGCGCCCGGGTGATTTTGGGGAGAAAGGACGCCAGTCGGAGTGGGAGAGATATGGCAACTTTTTCGGGCCTGGTGGCAAGACGGCTCCCAAGACGGTGACCTGGCACCTTTCGACCCTGAGTTGGAAGCGGCTCGTTCTCCGGAAACCGCCAGGGAGTACGAGGGTCTCCGGGCGAAACGTGTCGAGCGGGAAGATCAACGGCTACTAAGGGAGCACGAACGACGCCAGGAGTGGTTCTGGACGTGTGTCAAGGGTTTCTGTGTTCTTCTTGTGGTTCTGGTGCCCTGCATAGTGGTTCTTACTGTCGTCTTCGTTCTCACTCTGCGGTTCGTCAAGGACATGCACTGGCCGGCGCCAGGCTGGTTGGTGACAGGCGCTGGCCAACTGGGCAGCTACATACTGACCGCCCTCACCACCCTGGCTGTGTGGAAAGCGCCCTCACTCTGGCGCAGGCGACGGAGTGCGGCCTCGGCTGACGGCAGTCAGGTCAGCGGCAGCGGGGACTGCGGCGTGCGCAGCCTTTCTACGGGACAGGAGGAGTCTCCGACCGCCGAGTGATGTCGCGCAGTACATCCTGTCTCCGCAAAGCCGTGCCCGCGCAGGCGCCGAAGGTCACCGCCGTTGCCACCATGACCATGATCCAGATGAATCGCTTGCTTTGAGGCGTCGATACCGCTGTGGAGAGCACTGCTCCGACGAGCGAAGCGACGGTGCTCAGCATCAGGCCGCAGACGATGAGCAGTCCCTTCCTCAGTCGCCGTTCCGTGGTTGCTTCTTTGGCCTTCAACGGTGTCCCGATCGTCTCGTCGGTGTTAGTGGATTCCATTACTGCACCTCCCCGGCGGAACGGGACAGATCTCAACGAATTCCACCTGCCGAGATGACGGCAGCAATAAAATCCTCCCACGTAGAAGTGTAACAGTGAATCATTGGGCCGTTTTTACGCTTGGAATCCCGAATGGTCACCTTTTCTCCGTCGCACGCGGCCTCCACGCAGCCCGTATCCTGGCCGCTCCTTGTGCTCTTTCGCCAGTCGAATGTGCGCACCACAGGCGACTACTTCCCGGCGAGTTATAAACCCGCCTGCCCCCGACGGTAGTCCAGTTAAATTCTAGCGCAACTGCATCAGGCGTCACGGAGATAATCAGGATAAGGAGCATGGACGGTCTAGAGTGCGCCCTCTTGGACTCTCCGTGAGTAGATCATCACATAGAGTGCGCTTCGCGGATGGTCGGCTGGAAGACATCTTCCAGCCCATCCCCGAGGTCCTGGAGCCCATTGATGTCGCCGTCTGACGCAGACGGAACGCCACACACTGAACGAGGTAGCACCGCTACGCCGGACACGGCTGGCGATGGGCCTGCTGAGTCCTCGTCGGAGGTTCTGGCCCTCGCTCCCACGATCGCCCTGATATTCGGCGACCCTCTGCGCTTCACCAGTGCAGGGCTGTTGCAAAGTCTTTTGATCTTGCGTGAGAGCGCTGGTCAGGCAAGGCCGAGGAGGTCCAGTGGTCGGCGGAAGCCGTCGTAGGACAT
>NZ_JBIWOE010000079.1:0-16936 GCF_044767585.1 Streptomyces sp. NPDC101225
CCTACGACGGCTTCCGCCGACCACTGGACCTCCTCGGCCTTGCCTGACCAGCGCTCTCACGCAAGATCAAAAGACTTTGCAACAGCCCTGCCCCCATGCGCGCCGCAGAAGCCCGTCTCACACTCGGAGTCGCCGCAGCCCGCACCGGCGAAATTGAAGAAGCCATCGGCATGGGCACCACAGCCCTCGAAGCCGACCGCAAGTCCCTCCCGTCGCTCCTTTTAGTCGCCGACGAGCTGGACAAGGAACTCAGCTCCCGTTACCCACGCGAGCCCGCCACCCGCGATTTCCACGAGCGGATCATGACCATCAAGCGAGGGACCACCAGGCCTGAGCTTCCATTCTGAGACGCTCGTCAGGGTCAAGGCAACAGCTCCCTTCAAGCGCTGACGCAATTGACACCTATTCGTCAGCGCAAGAAAGATACGAGTGTTCCGGCAATAGCACCGGAGATGGCTCCTCCAGCTGTCGCCAATGCAAGCACTCGATTATCAAGGCGTGACTCAACCTGATTCGATAGACTTTCCAGGCGCGACATATCTAGCCTAGTGAGGGCCAATTCATCTGTCGCGAAGTCAGGCCGCAGGATTGCGCCGACCCCATCCTCGGTCACATTCTCTTCGAATCTCCTCTTCCCTTCACTCCACTCCCGCGCCAAGTGTTCGGCACTGGTAATGCGCGCCCAGATGCGAGCCGAGTGGTCGCGGATCAGCCGTCGCCACCCACGAACATTCCAGCGAGCTCGCAGCCCGCTCAATCTCCACCAAGGAGTTGATCCGGCTTCGATCCTTGACTTATAGGCGTCTAGCAGGCATTCCAAGTTTACCCACGCCGAAGATTCAAGATCCAGGATCTGTCGCCCAACATTCTTCAACCGTGCAAAAGTTCCGCCCGAACTGCGGAGCTTCATGAATGTAACCCTGTTCACCACCTTTGCGCTACTCCGTGCCGGAATCCTAAGCGTTCCAACATTCCCTTCAAGTGTGAATTCCTCCTCATTGAGCGAAGTGTCCTCTACTACCTTGAGGATTGAATGCGTGAAGACGTTCTTGCATCCAGGACTGCACGGCTGGTTGTATACTTCCATGCGCGCTTTCTCCGCCGCATCTCGGAGGATTGGCAATACGACATGACCTCCCGACCGAGGGATCGTATCCTGCTCATGCTTCCAGGTAACAACCACAAGGATTCCATCCCATGAGGCCCAATAAGTGTCTGTGGGAATATCATCCGCACCTTGGTTTTTCGGTTGATTCTTGGCGGGAACGACGATTTTCATCACTATCGGTCTGCTCATTCTCAACGCAGAAACAGGCACGTCTTCGACGAAAACTCGATAGTAGGCTGTGAATTCGACAGTCAGAGGTTCCACGAAGTCCGCGCTAATAACGCGCGGGTCTCGCTCCAACTCGCGTCTAACAGCATCCGCCTGCCCTACGCGGTCGCGAACTTGCTCGCGACTCAAGAGCATGATTGTCCCTACGCGGCAGAGGTACGAACTCTCTCCCTCATTTACTGGCGACTGACCTTTTTGCTCGTTACTTGTAGCGCTTGACATGCTGTCCCGGATTCCTTCGTACTCAATCAGTAGCGTGGACTCTTTAAGGCTGGCACGAATAGAAGCTCCTGTCACGCGGACTGGATTCATTGACGCGGGAGCATGCAGTCTGAGGCCCGTACCTCGTAGGTCATCTGGCGTGGCCGGGGGTGCGTTGCTGTGACAGGGGCACGGCTCAACCAAACAAGGGGTCGCAGGGGCGTCAGATGTGCCTGCCGCGTAGGACGGCGCCGAGCGCAGACCTCATCCAGCCGTCTGACCTGCAAGGTAATTACCGCATCAGCAACTTGACTGAAGTGTCGAAGGGGCAGTCAGCTCACTGACCTGGCCTCCCATGTCTGAGGTGGCTTGCCGATCTCTCGTCTCCACCACTGCCCGTCTGTATCCCGGAACCCAAAGACGATCACGAGCCTTGCGTCGAGGGCCGGGCGGACTGGCTCACTGAGTGGATCGATCAGTTGCACTCTCGCCGTCAGCGTCTCCTGTGGTTGAAGGATGCATGCGGTCTTTGCATTCGGCCTGATGTTGGGGTTCAAGCGCCAACCAACCACACCCTGTGAAGGAGCCTGACGAACGTCCAGGACCTCAACATCGCCAATGGGAGCCATGCCTCCATTGGTGATGCAGACGTCAAGTGTCGTGCTGCTGGGCCACGGCACTGAGGCAGTCACCAAGGAAGCTCGGCCCTGGGCCGCCATGGCCACTCGATCCATGGCTTCTTGACCATCCCTCACGGCCCGTCGATGCGGTATCCACAGCGACGCGACAGCGACACCCACGCTGCCAGCCGCAATCACGGTGCTCACGACGTTCCAGACATCGGCCATGCTTCACCCCGTATGCAGTACTGCTGGGAGGATCGCAGACTCCTGGGTTGCTCCTCAACAGGCGCGGCCTATCGGGCCCCAGCCCCCGGAACTGGCACCACTAAACATGCTGAGCAGCGAAGTTATTACTGCATGGGCAAAGCTTGACTGAGCCCCAGCAGGGGGCCTCCTACGACACCCTTCTCACCGTGGCGAAGGCCACCGAGGACCTCGGTTTCGACGCCTTCTTCCGTTCCGACCACTATCTGCGCATGGGCTCCGGGGACGGACTGCCCGGCCCCACCGACGCCTGGATCACGCTCGCCGGACTGGCCCGCGAGACCCGCCGCATCCGCCTCGGCACGCTGATGACGGCCGGCACCTTCCGGCTGCCCGGCGTGCTCGCCATCCAGGTCGCGCAGATCGACCAGATGTCCGGCGGCCGCGTCGAACTGGGCCTGGGCGCGGGCTGGTTCGAGGAGGAGCACCGGGCGTACGGCATCCCCTTCCCCAAGGAGAAGTTCGGCCGCCTGGAGGAGCAGCTCGAGATCGTCACGGGCCTGTGGCGGACGAAGCTCGGCGAGACCTTCGACTTCCACGGCAGCTTCTACGACCTCACCGGCTCGCCCGCGCTGCCCAAGCCCGTCCAGGACCGGATCCCGGTGCTGATCGGCGGCCACGGCGCGACCCGCACCCCGCGCCTGGCGGCGCGCTTCGCCGACGAGTTCAACATGCCGTTCGCCTCGGTCGAGGACAGCGAGCGCCAGTTCGCCCGCGTCCGCGCCGCCGCGGCGGAGGCCGGCCGGGGCCCGGACGACCTCGTCCTGTCCAACGCCCTGGTCGTCTGCGTCGGCAAGGACGACCAGGAGGTCGCCCGCCGCGCCGCCGCGATCGGCCGCGAGGTCGACGAACTGAAGGCCAACGGTCTCGCCGGCACCCCGGCCGAGGTGGTCGACAAGATCGGCCGCTACGCGGAGGCCGGATCCCGCCGCGTCTACCTCCAGGTCCTCGACCTCTCCGACCTGGACCACCTGGAGCAGATCTCCTCCCACGTCCAGGCGCAGCTGCCGTAGGTCCGCGCCAGGAGCGCACGGGCGCCGTCCGGCGTCGCGGAAGGCGGCCCCGGATGTCGTAGGAATATACAAAGGCGCCGGTCGGCGGCCGTATGCGAAGGTGGGACGGTCGTCCTGCCGAGCCCCCAGGATCACCGTGCCTGGGGGCTTTCGCGCG
Organism: Streptomyces sp. NPDC101225; assembly: GCF_044767585.1. NCBI lineage: Bacteria > Bacillati > Actinomycetota > Actinomycetes > Kitasatosporales > Streptomycetaceae > Streptomyces > Streptomyces sp. NPDC101225. The sequence continues at coordinate 3,595 of NZ_JBIWOE010000079.1, forward strand.
CACGGCAACGGAAGACCACCCACCGGCCGGAGAGGCCCTGCCCATGTTCCTGACCATCACCACCACCGGCACGCCGGAACGCCCCGCCACCGACCTCGGTCACCTGCTCCACAAGCATCCCGACAAGGCGCAGGCGTTCTCCACCTCCTACGGGACGGCGCACGTCCTCTACCCCGAGGCGGAGGAGCAGCGCTGCACGGCGGCGCTGCTGCTGGAGGTCGACGCGGTGGCGCTGGTGCGGCGGGGCAGGGGCAAGGGGCGCGGCGGCGCGCCCGACGCGGCACTCGCGCAGTACGTCAACGACCGGCCGTACGCTGCCTCCTCGCTGCTCGCCGTGGCGCTGAGCAGCGTGTTCTCCAGCGCGATCAAGGGCACCTGCCACGCCAGGCCCGAGCTGCCGGCGCAGCCGCGCCCGCTGCGCATCGAGGTGCCCGCCCTGCCCGCACGCGGCGGCCCGGAGCTCGTCCGCCGACTCTTCGAGCCGCTGGGCTGGACCGTGGCCGCGGAGCCGGTCGCGCTGGACAGCGAGTTCCCGCAGTGGGGCGACTCGCGGTACGTGCGCCTGGTCCTGGAGTCGCAGGCCCTGACCCTCGCCGAGGCGCTGCGCCACCTCTACGTGCTGCTGCCCGTCCTGGACGACGCGAAGCACTACTGGGTCGCGCCCGACGAGGTCGACAAGCTGCTGCGCGCCGGTGAGGGCTGGCTGCCCGCGCACCCGGAACAGAAGCTCATCACCAGCCGCTATCTCTCGCGCCGCTGGTCGCTGACCCGGCAGGCGATGGAGCGCCTGGAACTGGTGCGGCTCGCGGAGACCGACGACAGTGAGGTCGAGGAGCTGGACAACGCGGTCGCCGCCGAGACCGAGGAGGAGCAGAGGCCGACCCCGCTGGCCGTGCTGCGGCGGGACGCGATCATCGAGTCCCTGCGCGGGGCGGGCGTGGCCCGCGTCCTCGATCTCGGCTGCGGACAGGGCCAGTTGGTGCAGGCGCTGCTCAAGGACCCGCGGTTCACCGAGATCGTCGGGGTCGACGTGTCGGTGCGCGCGCTGACCATCGCCTCCCGGCGGCTGAAGCTGGACCGCATGGGCGAGCGCCAGGCCTCCCGCGTCAGGCTGTTCCAGGGCTCGCTCGCCTACACCGACCACCGTCTCAAGGGCTACGACGCCGCCGTGCTCAGCGAGGTGATCGAGCACCTCGACCTGCCGCGGCTGCCCGCCCTGGAGTACGCGGTGTTCGGCGCGGCCCGGCCGCGCACGGTCCTCGTGACCACCCCGAACGTCGAGTACAACGTCCGCTGGGAGTCCCTCCCGGCCGGCCACGTCCGGCACGGCGACCACCGGTTCGAGTGGACCCGCGAGGAGTTTCGCGCGTGGGCGGCGAAGGTGGCCGAACGGCACGGCTACGGCGTGGAGTTCGTACCGGTCGGGCCGGACGACCCGGAGGTCGGCCCGCCCACCCAGATGGCCGTGTTCCGGATGGGGACCGAGGAGACGGCGAAGACCGAAGAGACCGAGAAGACCGACACGACCGGGACGAGCGAGAAGGAGGCGAAGGCGGCATGACCGAGGCAGCAGAGCGCAAAAAAGGACGGGTCCTGCCCGTCACCGACCTCTCCCTCGTCGCGCTCGTCGGCGCCTCCGGCTCCGGCAAGTCGACCTTCGCCCGGCGGCACTTCAAGCCGACCGAGGTGATCTCCTCCGACTTCTGCCGCGGACTGGTCTCCGACGACGAGAACGACCAGGGCGCGACCAGGGACGCCTTCGACGTCCTGCACTACATCGCGGGCAAGCGCCTGGCCGCCGGCCGCCGCACGGTCGTCGACGCCACCAGCGTGCAGCCGGACGCCCGGCGCAGGCTGATCGAGCTGGCCCGGCAGTACGACGTGCTGCCCATCGCCATCGTGCTGGACGTCCCGGAGGAGGTGTGCGCCGAGCGCAACGCGGCCCGCGCCGACCGGGCCGACATGCCGCGCCGCGTCATCCAGCGGCACATCCGCGAACTGCGCCGATCCCTGCGGCAGCTGGAGCGCGAGGGCTTCCGCAAGGTGCACGTCCTGCGGGGCGTGGCGGACGTGGAGAACGCCACGGTCGTCACCGAGAAGCGGTTCAACGACCTGGCCCACCTCACCGGCCCGTTCGACATCGTCGGCGACATCCACGGCTGCGCCTTCGAACTGGAGGCGCTGCTCGCGAAGTTGGGCTACACCGACGGCGTCCACCCGGAGGGCCGTACCGCCGTCTTCGTCGGCGACCTCGTCGACCGCGGTCCGGACAGCCCGGGCGTCCTGCGCCGCGTGATGTCGATGGTGAAGTCGGGCAACGCCCTGTGCGTGCCCGGCAACCACGAGAACAAGTTCGGCCGCCACCTCCGGGGCCGCGGCGTCCAGCACACCCATGGCCTCGCCGAGACCGTCGCGCAGATGGAAGGGGAGAGCGAGGAGTTCACGCGGGAGGTACGGGAGTTCATCGACGGGCTCGTCAGCCACTACGTCCTCGACGGCGGCCGGCTGGTGGTCTGTCACGCGGGTCTGCCCGAGAAGTACCACGGCCGCACCTCCGGCCGGGTCCGCTCGCACGCGCTGTACGGGGACACCACCGGAGAGACCGACGAGTTCGGGCTGCCGGTGCGCTACCCGTGGGCGGAGGACTACCGCGGCCGGGCGGCGGTCGTCTACGGCCACACGCCCGTCCCCGAGGCCACCTGGCTCAACAACACCATCTGCCTGGACACCGGCGCCGTCTTCGGCGGCAAGCTGACCGCGCTGCGCTGGCCGGAGCGCGAACTGGTCGACGTACCCGCCGAGCGGGTCTGGTACGAGCCGGCCCGTCCGCTGCGCACCGAGGCGCCCGGCGGGAACGACGGCCGGCCGCTGGACCTGGGCGACGTGCACGGCCGCCGGGTCGTGGAGACCCGGCACCAGGGCCGCGTCGCGGTGCGCGAGGAGAACGCGGCGGCGGCCCTGGAGGTCATGAGCCGCTTCGCGGTCGACCCGCGCCTGCTGCCGTACCTGCCGCCGACCATGGCGCCGACGCCCACGTCGAAGGTGGACGGCTACCTGGAGCACCCGGTCGAGGCGTTCGCGCAGTACGCGGCCGACGGCGTCGCGCGGGTCGTGTGCGAGGAGAAGCACATGGGCTCGCGTGCGGTGGCGCTGGTGTGCCGGGACGCCGGGGCCGCGGGCAAGAAGTTCGGTGTCGACGGTCCCACGGGAGCTCTCTACACCCGTACCGGACGGCCGTTCTTCGACGACGAGGCGGTGACGGAGGAGATCCTCGGGCGCGTGCGCACGGCGGTCGGCGAGGCCGGCCTGTGGGACGAACTCGACACGGACTGGCTCCTGCTGGACGCCGAGCTGATGCCGTGGTCGCTGAAGGCGTCCGGACTGCTGCGGTCGCAGTACGCGGCGGTCGGCGCCGCGGCCGGCGCGGTGTTCCCCGGCGCGCTCGCCGCGCTGGAGGGCGCCGCGGCACGGGGCGTCGAGGTGACGGACCTGCTGGCCCGCCAGCGGGAACGCGCCGCGAACGCGGCCGCGTTCACCGACGCCTACCGCGGGTACTGCTGGACGACCGAGGGCCTGGACGGCGTGCGCCTGGCGCCGTTCCAGATCCTCGCCGTCCAGGGCCGCAGCCTCGCCGGACTGCCGCACGACGAGCAACTGGCCCTGCTGGACCGGATCGTGGAGCACGACGGCAGCGGTCTGCTGCAGACCACCCGGCGGCTCTACGTCGACACCGGCGACCCCGAGTCGGTGCAGGCCGGGGTCGACTGGTGGCTGGAGATGACCGGCCGCGGCGGTGAGGGCATGGTCGTCAAGCCGGTGGGCGCGCTGGTGCGCGGCACCGAGGGACGGCTCGTGCAGCCGGGCGTCAAGTGCCGGGGCCGCGAGTACCTGCGGATCATCTACGGTCCGGAGTACACGCGCCCCGACAACCTGACCCGCCTGCGCAGGCGGTTCCTCAACCACAAGCGGTCGCTGGCGATCCGCGAGTACGCCCTGGGGCTGGAGGCCCTGGACCGGCTGGCGGAGGGCGAGCCGCTGTGGCGGGTGCACGAGGCCGTGTTCGGGGTGCTGGCCCTGGAGTCGGAACCGGTGGACCCGCGGCTGTGACGGTCGGCGTCAGCCGATCAGCCGCAGCCGCTGCCCGCACACCCCCACCGACACGGACTGGCCCCAGGTCAGCTCCAGCGCGTCCTTCTCCATCCCGTCTCCGAAGACGATCAGGTGCTCGGACTCGACGGTGAGGCGGAGGCGGGCGGGCGCCGGGAGTTCGCCCGCCACCAGCGACGTGCCGGTGGCGGGCGAGGGCCATGCCTCCCTGACGAACCACAGGAGGCGGTGCTCGGTGGGGCCGGGGAGCCGCAGGCCGGTGCCCCGCTCCTGCCACACCGACCGGATCCAGCCGGTCGCCCCGGTCCCGGTCCCCACCAGCACCCCGGAGGATGCCTGGGCCTCGACGGCACCCCCGTCGTCCTCGAGGCCCAGGCGGTATCTGGCCGTCTGATGCCCGACGGCGCCGAGGTAGATCTCGTTGAGGGCCACCAGCCGCTGGGTGTCGTCGGCGACGGCCTCGACCATGGTGAGTTCGTCCGCGCCGGTGGCGAGCGCCGCGGGCAGCAGCGTGGGCGCGTCCGCGGGCCGGTGCCGCACCAGCACGCCGGGGTTGCGGCCGGGGTCGGTGTCGATGCCGATCACCGGCTGCCCGGCCAGGTACTTGGCGACGTTTGCCACCAGTCCGTCCTGGCCCACCACGACCACGACGTCCTCGGGCGCGAACAGGAAGCGGTCCACATCGGCGCGCTCCACCGTCGCCTGACGCCAGGTCAGCGGGATCGCGGCCGTCACCTCCGCCAGTGCGCGGCGGGCACGGTGGTGCCGGTCCGCGACCTCCTCGATGTCCCGCCCCCGGGTGGAGAGGAAGAAGGCGGCCTGTCCGTGGGTGCCGTGGTGGGCCACCAGCTCCTCGTACTCCGTGGTGCGGTGGACCAGGACGGCGCGTGGCGCGAGGCTCACGCCGGCTCACCGTTGCCGAGCCGGGCGAGCAGCCCCGTCAGCACGTCCGGCGAGACGGTCACGCTGTCGATGTGCGGCAGATTCTCCGCCAGCCGGGTCCCGGTGAGGGCGTGCAGGGTCGCCACGTCCACCTCGGCGTGCACCCGCAGCCAGGCCGCCTGCGCCTGGGCGCGTGCCTCGCCCACCTCACGCGCTCCCTCGGCCTCGGCGCGGGCGAGCCGTACCGCCTTGGTGGCCTCCGCCTCCGCCAGCCGTACCGTCCGCGCCGCCTCCGCGTCGGCCCGTACCGCGTCCGCCGCCGCGTGCTCCTCGGCCTCGCGGCGGCTGTTGGTGCCCCGCTGCTCGACCAACTGCTCCTCGCGGCGGGCGAGTTCGATCTGGCTGGCCAGTTCGTTCTCCGCGATGGTCCGCTCCCGCTCGACGGCCACGGCCCGGCGCTCGTAGGTCGCGCGGTCGGCCTCCTGCTGGATCTGCTCGCGGGCCGGGGTGCGCAGGGCCCGCTCCACCTCCGGCTCGGGCCGCAGCGCGACCACGCGTACGGCGACCACCTCGATGCCGGTCGCGGGCAGCCGCGGCTCCGCGCCGAGGCCCGCCGCGACCCGCCCCCGCACCGCCGCGACGCCGTCGACCAGGGCCGACGACAGCGGTGTCCGGGCCAGTACGTCCAGGGCGTGCTGCTGTGCGGTCTCGGTCAGCAGCGTGCCCAGCTGCTCCAGCGGCGCGCCCCGCCACACGCCCGTGTCCGGGTCGACGGAGAAGTCCAGCCGGGCCGCGGCGAGCGCCGGGTCGCCGATCCGGTACGTCACCGTCGCCTGCACCGCCACGTCCTGGAAGTCGGACGTACGGGCGTGGAAGGTCATCGCCAGCTCCCGGTCGTCGACCGGTACCTCCGACAGCGCCGAGGTCAGCGCGCGGTACCAGAAGCTGAGCCCCGGGCCGTCGTGCAGCAGCCTGCCGTCGCGGTGGTGGCGGACGTGCGCCGTGGGCGCTCCGCGCAGGTGGCGCCAGCCCAGGCGCCGGGTGATGTCGGCCATCGGATCCCCTCTTTTTTCGTCTCTTGGACGATAATCGGGAGGACCGTTTATCGTCAAGAGGACGAAAACAAGACGTCGCGGAAACCGCGCAGCTGCGGGTCAAGACGCCCGCCGATGGTCAGGATGGAGACATGGCACTCCATGTCGACTCCGAGGCCGGGCGGCTGCGCCGCGTCATACTCCACCGGCCGGACCTCGAGCTCAAAAGGCTCACACCCAGCAACAAGGACGCCCTGCTCTTCGACGACGTGCTCTGGGTGCGCCGGGCGCGCGCCGAGCACGACGGATTCGCGGACGTCCTGCGCGACCGCGGTGTCGCCGTCCACCTCTTCGGCGACCTGCTCACCGAGGCCCTGGAGATCCCGGCGGCCCGCACCCTCGTCCTGGACCGGGTCTTCGACGAGAAGGAGTACGGCGTCCTGGCCACCGGCCATCTCAGGGCCGCCTTCGAGGAGCTCCCCGCGCCGGAGCTCGCCGAGGCCCTGGTCGGCGGCATGACCAAGCGCGAGTTCCTGGAGGCCCACACGGAGCCGACCTCCGTGCGCTTCCATGTCATGGACCTCGACGACTTCCTCCTCGCCCCGCTCCCCAACCACCTCTTCACCCGTGACACCTCCGCCTGGATCTACGACGGCGTCTGCGTGAACGCCATGCGCTGGCCGGCCCGGCAGCGCGAGACGGTCCACTTCGAGGCGATCTACCGCCACCACCCGCTGTTCCGGGCCGAGACCTTCCGCGTCTGGTCCGAGGGGCAGGCCGACTACCCCTCCACCATCGAGGGCGGCGACGTCCTGGTCATCGGCAACGGCGCCGTCCTGATCGGCATGAGCGAGCGCACCACCCCGCAGGCCGTCGAGATGCTCGCGCACAAGCTCTTCGAGGCGGGCTCGGCCGAGACGATCGTGGCCCTCGACATGCCGAAGCGGCGGGCCTTCATGCATCTCGACACCGTGATGACGATGGTCGACGGCGACACCTTCACCCAGTACGCGGGCCTCGGCATGCTGCGCTCGTACACCATCGAACCGGGCGCCGCCGACAAGGAGCTGAAGGTCACCGACCATCCGCCGGAGCACATGCACCGCGCGATCGCCGCCGCCCTCGGGCTGAGCGAGATCCGGGTGCTGACCGCGACGCAGGACGTGCACGCGGCCGAGCGCGAGCAGTGGGACGACGGCTGCAACGTGCTGGCCGTCGAGCCGGGCGTCGTCGTCGCCTACGAGCGCAACTCCACCACCAACACCCATCTGCGCAAGGAGGGCATCGAGGTCATCGAGATCCCCGGCAGCGAGCTGGGCCGGGGCCGGGGCGGCCCGCGCTGCATGAGCTGCCCCGTCGAAAGAGAGGCTGTATAGGCATGCAATTCTTCGTATAGACTTCCAAGGGTAGACGTTCCCGCATCCTGGAGTGCCCCCATGGCGACAGTCCCGACCGCCCTCGCAGGCCGCCACTTCCTCAAGGAGCTCGACCTCTCCCAGGAGGAGTTCCTCGGCCTGATCGAGCTGGCCGCCGAGCTGAAGGCCGCCAAGAAGGCCGGGACCGAGACGCGGTACCTGAGCGGGAAGAACATCGCCCTGGTCTTCGAGAAGACCTCGACGCGCACACGCTGCGCGTTCGAGGTCGCCGCCGCCGACCAGGGCGCCTCGACGACGTACCTCGACCCGTCGGGCTCGCAGATCGGGCACAAGGAGTCCGTGAAGGACACCGCGCGCGTGCTGGGCCGGATGTTCGACGGGATCGAGTACCGCGGCCACGGCCAGGGGGTCGTCGAGGAGCTGGCCGCGCACGCCGGGGTCCCCGTCTACAACGGGCTCACCGACGAATGGCACCCCACCCAGATGCTGGCCGACGTGCTCACCATGACCGAGCACACCGCCAGGCCGCTGACCGACACGGCCTTCGCCTACCTCGGCGACGCCCGCTACAACATGGGCAACTCCTACCTGGTCACCGGCGCCCTGCTCGGCATGGACGTCCGTATCGTCGCGCCCCGGCTGCTGTGGCCGGACGAGACGATCGTGGAGGTCGCCCAGCGGCTCGCGGCGGCCTCCGGTGCCCGGATCACGCTGACCGACGACGTGAAGGAGGGGGTGCGCGGCGCCGACTTCATCGCCACCGACGTATGGGTGTCGATGGGGGAGCCCAAGGAGGTCTGGGACGAGCGCATAGCGCTGCTCGGCCCCTACGCCGTCACCATGGACGTCCTGCGCGCCACCGGCAATCCCGACGTGAAGTTCCTGCACTGCCTGCCGGCCTTCCACGACCTCGGCACCGACGTCGGTCTGGAGATCCACCGGCGCCACGGGCTCACCGAGCTGGAGGTCAGCGACGAGGTGTTCGAGTCCGAGCACTCCGTGGTCTTCGACGAGGCCGAGAACCGGATGCACACCATCAAGGCGGTCCTGGTGGCGACCCTGGCCTGACCCGCGCGGGCGATCTCAGACGGCGTGCCGCTGCTGCGGCACCGACGGGAGCCGGAACCACACGGCCTTGCCCGAGGTGGTCGGCCGGTGCCCGCAGGACGAGCTGAGCGCGCGGATCAGCAGCAGTCCGCGCCCTCCCTCGTCCCAGACGTCGGGCTCCTTGTCGCCGGGCCAGGTCAGCGCGTACGGCGGCATCGGGTCCGGGTCGTGCACCTCGACCCGGCAGCCGCCCGGCAGCAGCTCCACCACGAGCTCTATCGGCGCGTCGCCGACCGTGTGCTCCACGGCGTTCGCGACCAGCTCCGCCGTGAGCAGTTCCGCGGTGTCGCAGTCGGCCCCGTGGTCCAGCTCGGCCAGCGCGGTGCGCACGAGCGCACGGGCCACCGGCACGGCCGCGGTGGAGTGCGGCAGCGCGACGCGCCAGGAGGCGGAGGGGGAGGGGCGTTCGTACAAAGCGGGTCCGTTCATAGCAGGCTGTCCTGCTTTCAACCGTATGAATGGTACGGCGCCGTCCGTCGGAGTCCTCCGGCGGGCGCCGCACGGGACCTTCGGCCCCGATGACGAGCGGCTTACCCGTAACCACGGCGCGCCTCGCGCGGCTGATCCGGCCGTAGCCCGTCTGTCGACGATCCGTGACGGACGTGACCCGCCCGGGTCGGATCCGGCCCGCCTTATCGCGCACTCCTGACGACAGTCACGGAAGGGTGATAACTTCGAAGGCCAGAGCTCAGTACGGCATGCCCGCCCCCGAGGAGGCCGCACGTCATGAGTCCCTTCACCGGCTCCGCCGCCCGCACCCCGCGCTGGGAGCACCTGCGCGTCGAGCTCGCCGACGGGGTCGCCACGGTCACGCTCGCCCGCCCCGACAAGCTCAACGCGCTCACCTTCGGCGCCTACGCCGACCTGCGCGACCTGCTCGCCGAGCTGTCCCGCGAGCGGACGGTGCGGGCCCTGGTGCTGGCCGGCGAGGGCCGCGGCTTCTGCTCGGGCGGCGACGTGGACGAGATCATCGGCGCCACCCTGTCCATGGACACCGCCCAGCTCCTCGACTTCAACCGGATGACCGGGCAGACGGTGCGGGCGATCCGGGAGTGCCCGTTCCCGGTGATCGCGGCCGTGCACGGGGTGGCGGCGGGCGCCGGCGCCGTCCTGGCCCTGGCCGCCGACTTCCGGGTGGCCGACCCGAGCGCCCGCTTCGCGTTCCTGTTCACCCGGGTCGGCCTGTCCGGCGGCGACATGGGCGCGGCCTACCTGCTGCCCCGGGTGGTCGGACTCGGCCACGCCACCCGTCTGCTCATGCTGGGCGAACCGGTCCGCGCCCCCGAGGCCGAGCGCATCGGCCTGATCAGCGAGCTGACCGAGGAGGGCCGGGCCGACGAGGCCGCCCAGGCCCTGGCCCACCGCCTGGCCGAGGGCCCGGCCCTGGCGTACGCCCAGACCAAGGCCCTGCTGACGGCCGAGCTGGACATGCCGCTCGCGGCCTCGGTCGAACTGGACGCCTCGACCCAGGCGCTGCTGATGAACGGCGACGACTACGCCGAGTTCCATGCGGCGTTCACCGAGAAGCGGCCGCCCAAGTGGCAGGGGAGGTGAGGTCGCGATGCGCGTCGCGATCATCGGCGGCGGTCCCGGCGGCCTCTACGCCGCGGCACTGCTGAAACGGCTGGACCCCACCCGCGAGATCACCGTCTGGGAGCGCAACGCCCCGGACGACACCTTCGGGTTCGGCGTCGTCCTGTCCGACGAGACGCTCGGCGGCATCGAGCACGCCGATCCCGTGGTCTACGAGGCCATGTGCGCGGAGTTCGTCCGCTGGGACGACATCGACATCGTGCACCGGGGCACCCGGCACACCTCCGGCGGCCACGGGTTCGCCGCCCTGGGCAGAAGACGCCTCCTGGAGATCCTGCACGAGCGCTGCCGCGCCCTCGGCGTGGAGCTCCGCTTCCGCGCAAAGGCCCCGCACCCCGAGGAGCTGGCGCAAACGCACGACCTCGTCGTGGCCGCCGACGGCATCAACAGCACCACCCGCGAGACCTACGCCGACGTCTTCCGCCCCCGTGTGACCACGCACCGCTGCCGCTACATCTGGCTCGCCGCCGACTTCGCCTTCGACGCCTTCCGCTTCGACATCGCCGAGACCGAACACGGCGTGATGCAGCTGCACGGCTATCCGTACGCGTCCGACGCCTCCACGGTCATCGTCGAGATGCGCGAGGAGGTGTGGCAGGCGGCCGGGTTCGCCGAACTCGACGAGGCCGGGTCCGTCGAGCGGTGCGCCAAGATCTTCGCGGAGGCGCTCCGCGGCCGGCCGCTGCGCTCCAACAAGTCGGCCTGGACCACCTTCCGCACGCTGACCAACGAGCACTGGTCGCACGGCACCACCGTGCTGCTCGGCGACGCCGCCCACACCGCCCACTTCTCCATCGGCTCCGGGACCAAGCTCGCCGTCGAGGACGCGCTCGCGCTCGCCGCCTGCCTGGAGGAACAGCCCTCTCTGGACAAGGCGCTGGCGGCGTACGAGGAGGAGCGCAGGCCCGTCGTCGCCTCCACCCAGCGCGCCGCCCGCGCCAGCCTGGAGTGGTTCGAGAACCTGGACCTCTACCTCGGCCAGCCCGCGCGCCAGTTCGCCTTCAACCTGCTCACCCGCAGCCGCCGGGTCACCCACGACAACCTCCGCCTGCGCGACGCCCGCTTCACCGGTGCCGTGGAGCGGGAGTTCGGCTGCCCGGACGGCACGCCGCCGATGTTCACGCCGCTGCGGCTGCGCGGGCTGACGCTGCGCAACCGGGTCGTGGTCTCGCCGATGGACATGTACTCCGCCGTCGACGGCCTCCCCGGCGACTTCCACCTCGTGCACCTGGGCGCACGGGCCCTCGGCGGGGCGGGCCTGGTGATGACCGAGATGGTGTGCGTCAGCGCGGAGGGCCGGATCACGCCCGGCTGCACCGGCCTGTACACCGGGGAGCAGGCGGACTCCTGGAGGAGGATCACTGACTTCGTGCACGCGCAGTCCCCGGGCACCGCGATCGGCGTGCAGCTCGGGCACTCCGGCCGCAAGGGCTCCACCAGGCTGATGTGGGAGGGCATGGACGAGCCGCTGGAGGACGGCAACTGGCCGCTGGCGGCCGCCTCCGCGCTGCCGTACAAACCGGGCAGCCAGGTTCCGCGCGAACTGACCCGGGCCCAGCTCACGGACCTGCGCGAGCAGTTCACCGCCGCCGCGGGGCGCGCCGCCGGCGCCGGCTTCGACCTGCTCGAACTGCACTGCGCCCACGGCTACCTGCTCTCCGGCTTCCTCTCCCCGCTGACCAACCGCCGCACCGACGCCTACGGCGGCTCGCTGGAGAACCGTCTCCGCTTCCCGCTGGAGGTCTTCGACGCGGTACGCGAGATCTGGCCCGGCGAGAAGCCGATGACCGTCCGCATCTCCGCCACCGACTGGGCGGCGGGCGGCACGAGCGCCGAGGACGCCGTCGGGATCGCCCGCGCCTTCGCCGCGCACGGCGCCGACGCGATCGACGTGTCGACCGGGCAGGTCGTCTGCGACGAGCGCCCGGACTTCGGACGCTCCTACCAGACCCCGTACGCCGACCGCATCCGCCACCGCGTCGGCGTCCCGGTGATCGCGGTCGGCGCCATCTCCTCCTGGGACGACGTCAACTCCCTGATCCTGGCGGGCCGCACCGACCTGTGCGCCCTGGCCCGCCCCCACCTCTACGACCCCCACTGGACCCTCCACGCGGCGGCCGAACAGGGCTACGAAGGCCCGGGCGTCGCCTGGCCGGCGCCCTATCGCGCGGGCAGCCGCCGTCCCCGGACGGGCCGCACGGACACCCCCAAACAGCGCCTCACCCTGGACGGCCGACGGCGCTGACCGCTCCGCGGGGCCGGCTCATCCCCGGGAGCCGACGTTCGCCATCCCCGCGGTCAGCGTCGCTCCGTCCGCCGGGTCGATCAGGATGAAGGCGCCGGTGCGGCGGGAGACGGTGTAGTCGTCGAGGGGCAGGGGGTCGGCGGTGCGCAGGGTGATGCGGCCGAGGTCGTTCACGGCCAGCTCCGCCGCTCCCGCCAGGTCCTTGACGATCGCCTTGACCGTGCGGGTGGTGTGCCGGAGCAGCACGCGGTCGCCGACGCGCAGCGGACGGTCGGCCAGGTGGCAGACACCGGCGGTGACCTCACGGGTCAGCGTCGGCGCGTCCACCCCCGCGGTGAGCAGGTCGCCGCGGGCGACGTCCCGCTGGTCCGCGAGCCGGACGCTGATCGACTGCGGGGCGTGCGCCGTCTCCCGGGCGTCCCCGAGCACGTCGATGGCGGTGATCTCCGAGGTCTCGCCGGAGGGGTGCACCGTGACCCGGTCGCCGACCCGCAGCGAGCCTGACACCAGCTGACCCGCGTAGTACCGCGCTTCGCCGTCCCGGATGACGTACTGCACGGGAAAGCGCGCGGGCGCGCCCACGGTCCCGGTGCCGACGGGGACCGTCTCCAGGTGCTCCAGGAGCGCCGGGCCCGCGTACCAGCCCATGCGCGCCGAGCGCTCCACCACGTTGTCACCGGCGAGCGCCGAGACCGGGATCGGTGTGAAGCCGGGCAGGTCCAGCTCCGCCGCGTGGCCCGCGAAGTCCTCGACGATCTCCTCGAACCGCGGCTGCCCGTAGTCGACCAGGTCCATCTTGTTGACGGCCAGCACCACGTGCGGCACCCGCAGCAGCGCGGCCACCGCGGCGTGCCGGCGGGTCTGCTCGACGACCCCGTTGCGCGCGTCGACCAGGATGATCGCCAGCTCGGCGGTGGAGGCGCCGGTGACCATGTTGCGGGTGTACTGCACATGGCCGGGTGTGTCGGCGAGGATGAACCGCCTGCGCGGGGTGGCGA
>NZ_JBIWOE010000080.1:0-16656 GCF_044767585.1 Streptomyces sp. NPDC101225
GGACGGCGCCTGCTCACCCATACCCAGCCGCTCACCCGCTACGAACCGCGCGGCGACACCACCCACTGGCGCACGGCACAGAACCGGCTCACCCGGAGGTGAGCAGGGACTCCCCCACACCCCCGGGTGCGGAGCGCCTTGGCGGCCGTAGGAGGACGACACGCGGTACGAGCAGGCGCGTTGTGCGGGTCTGGGGTAGCACGGAGACCGGAGTATCGAGGAGACGATGGACCTGCTGACTGAGAACCTCACCGGCTACCGGGCGATCGCGTACCGCATGACCGAGGACGAACTTCCTTACCTCAGCGGGCGGTTGCTCGCAGCGAGGGGACCCCGGAACGTACCCCTGTCTGCGACCAGCGACATCGAACTGGACCGAGTCGAGGGGGTGCACGGTCCGCGCACCCGGGAGGCCGCACCGATGGACGGTCGGCGGGCCTTGTCAGCGCAGAAGTGGTGACACCTGCTGTCGCGGGCGCATGAACTCGGTCCGGAGCTGGCCCCCGACTCCGAGGAATGTCATGGGCAGCTATGATCCGGCAATGTCACGGATCGGACTCATCGGCATGGGGCGCATGGGCGCTCCCATCTGTGCCAACCTCGTCAGCGTCGCCCGGGCCGTGGCCGTCCACGACGTGGATCCGGCCCGCGAACAGGCCGCGTGGGCGTGCGGCGCCACTTGGTGTTCCTCCGCCCCCGAAACCGCAGCCGCAGCCGACGTGCTCATCACTGTGCTGCCTGGTCCCGCCGATGTCGACACGGTCATGAGCGACGCCGTGCTGGACGCACTCGCGCCAGGTGCGACCTGGATCGACCTGACCAGCAGCTCTCCCACGGCCGCCGCGCCGGTCCGCGAGCGGGCGCGGGCTCACGGCGTGGAAGTCCTTGAGGCTCCGATGGGCGGCGGACCCGACGACGCGCGCGCCGGCCGACTGCGGCTGTTCGTCGGCGGGGACGGCGATCTGCTCGCGCGCCATCGACCGCTGCTGGCGGCCATCGCCGATCCGGACGCGATCACCCATGTCGGCGGTCCGGGGGCCGGCTACACGATCAAACTCCTGGTCAACATGCTGTGGTTCGGCCAGGCCGTGGCCACCGCCGAAGCGCTGCTGCTCGGGCGCCGCGCCGGCATCGCCCTCGACGTGTTGCGCGACACGTTCGCGGACAGCGCCGCGAGCAGCGAGTTCATCCGCCGCGACCTGCCCTCGCTCCTTGCCGGTGACTACCTCGCCTCGTTCGGGCTCGACCACATCCATGACCAGCTCGCGACTGTCACCTCACTCGCCCGCGACCTCGCCACCCCCCACGACATCTCCGAGGCTGTCCGCCGACTCCACCAACAGGCCCTGAAACGCTACGGGCCGGCCGACGGGGAACTTCTCGCCGTCGCGCTCCTGGAGGAACGGACCGGCATCCGCCTGCGTGAGTGACCCGCGCCGACTCCACGGTTACGCCACGCTCCAACCGACACGAAAAGCGGCTTTCGACGGATTCTCATGCAGTGAGAACGTGGTTACGTCCATGGAACGTTCTCAGATCTGGCCTTCCTCCTGGGGCGATGATGGATTTACCTGGTCCGTGACGACACCGAACGTCGTGACGATTGCGGGGTGGACTCCGGATGGAGCGGGATTCGATTCTCGGCAGAGGAATGAACGTGTTGGCCGCGGTGGGCGAACTTGCTCCCACCACTGTCGAAGCCCTCGCAGCCAGGGTCGGCCTGCCTACCAGCACGGCATACCGCTATGTGAGAACGCTGCGCGAACTCGGGTACATCCAGGAATACGAGGGGTACTACGACATTGGTGTGCGGATGCTGGGCCTGGTGTGGGACGCGCGAGCCAGAGAGGCACTGGCTCGCTTGGCGTCACCGCTCTTGTTCGAGCTGGTGTCGAGAACTTCCGAGACCGCGACCCTCGTCGTACGGGAGGGCCATCTCGCGCGCACCGCGATGTCGGTCGAACCGCACAGACCCGTCCGTCTGTCGTTCCAGACTGGAACGACTCATCCCCTGCACTCGGGTGCGCCGGCCAAGATGCTGCTCGCCTGCATGCCCGAAGCTTTTCGGCTCGACTACGTGAGCAGGACCCCGCTCGACACGTTGCCACAACATCGCTTCCACGCCCAAGCCCTCAGCGAGCAACTGGTCCACATCCGAGAGGCCAACGTATGCATCACTCGCGGTGAGGTGGACGTGGACTCCGTCGGAGTCTCCGTGCCGGTGTTCCGCCACGGAGAGCTGATCGCCGCGCTCAGCGTCGCGGGTCCCGCTTCACGCCTCGGAGACAGGCAGATGCGGGAAGTCGAGCAATTGCTCAGGAGTGCGGCCCGGCAACTCGAGGGCTTGCTGGATTGCAGGATCGCCGCAGACAGGGCATCTCCCCGCGCCGACGACCCGCCTCGTGCAGGAACGCGCACGCCTCGACCAGAAGAGGGCTCTTGGCGTGCCGCCGCCCCTTCCGGGCCGGGCACGGGTCACGAAGTTCTCAGAGCTCGACGAACCTCCTGACAAGTCCCCTGGCCAACCAGTCCTCATACTCGTGGTCTCCATGGTCTCGGCCGCTGTCATCGGTCCATCGTTCCTGGCGGTCCCGCTGCCGCCGACGCGGCCGTAGTCGGCGGCAACTCCGTTCCGCGCACCCGTCCCCCAGTTGGCCAGGCCGTAGTCCACGCCCCTGCTCTTCCAAGACGGAGGACCATGACGATGCCAGCCACGCCCGACATCCACGCACCATCGGGCAGTGACGTCGCCCGCCCTCACGACCTGGTAGTGACGGGCCTTGTGCGGGGCCCGGGCGGTGACTGGGCCAGACGGGAGATAGGAGTCCGCGACGGCGTCATCGCCGCGATCGGCGCACCCGGTTCGGTGTTCGGCGCTCGCACCCTCGACATGGGCGGCGCCCTGCTGCTGCCGGGCATGGTCGACGCGCACGTGCACAGCCTGAGCCACTCAGGTGAAGGGGTGGCGGCCGCGACCCGGGCGGCGGCGGCCGGTGGCGTCACCACGATCGTCGAGATGCCCTTCGACGGAACCGGCCCGATCAACTCCACGGACCGGCTCGCGCGCAAGAAGGAACTCGTGGCGGGTGAAGCCCACGTCGACGTCGCGCTCCTCGGTACGGTCGCGCCCGAGGGGGGCTGGCGCGCGATCGACGCGCTGCGCGACAACGGCGTGGCCGGACTGAAGGTCTCGATGTTCCTCACCGACCCCGACAGGTTCCCGCGCATCTCCGACCCGGAACTGATCAACGTGTTCTCCGCCGCGCGGGCCAACGGGCTTCCGGTCTGCGTGCACGCGGAGAACGACGAGGTCGTCCGCACGCTGATCGGCCGGCTGCGGGCAGAAGGCACCGATCCGCTGGCCCACTGCCGCAGCCGGCCCCCGGTTTCCGAGACCCTGGCGGTGCTCACCGCCCTCGAACTGGCGGCGCACACCGGCGTGAAGCTGCATGTCTGCCACGCGAGCCTGCCTCGCTCGGTCGACCTGGTGCGCCTGTTCGCGGGGATCGGGGCGGATGCGACTCTTGAGACCTGCCCGCACTACCTGCTGCTCGACGAGCAGGACATGGCACGCCGTGGCGCCCGGCTGAAGATCAACCCTCCGCTGCGCACGACCGCCGACCGGGAGGGACTCTGGGACCGCCTCGTACGCGGCGACATCGACGTCATCAGTTCCGATCACGCGCCGTGGCCCGTCGAGTGGAAGTCGCGACCGAACGTGTTCGACAACCACTCCGGCGCTCCGGGGGTCGAAACCGTCTATCCGCTGGTCCTGAGCGAGGCCCACAGGCGCGGCCCGGACGTCTTCGACGCGGCGGTACGGGCGATGACCACGAATCCAGCCCGCCGATACGGCCTGTCGCCGAAGGGGCAGGTGGCCGTCGGCTTCGACGCCGACATGGTCGCCTTCGATCCGGACCGCACCTGGGTGATCGACGAGCACGCTCTGCACTCCAACGCGGGCTGGAGCCCCTACGACGGGATGACCTCCCGCGGGCGCGTCGTCATGACGATGGTCCGTGGCGAGGTGGCGTACGACGACGACCTGCGCGCGGCACCCGGCAGTGGCCGCGCCGTCACTCCCGCATTCTGAGATCCCGGAGACCGTTATGACCGTGAAACTGGATCGGCTCGCTCCTGACCTCGAGCGCCTCCAAGCCGACCTGCACGAACTGTCCGGGCTGGTGGAACCTGATCTCGACGGGTGGAGCAGGCCGGTCTTCTCCGAGTCCTACCGCGCGGCGCGCGAGTGGGTGGCACGGAAGATGGCCGACGCAGGCCTACAGGTACACGTCGACCCGGTGGGCAACATCGTCGGCACCCGCGAGGGCCGTGGTGTCCGTGCGGCACTGGCGACCGGCTCGCACACCGATACTGTCCGAGGCGGAGGGCGTTTCGACGGCATCGTGGGAGTGCTGGCCGGGATCGAGGTGGCGAGGCGGTTGCGCGAGACGGGAACCGTCCTCGAACACGATTTGCGCGTCGTCGACTTCCTCGGTGAGGAGCCCAACGACCACGGTGTCAGCTGCATAGGCAGCCGCGCCGTCGTGGGCGCGATCTCCGCCGACTACCTGGCGATGCCCGACGGCAAAGGAGTCGCCCTGGGGGAACGTCTCGACAGCCGTGACGACATCGCGGCGGCACGCTGGGCGAGTGACGAGGTCGCGGGTTTCGTCGAGTTGCATGTCGAGCAGGGCCCGGTACTGGAACGTGACGGCCTTCAGCTGGGTGTCGTCACCGCCATCGCCGGCATCGAACGTGCGGTCGCGACCTTCCACGGCCGTCCCGACCACGCGGGCACGATGCCGATGGGCGAGCGGCACGACGCCCTGCTCACCGCCGCCGAGGCGGTGCTGGCGGTCGAGCAAATCGGTTGCTCGGCACCTGACGCCGTCGCGACGGTCGGCCGGGTCGAGTCACTGCCCGGCGCGCTCAACATCGTGCCGTCGTGGGCACGGGTCTGGTCCGAGTTGCGCAGTGCCTCGACACCGTGGCTCGACCGGGTACGCGGCGATCTGACGGCCCGTATCGCCGATGTCGCCCGCGCCCGAGGCGTAGACGTCGAGCTGGACTGGCTCAACGACCAGCCTCCGGTCCCCACTACGCGGTCCGTACAGGACCTCATCGCCTCGTCGGCCTCGTCGATCGGCTACAGCTGGCGGGCCATGCCGAGCGGAGCTGGTCACGACGCGGCTCACATCGCGTCACTCGCACCGACAGGGATGATCTTCATCCCGTCCCAGGGAGGCCGCAGCCACTGCCCTGAGGAGTGGACCGATGTGGAGGCAATCGGTGTCGGCACCCACACCCTCGCCGCCACCCTGCTCGCCATGGACACCGCCCCGTTCGCACGGCAGGAGGAGCAGTGAAAAAGCCTTCGCTGCAAACCTTTCTAGAAGCCGACGACGGGGTCGTCGTGATCAGGGAACCGGTCGAGCCGGTTTACGAGATCGCCGCATACCTGTCGTTGCTCGACCAGGGACCAGCGGTGATCTTCGACAAGGTGAAGGGCAGCAACTTCCGGGCCGTCGGCAATGTTCTCGCGACGCGTGAGAGCGTGTCGCGTGCCCTGTCGGTGCCGCTGGACGGGATCGAGGCGGCGGTGCTGCGGGCCATCGACACCACCGTCGACACCGTCGAGGTCGCCGACGCGGCCTGCCAGCAGGTCGTCATGGCCGACGCGGACCTGGCCGCGCTTCCAGTGCCCACCTTTTTCGAAGCCGAGACGGGGCCGTACATCACGGCCGGAGTGGTCATCGCCAGGGATCCACTCACCGGCGCCGGAAACGCCTCCTTCGCCCGTCTCAAGGTGCTCGACGCGAAGAGCGCGCTGATCGGGATCGCCCCGAACCACCACCTGTGGCGCATGGCGCAGCGCTCGCCCTCCGGCCGCCTCGACATCGCTGTCGTCATCGGGGCCCACCCCGCCATCCAGCTCGCGGCCTGCCTCTACCTGAACCTCGGCGATGACGAGTTGCACCATGCCGCCCCGCTGCTGGGCCGGCCGGTGGAGGTCGTCGGGGCACGTACGGTCGCGCTGCGGGTACCGGCGGAGGCCGAGTTCGTCATCGAGGGAACCTTCGACATACACCGCCGGGAGGCCGAGGGGCTGGTCTCGGAGTTCCACGGTCTCTACGAGGACTACGGGAGCGCCCCGCGGTTCGAAGTGAGCTGCATCACTCATCGTCGCGATGCCCTGTTCCAGGTGGTGCTGCCGGGCCTGCACTCGGAGCACGCCTACCTCGGTGCGACGGCGATCGCCGCCGGGCTGCACCGGGAGCTGGCCCGGGTGGTCCCCTCGGTCACCAGGGTCGCGGTCGTCGAGGCCGGTGGCGGCAGGCTCGCCGCCGTGGTCGGGCTGGGGCCCGGCAGGGCCGGCCAGGCACGCCGGGCCATGATGACCTGCTGGTCGTCCGTCAGCCTTGTCAAGCAGGTGACCGTTGTCGACGCTCACGTCGACCCTTGGGACGCGGTGCAGGTGGAACACGCACGGGTCACCCTGTGCCGTGCCGATCGCGACATCATCGTCGTCCCCGGGATGAGCGCCGACCGATCAGAACCCCTCGAGAGTGAGGGCACCGTCGCCAAGATCGGTTACGACGCCACGGCCAAGCCGGGCGATCGAGCGGAGGGATTCGCACCGGCAGCGCCACCGTCCGCGGTACTCGCGCGAGTCCGCGACGTGCTTGCGGGAAAGGGTGCGGCGGAAGGAGGGCACTGACCACTGAGCCCTGACTACCGTCCACGGAAGCCTCGGCCGGTGACATGCGCGCGGCCGGGTGGCCCGCCCAGCGCGATGCCGGGCTCCGTATGGCATACGCTGCGCACCGCCTTTGACCGCAGCGCAGGCGTTGAAATCGCCCTGATCGGAGTGCCAAGCTTCGCGTCCTCTGCCAGGGCGGCGCAGCGCGTCGTCGACCATCGGGCCCATGTCATCGCCCTGGATGGCGGCTCCTGAGGAGCGGGACGGATCCGCCGCACTCCCACGGAAGACATGTGGTGCTGGGAACCGATGCCGACGATGAGCTTCCAGCAGACCCACGGTGCCGACTACTGGACGACTTCCGACCAACGGCAACTGCTCTGGCCCAAGCCGCATAGACGTGTTCAAAATCCGAGGTCAAGGCCGCTCGTTGAGATGCGGCAGCAACACGCCGAAACGCACGGCACGTTGCTGCCGTACCCCCTCCTTGATCGCCATGGCAGATCAACGATCTACATCGACGAAAGCGACACCTTCTTTCCGTACAGGCCCCTCGAACGCCGAAACGCTGCTGTCTCGGTGAGTGCTTGGGCCCGGGGCAAGCAGCGCAATGACCTGCGCCGAGCCGGCCACATTGGCCGCACTCCATCTCGCGGCGATCCTCATGTGGGCCCGGCGTGGCCCCGGCACTGTCAAACCCTGAAGATTCGACGTGCGTTGCCGGACAGGAACAACTCGGTGGCTTCCTCGTCCAGGCCCAGTTCACCAAGGTGCTCCAGCGCCTGACCGGGGGTGATCATGGGGTAGTTGGTGCCGAACAGCACCTTCCTGCGCCCCCGGCCGCGAAGGTAGTCGACCAACTCGCGCGGATAACGACGGGCGGTGTAGGCGCTGGTGTCGATGTACACGTTGGCGTGCTTGTCGGCCACCGCGATCATCTCCGTCGTCCACGGGTAGCCGATGTGCCCACACACGATGTTCAGCTCAGGGAAGTCGAGCGCGACCTGATCGATGTACGGAATGGGGCGGCCGGTCTCGGACGGGCGCAGCGGACCGGTGTGGCCGACCTGGGTGCAGAAGGGGATGCCCAGGTCCACGCAGGCCGCGTACAACGGATAGTAGAGCCTGTCGGTGGGTGGCAGCTGCCACAGCCAGGGCACGATCCGCAGGGCAACGAAACCAAGTTCCTCCACGGCCCGGCGCAGTTCCCGCACCGCCTGGACCGGCCGGGTGAGATCCGCACCGGCCACTCCGCGCAGCCGCCCCGCGGACTGCGCGACGAATTCGGCCACCTCATCGTTGCTGATCAGCGGCCCTTGGGGCCCGTACCAAGCCGCCGACAGCCCGATCTCGACATCAGCCGCACCCATGGCGGCCACCGTCGCCTCAACTGGCAACGGCTCATCCAGTAGCCCCCGCCCGGTCCACCGGCGCAGCGACTCGAACATCTCATGGTTGGAATGACGGAGCGTGGGGTGCTGCATCCACGCATCGATGACCGGCATCAGGTGCCCCTGCCTCTCTCGCGACTCCGCTGGTCAAACCGAAGGCGGCTAAGCGAACGCTCACCCCGACCCTAGCCGGTGTGTACTGTTCCCAACCAGCCCCCCCACATCGCGGGTCACGGAGACATTCCCTAGGAGCAATGCCGTTGCTTTGGCTCGTGGGCGTACGCTGCTGGGCAGTGGTCCCGGGGGTGGTTCACATGAGCCAGCCCCAGCTCGGTGGACAGTCGGCCGCGGTGCCACACCGGTGTGCCAAGGAGGTGGCTTGAGCTGTGCGCCCGCTTGAAGTAGCGGTGAGCGTCGTGCTCCCAGGTGATCCCAATGCCGCCGTGAAGCTGGATCATCTCCGCCGCTACGGTGGAAAACGCCTCCGAGCAGGCCGATTTGGCGACTGCTGCACGGCGAGTGAGCTCCGGAGAACCTTCTGCAGCAGCGAAGGCCGCGCCCATGGCCGCCGAACGCGCCGCCTCCACCAGCACGTAGGACTCCGCAAGCCGGTGCTTCACCGCCTGGAAGGAGCCAATGGCCCGGCCGAACTGCACCCGGTCCTTGGCATAGGCGACCGTGAGATCGAGGCAGCGCTGGGCCGCGCCCACCTGCTCGGCAGCCAGCGCCGCGCAGCCCTGGTCCATGACGTGTCGCAGGACACGTCCCGCCTCGCCGTCCTGGCCAACGAGGCGTCCCTCGACTCCGTCAAGTACCACGCGTGTCAGGGGCCGGGTCTCGTCCATCGTGACGGTGGGCTCGCGGTGAAGGCCGGCCCCGTCCACGACCACCTCGAAGAGGGACAGACCGGTCGGCGTTCGGGCCGCCACGAGCAAGAGTTCGGCATCCACTCCGTCCAGGACGTACTCCTTGGTTCCGGAGATACCCCAGGTGCGGGCCGAGAAAGGGACAGCCTGAGCCGCGATCTGATCGGGATCCCAGGTTCCTTGCTCGGCCCAGGCCAAGGCTCCCACCATCTGTCCGGCCGCGAGCGCTGGCAGCAGGCGTTGGCACGTTTCCTCGTCACCGGATGCCAGCAGGGCCTGCGTGGTGAGCACCGTCGAGCCGAGATACGGCACGGGGCTGAGGACACGTCCCAGTTCTTCCATGACGACGTGCACTTCCTGGGCCCCGTAGCCCGCGCCGCCGTACTCCTCGGGTACGGCCAGGCCTGCAACACCGATCTGTTGGGCCAGGGGCTGCCAGGCTGCCGGGCCCTCGTAGCGCGTGAGCAACGATCGCACGGCGGAACGTAGTTCTTCTTGTTCCTCCGTCAGTCTCATCTGTCTGCTCCTTGCTCTGTCAGGTCAGGGACGGCACGCCTGATGGTGCGTGCCGTGGGCGGAGGTGCGGTCTTTCCTCAAGGCCCGAAGGGCGGTACGGCGCTGCTCGAGGGCGCGGGAAAGGTGGTTCAGGGAGCCAGGACCCGGGCCCGGCATGCTGCCGGCGTACCCCAGGCCGAGCGGAGCGCGCGGGCCTTGCGGATCCACAGGGACAGATCCAGCTCGTCGGTGTATCCGAGGGCGCCGTGCAGGTGCAGGGCCGTGCGGGCGGCTGCGTATGCGGCCTCGCCGGCGGCGACCTTGGCTGCCGCGATGTCGCGGCCGCTGTGCTCTTCCCCCGCTCCCAGGGCCAGGGCACCGGCGTGCACGAGCGGCTGGGCGAACTCCAGGGCGATCAGAGTGTCGGCCAGCCGGTGCTTCACGGCCTGGAAGGTGCCGATGGGGACGCCGAACTGCTTGCGCTGGCCGACGTAGGCGACGGTGTGGTCCAGCAGCGCGCGCCCGAGTCCCAGGGCCTGTGCGGCAGCGGCCAGTGCGGCGACATCGGCGGCGTGCGATGCTGCCGCCTCCACCTGGCGCCCTCGGGCCAGGATGGTTCCCCCCTGTGGCCTGGCCAGTCGACGTGCGGGGTCGGCGGAGGGCTGGACGGCACCTGCGGACGTCGTCCAGGACAGGGTGTCCCCGGTGAGGACAAGGGTCACGTCACTGGCGTCGGCGTCCAGGGCGTAGGGGGTTTCCCCGGAGAGCTGGCAGAGGGAGGCGACGGTCTTGCCGGAGGCGATGCCTGGCAGCCAGGTGTCGGCGATTGCCTGGTCGCCCAGGCGGTCGAGGAGTGCGGCCGCGGCCACGGTCTCCACGTACGGGCCCGGCACGGCGTGACGTCCCAGTTCGGTGAAGGAGAGGGCCAGTTCGACGGGCAGGAAACCCAGGCCGCCGTGTGCTTCGGGGACCGCGAGGCCGAACACTCCGGTCTCGGCGAGACGTCCCCACAGGGCCCGTCCGGGCGCGTGGTCGCCGACAGCCCATGCACGTACGGCTGCGGGGGTGTCGGCCGCCGTGAGCATGCTGTCGAGAGAGCGGGAGAACTCCCGCTGCTCGTCGTCGAGGAGGAACCGCATCACCGGCGTCCCTTCGGCAGGCCGAGCAGGCGCTCGGCGATGATGTCGCGCTGGATCTCGTTGGTTCCGGCGTAGATGGGGCCGGCCAGGGAGAAGGTGTAGCCCTCGGCCCAGGTGCCGTGGGCGGGTGCCTCCGCCGCGTGGTCGGCGAGTTCGCCGTAGGGTCCGAGCAGGTCCAGGGCGGTCTCGTGCAGGGAGATGTCGAGCTGTGACCAGAAGATCTTGTTCATGCTCGCCTCGGCGCCGATCGACCCGCCGGCCTCGATGCGGGAGGCGTTGGCGTAGGTGAAGAGCTGGTAGGCGCGGGCCGCGATCAAGGCATCGGCGACTCGGTCGTGCAGGGAGGTGTCGGCGGGGTCGGCCAAGTCCTGCCAGAGCCGGGCCAGCCGGTCGGCTGCGGCGGTGAAGCGGCCGGGGCTGCGCAGAGTGAGGCCGCGTTCGTTGCCTGCAGTGCTCATGGCGACCTTCCAGCCCTGGCCGGGTTCCCCGATGACGTCCTCGTCCGGTACGAAGACGTTGTCCAGGAACAGTTCCGCGAAGGCCGGCTTGCCGTCGAGCCGTCCGATGGGACGCACGGTCACGCCATCTGCGTCCAGGGGGAACATCAGGTAGGTCAGGCCGCGGTGAGGCTTGTCGGCGTTCGGGTCGCTGCGGAAGAGACCGAAAGCGCGGTCGGCAAAGGCGGCCCGCGAGGACCAGGTCTTTTGCCCGTTCAGCAGCCAGCCGCCGTCGGTTCGTGCGGCGGTGGAGCGCAAGGAGGCCAGGTCCGAACCGGCCTCGGGCTCCGACCAGGCCTGCGCCCAGATCACCTCTCCGGCAGCCATGGACGGCAGGATGCGGGCGCGCTGTTCCGGCGTGCCGTGCTCGAACAGCGTGGGGGCCAGCAGGTTGATGCCGTTCTGGCTGACCCGGCCGGGCGCGCCGGCCGCGTAGTACTCCTCCTCGAAGATCAGCCACTGGAGGACGGAGGCGGCGCGGCCGCCGTACTCCTCCGGCCAGGACACCACCGACCAGCGGCCGTCGGACAGGGTGTGCTCCCATCCCCGATGGGCTGCGAACCCTTCCTCGGTTTCCAGGGAGGGCAGCGGGGTTGCGGGGACGTGGGTCGCAAGCCAGGTGCAGGCTTGGGTCCTGAAGGCGTCCTCCACGGCACTGAAGTCGAGGTCCATCAGTCTCCGGCCCCCTTCTTCATGGCGTGGACGTCCATGCCGCCGAGAGAGTCTGCTGCAGTCTCGGCGTTGTGTGCGTGGGCGAGATGGTGGAGGCCGAAGACGGAGTCCATGCCGGCGTGCAGGCCCTGGAGATCTTCGGCCTGATTGACGGCCCGCTTGGTCAGCGCCAGCCCCATGCGCGGCATTTCAGCTACCCGAGCCGCCAACTCCATGGTCCTTTCACTGAGTTCGTCCGGTGGCACGACCCGGTTGACCATGCCGACCTCGTAGGCGCGCCGTGCGTCCATCCGGTCGCCCGTGTAGAGGAATTCCTTGGCGATCCGGGGCGGCATGGCCCAGGGATGGGCGAAGTACTCGACGCCCGGGATGCCCATGCGGACCACGGGGTCGGCGAAGAAGGCGTCCTCGGAGGCGACGATCAGGTCGCACACCCAGGCAAGCATCAGGCCGCCGGCGACGCAGGCGCCCTGGATCTGGGCGATCAAAGGCTTGGGCAGTTCGCGCCAGCGGCGGCACATGCCCAGGTAGACCTCGGACTCCCGGGCGAAGCGGCTCTCCGCGCCCTTCTTGTCCGAGTGGTCCCACCACAGGCCGGCCTTGCGGTCGAAGGGCAAGTGCGCGTCTCGCTCGGGGGTGCCGATGTCGTGTCCGGCGGAGAAGTGCTTTCCCTCCCCGGCGAGGACGACCACCTTGACCTCGCCGTCCTCTGCAGCGCGGTAGAAGGCGCGATCCAGGGCGTAGGTCATCGCCGAGTTCTGGGCGTTGCGGTACTTCGGACGGTTCATCGTGACCACGGCGACGGGGCCATGGCGTTCGTAGCTCACCGGTTCCGTGGGCGTCGTACCGGAAGCGGACATCCGCCCCCTCCTTCCCTAACAAGTGTTTGGTAGGTTACCGTGCTGAACGTCAGCCGTCGAGAGCCGCCCGGAGCCGCCCATGAGCAGCGTCGAGGAGTTCCGCACCGAGTTCCGCACCTGGTTGCGCGCCCATCTCACCGGGGAGTTCGCCAGTCTGCGCGGACGCGGTGGTCCGGGCCGCGAGCACGAGGCCTTTGCCGAACGCCTCGCCTGGGAACGGCACATGGCCGCCGCGGGGTGGACCTGTGTGGGGTGGCCGAAGGAATACGGCGGCCGGGGGGCGTCCCTGGAACAGCAGGTGGCCTTCCACGAGGAGTACGTCCTCGCCGATGCGCCGGCGCGGGTGAACCACATCGGCGAGCAGTTGCTCGGCCCCACCCTCATCGCGTTCGGGACGGCTGAGCAGCGCGAGCGCTTCCTGCCCCCGATCGTGGCGGTCGAGGAGACGTGGTGTCAGGGATACAGCGAGCCGGACGCCGGATCGGACCTGGCGAACGTGCGGACGCGGGCGCAGCTCGACGGGGGCGAGTGGGTGATCACCGGGCAGAAGATCTGGACCTCGCTCGCCCACGAGTCCGACTGGTGCTTCGTCATCGCGCGTACCGAGCCCGGCTCCACCCGCCACCACGGGTTGTCCTATCTGCTCGTGCCGCTGCGCCAGCCCGGTGTGGACATCCGTCCGATCATGCAACTGACCGGCACGTCGGAATTCAATGAAGTGTTCTTCGACGGGGCGCGCACGGCGGCGGGGAACATCGTCGACGCACCCGGCCAGGGCTGGAAGATCGCCATGGCCACCCTCGGGTTCGAACGCGGCGTGTCGACCCTGGGACAACAGGTCGGCTTCCGCCGCGAGCTGGAAGCGATCATCGACCTGGCCAAGCGCAACGGCGCGGCCCGCGACCCGTTCATCCGCGACCGCATCGCACGCGCCTGGAGCGGTCTGGAGATCATCCGGTTCAACGCGCTGCGCATGCTGGAGGCAGTAGCAGCCGGCGCACCAGGCCCCGAGGCATCCATCGGCAAGATCTTCTGGGCGACCTGGCACCGGGAGCTGGGCGAACTCGCCATGGACGTGTGCGGTGCCGAGGGCATGCTGGCCGCCGGCGGGCCCTATGACCTCACCGACTGGCAGCGGCTGTTCCTGTTCTCCCGCTCCGACACCATCTACGCCGGCTCCAACGAGATCCAGCGGAACATCATCGCCGAGCGCGTCCTCGGCCTGCCGAAGGAGGCCCGTCCGTGAGCACGTCTCCTCCCCCGTATGTGTCCGGCCACCGGCTCCTTGAAGGGCGCAGCGCCGTCGTCACGGCCGCCGCGGGAGCCGGCATCGGCGGGGCGACCGCCCGACGACTGCTGGAAGAGGGGGCCAAGGTCGTCATCTCCGACACGCACGCACGCCGCCTCAAGGAGTCCGCCGCGGAACTGGCCGAAGCCTTCGGACAGGACAAGGTCGCGGCCCTGCCCTGCAACGTCACCGACGAGGACCAGGTCACCGCTCTGTTCGACCTCGCCGAGCAGCAGCACGGGCATCTCGACATCGTCGTGAACAACGCCGGCCTGGGAGGCACCGCCAACCTGGTCGACATGAGCGACGAGCAGTGGTCCACGGTGCTCGACGTGACGTTGAACGGCACCTTCCGGTGCACGCGTGCCGCACTGCAGCGGATGAAGGCTGCAGGACGCGGCGGCGTCGTCGTGAACAACGCCTCGGTCATCGGATGGCGGGCGCAGAAGGGCCAGGCGCACTACGCCGCAGCAAAGGCGGGAGTGATGGCACTGACCCGGTGCGCCGCCCTGGAGGCCGCCGACTTCGGTGTCCGGGTCAACGCGGTGGCGCCGAGTCTGGCCATGCATCCCCACCTGGTGAAGGTCACCACCCCGGTACTGCTCGAAGAACTCACCGCGCGGGAGGCCTTCGGCCGGTACGCCGAGCCCTGGGAGGTGGCCAACGTGATCGTCTTCTTGGCGTCCGGATACTCCTCGTACCTGGCCGGTGAGGTCATCTCCGTCAGCAGCCAGCACCCGTGAGGCGAGAATGACCCGGTGCCGAACAGCAAGAGTGATCGTAAGAAGACAGCCATGAGTGCCGCGCCCGAACGGCGCGAGGAGATCCTGGCCACCGCCGCCGAGGTGTTCGCCGCGCAGGGCTACCGTGCCACAACCGTTCGCAAGATCGCGGACGCGGCGGGGATGCTCGCAGGCAGCCTCTACTACCACTTCGACTCCAAGGAGGCGATGGTCGACGAGATCCTCTCGAGCTTCCTCAACGAACTGTGGGCCCGCTACGACGCCGTGCTCGCCGCCGGCCTCGGCCCCAGGCAGACCATCGAGGCCCTCGTCACCGCCTCCTTCAAGGAGATCGACCGGCACCTTCCGGCGGTCGCCATCTACCAGAAGGAAGCCAAACACCTGCAGGCTCAGCCGCGCTTCGCCTACCTCACCGACGCGCAGGTGAAGTTCGAGAAGGCGTGGCTGGGCACCCTGGAACGCGGGGTGGCCGACGAGGCCTTCCGCGCCGACGTTGATGTCCGGCTCACGTACCGCTTCCTCCGCGACACCGTCTGGGTGGCGGCGTCCTGGTACCGGCCGGGCGGACAGCACAGCCCCGAGGAGATCGCCCGCCAGTACCTGTCGATGGTGCTGGAGGGCATCACCCTGCGCGAATAACCCTCACGAGCCCCAAAAGGAGCGGCCATGGCCGAGGCATACATCGTCGAAGCGGTCCGTACCCCGGTCGGCAAGAAGAACGGCGGACTGTCCGCCGTCCACCCTGCCGACCTCGGCGCACACATACTCAAGGCGCTGATGGAGCGCTCCGGAGCCGACCCGGCGGCCGTCGAGGATGTCGTCTTCGGCTGCCTCGACACCGTGGGCCCGCAGGCCGGGGACATCGCCCGGACGTGCTGGCTGGCCGCGGGGCTACCCGAGGAGGTGCCGGGCACCACCGTGGATCGCCAGTGCGGTTCCTCGCAGCAGGCCCTGCACTTCGCCGCCCAGGGCGTGCTCTCCGGCACCCAGGACCTCGTGGTCGCCGGCGGCGTGCAGAACATGTCGATGATTCCCATCGCGTTCGCCAGCCGCCAGGCCGCCGAGCCCCTGGGACTGACCCAGGGGCCATACATCGGCTCCGAGGGTTGGCGGGCCCGCTACGGCGATCAGCCCGTCAACCAGTTCCACGGCGCCGAACTCATCGCAGAGAAGTGGGGCATCTCCCGCGAGGACATGGAGCAGTTCGCGCTGCGCTCCCACCAGCGGGCGGTCCGTGCCATCGATGAGGGCCGCTTCGAGCGCGAGCTCGTCGCCTACGGCGATGTGACCGCCGATGAGGGGCCGCGCCGCGAGACCAGCCTGGAGAAGATGGCAGGCCTCAAGCCGGTGGTCGAGGGCGGCCGGCTGACGGCAGCTGTGTCCTCCCAGGTCTCCGACGGTGCTTCAGCCATCCTGGTGGCAAGCGAACGGGCTGTCCGCGAGCACGGTCTGACGCCGCGTGCCCGCATCCACCACCTCTCGGTGCGCGGCGAGGACCCGATCCGGATGCTGTCCGCGCCGATCCCGGCGACGGCATACGCCCTCAAGAAGTCGGGGATGTCCCTCGACGACATCGATCTGGTCGAGATCAACGAGGCGTTCGCGTCCGTCGTCCTGGCCTGGCTCAAGGAGACCGGCGCCGATCCGGACAAGGTCAACGTCAACGGCGGCGCCATCGCTCTGGGCCACCCCCTGGGCGCTACCGGAACCAAGATCACGACCACTCTGCTGCACCAACTGGAGCGCACAGGCGGCCGCTTCGGTCTTCAGACGATGTGCGAAGGCGGCGGGCAGGCCAACGTCACCATCATCGAACGGATCTGATCCGCCCTCAAGAGCTGCTTGGAGTGGGACATGTTGTCGTGGGGGGGGGGGGGCCCCGGGCGGGGGGCCGCCCCGGGCCCCCCCCCTACTCTTGGGTGCCATGCGCCTGGAGGACTTCACGTACGACGACGTCGGCGGGACCCGCCGCGCCGGGTTCTGCCCGCCGGGGTTTCACCCG
>NZ_JBIWOE010000081.1:0-15491 GCF_044767585.1 Streptomyces sp. NPDC101225
CCATGCTCAAGCACCGCACCCTCTACCAACCCGGGCACGAACAAGCAGCCTGACCAAGCCCACAGACCTTGACCGAACAGATAGAAGCACCCCCCTGGGACGCAATCTTCGCCATCAGCTTGCCCCGGACCCGCTCCCACTCCCCGTCCTCCGGTGCGCTGAAGACCTGCAACTGCAGCGAGGTGCCTCCCACATGCACAGTGATGGCCGAGGCAGAGCCTTCGCCCTGCGGATCGATCCCGTCGGACCAGATCCCCATGCCCGCGACGACAGGCACACGCAAGGCGCCAAGGTCAATCCTGTCGCCCGGAACAACAGCACCGCTCTCAGTCGCGGTCTCCACCTCGGTCAGATCCCAGGGCCCCACTTGACCGTCCCGGATCCGCGGGCCAGTGAGTTCTCCCAAGGCCAGGGCTTCCTCAACCCCGTCCTCCGCCCATTCCAACAACGCAGCCAGATCCGGGTCGAAAAGCTGACCGCGCCGCCGCACCGCGTCCAGCAGCGCCGTCAGGTTGTACAGCGTGCCCGCTCTCCTCGCATCCACCTCGACTGCGGCATCGGAGTCGCCCAGTACCCCCAGGGTAAGGAGAACCGCGTCCTCGACAGTGCCCCTAGTGCTCCAGCAGCACTTTGACGTTTTACCTGTTCAGGGGCGGTTTGGGTGAGTGTAGTGGGCCGGTTGTCGGTCCGTGTTCTCTTTCCCGGGCCGCCCCTCGATCGTGTGCAGCCGCCGCTGATAGTGACAGCGGCGAGCGACGGCTTGGCGTCGTCTGCGCCAGTGTGACCATCTCAGGGCGCGTGCACTGGTGAGGTGTGGGTGAACGGCGAGGGATGAGTGGCCAGTTGCCAGGAGCCGCCGAACTTCTGCCACGGTGAGGGGCGCGAGGCAGGAACCGTTTCTGCTGCCCCTTTTACCGCGGCGTCGGCGGCCATGACGGCCAGGAACGCGTGCGCCAGCATGGCCAGCGTGATGTGCCGCATCCAGCCGGTGTAGCGGCGGACTTCGTACTGATCGAGGCCGCATTCGTTCTTCGCGGCCTGGAAGGCTTCTTCGATGGCCCAGCGCATCCCGGCGACGCGTACGAGGTGCTCGACCGTGGTGCCGAGCGGTGCGTGGGCGAGGTAGTAGGCGATCTCTTCGGGCTTGCTGATGCTGCGGCGTGCCAGTGCCCATCGCTGGTGGGTGGGCATCTCGCCGTCGAAGTCCTCGATGGATGTGATCTGCAGGGCGGCCCAGTGGTAGACCCGCGGGCCCTTTGCGCCGTCAGCGCACGACCGTTGCTCCCATGCTTCGTCGGGCGCCTGGGAGAAGAGGTGATCGACGCGGCCGAAGTGCGGCACCTGCTGGGACTTGGGGACCGCGAGCACATATCCCAGGCCGGTCTCCTCCAGCATGCGGCGCAGCCGCCACTCCTGGCCGTAGGCCGCATCTGCGGTCACCCAGGCGATCGGCAGCGGTGAGGCGATCGCGCGCAGCACCATGGTCTTGGCCAGGTCGGGCTTGGTGGCGAAGGCCCGCTCGTCGGGGATGTGGGCGGCGCGGCAGCGGTCGCGGTCGTCGGTCCAGGACTTGGGCAGATACAACTCCCGGTCCACCAGGGCGCGTCCGCGGGCGGTGGCGTAGGCGGCGAACACGCCGATCTGGCAGTTCTCGGTGCGGCCGGCGGTGCCGGAGTACTGGCGCTGCACACCGGCCGAGGTGGTGCCTTTCTTGAGGAAGCCGGTGTCGTCGAGGATGAGGATTCCGTCGGGCCCGGCGAGTCGTTCGGCTACGTAGTGCTGGAGATCGTCGCGGAGCTCGTCGGCGTCCCAGCGGGCGCCGTTGAGGAGCCGTTGAAGGCGGTCGGGTGTGCGGTGTCCGGCGTATTCGGCCAGCTGCCAGCCGTTTTTGCGGCCGACCGGGCCCAGCAGTCCACGGATGTAGTCACGCATCCGGCGGCGCGGTTCGACGCGCTTGAAGCGGAGGCCGGTACGCAGGAACAGTTCCTCGAGCTCGTCATTCCAGATCTCAACTGCACGCTCGTCGATCACGCCAGGAGGCTGCCCCGACCGCTGTCACTATCAGCGGCGGCTGCACACGATCGAGGGGCGGCCCGGGAAAGAGAACACGGACCGACAACCGGCCCACTACATTCACCCAAACCGCCCCTGAACAGGGAAAACGTCAAAGTGCTGCTGGAGTACTAAAACGCGCTACACCAGGGCCGCGAAACAAGCCGCGCACAATCTCCTCGACCCTGGCGACCTCGTCCGGCCGCCATTCCATCGCCTCAAGCACCCACAGGGCATAACCCTGCGCGATCACCAAGGGCGGCGACATGCGGTACCAGGAGGCAGCGGCGTACACAACGCCCTCGGAATCGACCGGTTCACCCTGCTCGAACCGTCGCAGGACGGCTCTGGCCTCGTCCTCCACGCTGCTCCTCCTATATTCTGAGTCCGCCGCCCACATCGGTGTCACCACCACCGTCTACGCCTATGTACGTCTCCGCCTCCACCGAGACGCCATGACGGCGCTCGGCAACGCCCTCAACCGCCCCTGATACACGGCACGGCGACGGCGGCGAACAGCCCTGGTGTCCGCCGCCGTCGCCGCTGAGGCTGAAAGGGTGGGGTGACAGGCTACGGAGGCTCCAGACCGAGTCCGTACCGGTCGCTGACAGTGAGGTAGTGAAACGTAAGTGCCGGTACCATCCAACGATGGACGATCGTAATCCGAAACCAGAGAAGGCCCACCAGCACTGCGACTGCTGGGCCCTCTAAGTTCCGTCACAATCTCAACGAGGCTATCGCCTCACTTTCGACCGCTGTACCACCCCTCTACCTGGTCGGCGATTTCCTCCACTGCCTCTGATCCGATGGCCTTCTCCAGGGAGTCACCCACAAATTCACGGGCTCGAGCCAGTCGGGCAGGGAGGCCGTACTCCACCACATACTCAAGAAGTATGCACGGGTCTTCTCCTGCCCCAACACGTGACAGTACCCGATCCAGAGAAACTACGTACTCCTCCAAATCTCGGAACAAATCGGTGAATCCCACCAGCTCTACCGGGATGTCCTGAGTCACGTCCGTCACCTTTTAACCTGAATGTTCTCGACCACTAGATCCCCATCAGCGACCCATTCGGTGATGCCCATCGTCGAATTGCATCTCGACTGACCCGGCTGACGGGAACGTCGAATTCGAGCACGTGATTTCCCCTACCTCAACCGATCCCCAGCTTGCCCTCGGCGTCACGTGGACTCATCTCGACTTTCCCTTAGCTGGAACGAGGAAGCCCTTGTTCTCGTCACTCGCCCTGATGACCTTGCTCTGGCAGATTCGCACCTTGCCCCGCGAACTCGCGCAATGCCGCACCCGAATCATCTCTTCAGCGGCATCATCACCACCTGAAGGAAAGTTGTGGACGAGGACCGGAGTGGCGCCTGACAGCACATAGTACGTGTGGAGGGCGAGCGATTGTTGCCTGCAAGTCACCTGACCGTAAGCCACTTCCACCAAACGATCGATCAAGCCAGCAGCTCGAGTTATTTGAGATGTTCACAGTAGGCATCGAAAGCCACGTCACTCATGTTCCTGACCTCGAACTCTGTGAGCCATCGAGTTTTCGAAGCGATATGGGCTATCTCTTCCCCTACAGCAACGAGGACCACTGGCAGCTCATCGGGATTTTCAGTCACACTGATAGCAACCTGAATGGCTTTTTCAGTATCCAGGGTCGAGAGCCGAAGTAGCGCGGCAATTCTATCTGCGAGGTCAGCTGATGAGTTCAAGACCACTGAGGCTGACAAGGATACCTGGTCACTCATCCTGGACTCCCGAATAGTTCATTCAACCTATCCGTTACCTGTTCTGTCACCGGCTTCGGGAGATGGACCGTGTGGTGCGCCTTGTTTCTACCCGTCTGCTCCACCCTGAAGCCTCTCTCCCTTACCGCGCCCACCGTCGTCGAGCGATACTCGCCTGATTCCTTGATCTTCGGAGGCAGGCGAGTCGATGTTGATATCCCATGGGGGAAATCGTGCTGTTCGGCGTTGGCGGCATCCGCCGCCAGTTTCTCCGTGGTTTCTGGGCCACTACCGAAGCGATAGAGAGTGGTTGCGTCAGCAATTTCTTCGCAGTTGTGGACGAGGACCGGAGTGGCGCCTGCCAGCACATAGTA
Source organism: Streptomyces sp. NPDC101225 (assembly GCF_044767585.1). Taxonomy (NCBI): domain Bacteria; kingdom Bacillati; phylum Actinomycetota; class Actinomycetes; order Kitasatosporales; family Streptomycetaceae; genus Streptomyces; species Streptomyces sp. NPDC101225. The sequence continues at coordinate 4,164 of NZ_JBIWOE010000081.1, forward strand.
CGTGTGGAGGGTGCCGACGGTGAGGTCGTAGGTCGTTTTGTGCTGGTGGAAGTTGTGGACCGCGGTGACGGTGATCGTGGTGCCGTCGGGGCGGCGGAGTTTGGTGCCGGGGGTGAGGTTGCGGGCGTCGGTCCAGCGGTGGTGTACGGCGTCCCAGAAGGGATGGTGCCAGGTGGTGGTGAGGGTCTGGCGCTGGTGTTTGCCGGTGTGGGGCGGGCCGCGGACCGGGGTGGTGTCCAGGGTCAGCGTGGTGAAGTCGCGGTCGGTGTGGGTGACGATGACCTGCTGGACCTTCTCCGGTGCGGTGATGCCGGTCTGCGGGTCGGTGGCCAGGACGGTGTCACCGGTCTTGATGTAGCTGATGGGTTTGGAGGAGCCGTCGGCCAGGCGGACGCCGGTCGTCGCGACGAAGCTGTGGACGGCGCAGCTGGCTGCTTCGGTGCCGGCGCTCTCGGCCTCGCGTGCTTCGGCGAGTGCGCGTTCGGCGTCGAGGGCGCCGTCGGCGATCTTCGCCGCTTCTTCGGCGTCCTTGACGGCGGTGTAGGCGTGGTCGAGGGCGCGCCAGACCTTGAGCGCTTCGATGCCGACCTTGATGGCTTTGAAAACCTTGCCCCACGGGACGGCGGTCAGGGCCGTGTTGACGCAGCCCATGACGTCGCCCTTGGTGAAGCAGTTGTAGGCGTCGGTGAGGCCGATGACGTCTGCGACGAGGTTGAGCAGGTGGTGCTTGAATCCGGAAACCTGCTTCTTCGCGGCGGCGACGCTCGCCTCCGCGGTGGCCTTGGCGCGTGCCAGGGCCCGGGATTCGGCCTGGGGGTCGTAGGTCTTCTTGTTGATGTTGCCGCCGTTGGCCCCTTCGCCGTGACCGAGGCGGTGTCCGTCGGTGCAACTGCCGTGGTGGCAGTAGGCGTGGTTCGAGCCGCCGGGGTCGACGGGACCGGTGTCCACGTAGCGCTTGGGGTTGTTCTTGCTGGTGCCGGTGCCGCCGATGGGGTAGCCGACGCCGCACTGGTCGGCCATACACAGGCCGGAGGGGTCGGAACTGGTGACGGGGGTGTCGTCGGCGTAGTCGTAGGCGTTCCACGACTGAGGGTCGCCGGCATTCAGCAGCGGGTCGGGGGCGAGGAAGCGTCCGATGGTGGGGTCGTATTCGCGGGCGCCGAGGTTGGTCAGACCCGTGTTGTCGTCCTGGGTGCCACCGACGAAGCCCCGTTGCCCCGCACTCCAGGTGCCGGTCTGGTCGCGTTGCTCGCCGAAGGGTTTGTACTGGCGGCGGGTGACGGCCTGGGTCTGGGAGTCGACGGCGAGGGTGCCGGTGCCCTGCCGGTCGGGGATCAGGTAGGTGAAGTGGCCGTCGGAGGAGTGGGTGGCCACGGTCTGGCCGGCGATGGAGATGTAGCGCAGGCCGTCGCAAGTGGTGGCGCCCTTGTTGAGGGTGATCTCCTCGTCGCCGTTGTAGAGGGTGGTGGCGTCAGGGCTGCGGCGCAGCAGCAGGTTTCCGTCGGCGTCGTAGAGGTAGTTCGTGTCACCGGCGGAGCCCGTCGATGACAGCTGCGACAGGTGGTCCTCGTCGTCGTAGGTGAGGGTGTCGGTGCCCGAACGGGTGGTGCGGGTGAGGACGTTGCCGTTCTCGTCGTAGGTGTAGGCGTTGGTGGTGTTCGCCGTCGCGTCGCCCGGCACCACCTTGTCCACCTGGGCCACCGCGTGGGCCGGGCCCGCGCCCGCCGCGACGGGGGTGTAGGAGGACGTCGCGTCGTGGGAGGTGTTCCCCGACGGGTCGTGGTCGACCTGCTGGGAGCGGGCGCCCGTGGCGTCGTAGCTCCAGGTCTGCCAGTACGGGGACGGGCCGCCCACGGTGGTGGACGATCCGGGCGCGGGGGTCGCGGCGCAGTCGTCCGTGGCCGTCCACGCCGCCTTCAGGCGCTGGGCCCAGTCGTAGCCGAAGCACTGGGTGTCGGTGCTGCCCGTCTCCAGCTTGTCGGTGATCTTGGTGACGTTGCCGGAGGGCTGGTAGGCGTAGGAGGTCTTGTCGGCGATCGCCGCGCCGGACTGGGTGATGGTGGTGGAGCCGGTCAGGCGGTGGGTCTGGTCGTCGTAGGTCAGCGTCTGCTGGGCGAAGTTGCCGGAGGTGCCGTAGGTGAACTGCTGCGGCTCGTCGAACTCGGTGTAGGTCAGTCCGCTGACGTAGGCCCACCCATTGGTGTCGCCCCCCACGCCGATGGGGCGGTCGTAGGCGTCGTAGGTGTAGGAGACCGTCTCCTTCGGGAGCGTGACGGTGGCGGGGTCCTGGTCGGTGTAGGACTGCAGGGTGCCGGTGTAGTTGAAGCGGTTCTGGTGCAGGTAGTTGCCCGCCAGGGCGCCCTCGGAGGCCGGGACGACCAGTTCGGTGGCCTGTGCCCAGCCGTGGCTGTCGTAGCGGAGGACCTTGCTGGTGTACGCGGAGCCGCTGGTGCCGCCCACGTAGCGGGTGGAAGAGGTGGGCTTGCCCTTCTTCAGCGTGTCGTAGGTCCAGGCGGCCAGCTCGTTGCCGGTGGAGGGGGTCGCGCCGCCGGTGGTGTCGTACTCGGCCGTCTTGCGGCCCAGCTCGTCGTAGCCGTAGCTGACGGTCTTGCCGCGCGCGTCGGTGGTGGACAGCAATTGGCCGGCGTTGTCGTAGGTCGAGCTGGAGGTGCCGGTGTCCGGGTCGGTCTGGGAGGTGCGCCGGCCGAGCAGGTCGTAGTGGCTGCTCCAGGTGTGGCCCTGGCCGTCGTCCTGGCCGATCTGGTGGCCAGCGGCGTCGTAGGAGTAGGTCGCGGTGTCCGCCGTGCCGGTGGGTGAACTGCCGTGGTAGCGCAGCAGCTTGACCGTCTGGCCGCGCGCGTCCGTGTACGTCGTCGTCGGGGTGGACCCGGCGGGCGGGGTGACGTCGACGCGGTCCGAGCCGGGGTAGGCGGTGGTGGTGCGCCAGGTCTCGGTCGCGAAGTGGTAGGCGATGGAGGCGGTGACGCGGCCCGCGCCGTCGTAGACGGTCCCGGTCTGGGACGGGGTCTGGTTGTCGGCGGCGTCCACCAAAGTGCCGGAGGGGGCGCCGCTGTTGTAGTACGGGTCGGAGCTGGACACCGCCCAGCCGTGGCTGTCGTAGACGGTGTCCGTGATGACCCGGCCGCCGTCCACCGTCGCCGTCTGCGTCTCCCGCGGGCGCAGCATCGCGTCGTAGAGGGAGATGGAGGTGCGATAGGTGTTGTCGTCGAGCAGGGTCCGGGTGGTGACCGTCGACGGGGCTTTCGGGTCGAGGTCGTAACTGTAGGTGGAGTTGGCGTTGTTGCTGGTGGAGAAGCCCGGGTTCCACACGGCGGTCAGCCGGCCCAGCGGGTCGTAGGTGCTGGTGGTGGAATAGCCGGCGGCGTCGGTGGTCTTCAGATCCAGCCCGCGCCCCGGGTCCACGGTGGTCGTGGTGGCGAAGCCCGCCGTCTGTCCGGTGACCTTCGGCCGGGTGACCTTGATGGAGGTCGGTGCGGCGCCGGTGGCGGGTGTGTAGGCCGTGGTGGTGACGCGGTCGTCCGCGTCGGTCTCGGTGAGTTCACGGCCGTAGGAGTCGTAGGTGTTCTTCAGCGCGGTGATGTAGTGCGCGGTGCCGTCGCTGGTGACCGAGTCGGCCTTCTGCACCATCGTCACGTCGCCCTTGCCGGGCGGCGCCGTGTTGTCGGTGGAGTTGTCGAAGAAGGTCAGATCGTCACTGATCAGGTCACCCGGATAGGACGGGGTGGCACTGCAGGCGACGGCGACCTGCTGGACCCGGCGCGGTGTGGGCAGGGTGTTGCCCGAGGCGTCCTTGGCGTACCAGGTGCGGGTGCACTGGTCGTCCGCCGAGGTCGAGGTGTCGCCCTTGTCGTCCACGGCCGTGGGGAGGCCGGTGGCCGCGTCGAGGGTGTAGTCGGTCTCGGTGGTGCGCTGGGTGCCGTCCGCCTTGGTCGTGAGGGCGCGGCTGCGCTTGATGTTGACGCGGTGGGCGACCAGTGCGTCCAGGCCCGCCTTGGTGCGGGACTGGGTCGCGGTGGCCGGTGAACTCCACGGATCGGTGATCTCGTCCGACAGCAGGGCGCCGCCGTCGCCGTTGAATCCCTCGGTCTCGAAGGCCTGGCCGGCCAGCCAGTCCGAGTCCTTCTGCGCATCGTCGCCGGCGTGGTCGTCGAGGGTGACGCTGCGGGTGCCGGAGGCGGTCTTGTCGCCGTCCATGCCGCGGAAGTACGTCTGCCGCAGCAGTGTGATCTTCGCCGGGGAGGTGCCGGTGCGGGTCTCGACCGTGCCGTAGCCGCGCCACTGGTTCCAGGTGCGGTACTTGGCCTGGGTGAGCGGGTCGTCGTTGAAGTGCCATGCCGGGTCGCCGACGTAGCTGTAGGACGTCTGGACCGGCAGGCCGCCCGCGGTCGGGTCCTGAGTGGTCACCGAGTTGACGACGAACTTGTTGAACCAGTCCAGCTGCGGGGAGGTCTGGCCCGGCGGGGTCCAGTACGACGGGTAGCAGCGGTAGGTGTTGGCGTCCGGGCTGGAGGGCAGCACCGTGCCGCCCTGGCGGTGGCACTGGGGACCCGTGTAGTTGACGGCGATCACTTCGCCGGACTCGGTGGTGACGGTGGTCAGCCGGTAGCGGGTGATCGGCTGGTAGCCGTCCAGGCCGTCGACGCGGTTCGCGAGCGCCTGCCCGGCGAACTTCACCGGGGGCAGGGCGAGGCTGCCGCCGTCCTTGCCGGTGTGGGTGATGGACGACAGCCACAGCGCCGGTGTGGTCGTGTCGCCGGTGGCGGGGAAGGTGTGGGTCAGCGACCAGGCGTCCACGTCCTGGTAGGCGGTGCCGACCAGGACCTGGGTGCGGATGCCGGTCAGGCGTTTGGTGGTGAAGAACGCCGGACCGTGGTTGTCGCAGCTCCCCGACGAGGAGCAGGTCTGGTCGACGGGGACGTCGGGCCAGTGCGAGGCGTTGGCCGTCGTCATCTTCGCGGCGGCGCAGTCGAAGTCGGCATCGGGCAGGCAGCGCTCGGCGGTGTCGAAGAGGACCTGCGCGGCGGCGGGCGCGTTCGTGGTGTCGTAGACGCTGTCCGCCAGCTGCCCGTACTGCACCTTGGCGAGGTAGCCGCCGCGGGTGTACGGGGTGGCGGTGGTGGTGTTGTCACGGCCGTAGTAGCCGGTCTCGGGGGTGTACCAGTAGCTGAGGGCGTTGCCGTGGGTGTCGACGACGTAGTCGAGGTTCCAGCGGTAGCCCTGCTGGCACCAGGAGGCGGCGAAGGTGGAGGCGTGGCACGGTTCGCCGGTGTCGTTGCCGTAGACGGGGGTGGTGAAGACGGAGTCGGTGGTCGGGTCGCCCGATGCCCAGCCGGGCAGGCGGTTGCGGCCGAAGTAGTAGCGGGTGCCGTCGGCGGTGGTGACGACGAAGTATTCGTGGTCGTTGTCCCCGTTGACCGTGTCGGTCTTGATCTCGATCTTCTCGCCGTTGTCGCCCTGCGGGTGCCAGGTGTCCGTCTTGTCGTCGTGGACAAGGGTGTTGGACGAGCCGTTCAGTGAGAGCGTGAGGCTCTGGGCGGTGTCCGACCAGCACTCGTCGGACGTCTTGGGGGTGCCGTTCGCCGCGTCGTCCGAACAGGCCGGGTAGGTGCGCTCCACGAAGCCCGGCGAGTAGTCCCAGCCGTCCCCGATCCAGGAGGCCTGGGCGTTGGTGGAGGAGGTGCGACCGTCCACGCTCTGGGAGTTGTAGCCCAGGGAGACACTCGGACTCAGGCCGCCGGGGACGTCGGGCACGGTGATGGGATACGAGTAGGAGAAGGCACCGCTGGAACCGCCGCCCGACCACTGGCCGGACGGGGACAGCGAGGTGGCCGCGTAGGTGCCGCCGCCGCCGGAGGTGCCGGCCACGGCGGCCAGCACCATCGGCTGCGCGGTGGCGGACTGCCGGACGCCGGGCGCGGAGGTCGTGGTGGGCAGTGCCACGTCGGCCGATACCGTCCGGGACGTGGTGCTGTTGGCGGAGGCCAGGGGACTTCGGGTACGGCAGGCCGGCTTGCCGGGAGTGGTCAGCGCGCAGGCCGGCAGCCGCACCAGGTGAAGGCGCGCGGCCCAGTCGCCGCCGTACGCGTCCTTGAACGCCGAGTAGTCCAAGCTGAGGTGAGCAGCGCCACCGCGGGTCCCGGCGACGGGCTGAACGGCGAGGACCACGCCGCGCAGCCCGAGCTTCTGAGCGGCCGCCTGGCCCGCCATGCGCACGTGCAGCTTCGTGCCCGGTCGCACGCCGTGTCCCTTCCCCGCGACGGCGGCGAGGGTCACCGGCAGTCGGCCCGCGTGCCGGGCGGTGGCGCCGAGGCCCGGCACCACCACGTCGGCACTGCCTTCCGAGGGCCAGGTCCTGCGCGCCGTGCCCGGTCTCCAGCGGGTCATCCGCGGACCAGCGGCCGCCTTGCCCTTGACCGGCGTCACCGGAATGGAGTGTTCCTTCTTCGCCTTGACGAGGTAATCGGGCCGGTGCTCCGCGGCGAATGCGGCCTGGGCATCGACCAACCCTGCCAGGAGTCCGAGTGTGGTGACGAAGACGATCCAGAACGCGGGAACCTTCCGCATCCGCATCGCTCGTCCGTAAATCCGCCACGGCGAATTCCGACGCACCTCTGACCCCCCAATTCAGCGTGACTGCCGAAGGGATATTCGATCAGCGTGAAGCCGGTTTTCACAGGGCCTCCACAGTATGGATCATGCATAGAGATCACCATGAACAACACCGGAAACGGTCAAGAACCGCCAGGTCTGGCTTGAATTCACCCATGGAACGCCGTGCCACCCCAAGAAAACCCCCATCACGCAAGATCAACGACAAGTTGCACATAACACTCACATGTTCCGTGATGAAAGGGGGACGGGCATCCGGTCGGCCGGTTGTCGGTTTGGCTCAATCACAGGTAGCCTCCTCGCGCCTATCGGCTCTTTTCTCATCGGACGCCACACTGGGGGATAGATGTCCGACCTTTTCCGACCGCGCCGTGCGAACAGATCACACAAAAAGAAGCCGCGAATACCGGGCCTTCTTCTGGCTACGGTCTCCGTGACCGCACTGGCACTGTCTCTGACGCCCGCCCTCCCCGCCGCCGCTGACACAGGCGGTAGGCCACCGGTCTCCACGCCGGCCCCGGCTCTGCCCGAAAGCCACCCCGACGGCCCCCTGGGCACCACACGTGCCACAGACGACTCAGGGCTGACCAAGGACCAGCAGGCGGCGCTGGCAGCCGCGCAGAGCGAGGCAGCCTCCACCGGCAGCCCCGTGCAGGTGGGAGCGCTGACCAGCGAGACCGCCACCGTCCAGGCCAACCCTTCGGGTACGGTCACCTGGACCACCAGCCTGCTGCCCGAACGCGTCCGGAAGAACGACGCGTGGGTACCCGTCGACGCCACCCTCCAGCGGAACGGCGACGGCAGCTACAGCCCCGAAGCAGCGGCCGAGCCCCTGACCTTCTCCGGAGGCGGCAGTGCACCTCTGGTGTCCATGACCAGCGGCAGGGCGAAGCTGGCCTTCTCCTGGCCCCGGTCGCTGCCCGAGCCGAGCGTGTCCGGCGCCACCATCACCTACCCCGACGTCCTCAAGGACGTGGACCTCCAGCTGACGGCCAACACCCTCGGCGGGTTCTCCGAGTTGATCGTCGTCAAGACCGCCAGAGCCGCCGGCGATCCCGCCCTGGCCACACTGCAACTCACCACCCACGCCACCGGGGTGAGCGTCTCCGACGACGGCCACGACAACCTGCAGGCCGCCACGCCCGCGGGCCAGGTCATGTTCAGCGCGCCCCAGCCTGTGATGTGGGACTCCTCGACCAGCGGCGCCTCCACCCAACTGCTCGCCGCCCCCGTCGACTCCGCCGACCCGGCGCACCCCGACACCGCAAGCGCCCACGCCGACACCGCAAGCGCCAAGGACAGCTCGTCCGGGCCCGGCGTCGGCGCCCAGGTGGCCCGGGTCTCCGACGACGTCACCGGTAGCACCCTGTCCCTGAGACCGGACCGCAAGCTCCTCGCCGGAGCCACCACCCGCTACCCCGTCTACATCGACCCCACCTGGAACCCGCACTACGCCTCGGGCAAGAAGCAGCACTACGTCGAAACCCAGCAGGGCTGCCCGACGGCGAAGAACTACGACTCCACCCAGTACGGCGACCCCGGCGTCGGCTACAACAGCTGGTCCGGCTGCATCGGCATCGAGCGCTCCTACTTCCAGCTCGGCATCCCCTCCACCGTCTGGGGCACCCACATCGTGTCCGCCACGGTCAACGCCACGGAGAACTACTCGGCCAGCTGCAGCCTCTCCTCCACCATCAAGCTCTACCTCACCGGCGCGATCGGCTCCTCCACCACGTGGAACAGCAAACCCGGCCTGTCGAGTTACCTGACGAGCAAGAGCTTCGGTCCCGCCTGCAGCAGCGAACCCTCCGGTGGATTCTCCGTCACCTCCACCATCGCGAAGAAGGCCGCCGCACACGACTCCAGCTGGACCTTCGCCCTGGTCAACAGCCACGACGGCAGCGGCGACGGCGCCTACTTCAAACGCTTCGCGAACAATCCCTCGATGTCGATCGAGTACAACCACGTCCCCGCCAAGCCGGGCAGTCTGGCCGCCAAGTTCGGCAGCCACTCGGTCGGCTGCGGCACCACCGCCCCGTACCCGGTCATCGGCAAGACCCTCGTCACCACACCACCGACCCTCAACGCCACGGTCAGCGACGGCGACAAGGACGCCCTGGCGGCGACCTACACGTACTGGGTCAACGGCGGCAGCTCCACCACGACCACCAGCGCCACCGTCTCCAGCGGATCGAACGCGCCCAAACAGCTCTCCTCGTCGTTCATGAGCGGGCTGAAGACCGGTGACACCGTGGGCTGGAACGTCCACTCCAGCGACGGCAAGGACACCAGCCCGACCTCCTCCAGCTGCCACTTCACCGTCGACCTCACCGCACCCGCCGCGCCGGCCATCGAGGACAAGGACGGCACCTACCCCGAGGACTCCCCCGGCATCACACCCGCCGGCACCCCGGGCCACTTCACGCTCAGCACCAACAGCGCGGCCAAGTTCCTCTACCGCCTCGACGTCAGCCCGCCCACCTCCAACACTCCCGCCTCCGCGGTGGCCACGGCCTCCGGCAACGCCGCCACGATCTCCGTCACACCGACCGCTCCCGGCACACACACCCTGTACGTCTACGCCGTCGACTCCGCCGGGAACGTCTCCACCCAGCAGCAGTACCAGTTCACCGCCCTCGGCCACACCGGCAAGACCTACAGCAGCCTCCAGGACGCCTTCAACAACACCGCCGTCACCGACAACAGCGACCAGTCGGCCGCCGACGCCGACGGAATCGGCGCCACCATGTCGCTGCAGGACCTCAAGGCGGTCGGCTGGCAGCCCGGCGGCAAGATCACCGTGGACGGCGCCACCTTCACCCTTCCCGACTTCACGTCCGCCTCCGGCGACAACGTCATGGCCGCCAACCAGTCCATCCAGATGAACGGCAGCGGCCGCGCACTGGTCTTCCTCGGCTTCTCCACCTACGGATTCGTCAGCTCCCAGCACGCCGACGACGACTACTCCAGCCCCTCCGTGCCCGACGGAACCTCCGTCAGCGGCACCCAATGCACTCTCGGCAACGGCCAGTACGAAGACTGCCGGGCCGGCGGCCCCTACGGCTCCGTCACCTACGCCGACGGCACCACCTCCGCATACCACCTCACCGTCCCCGACTGGGTCTACGGCTCCAACGCCCTGGCCGCCGTCACCCTCCCCCACCGCAACCACAGCAGCGGAAGCCAGGAGACCCGCAGCACCAACATCTACGCCTTCGCGGTCCCCCTCAGACCCGGCGCCCGGATCAGCGACGTCACCCTCCCCGACCTCAGCGATGCCGCCCGCCAGGACGTCCCCGGACTCCACCTGTTCGGCATGGCCCTCCGCGACACCGCCACCGCTCCCGACGGCGCGAAATGGACCGGCGCGTGGAGCGCCCCCAACGAGGGCGCGTTCAACTACGAGAACACCGACTACAAGGACCAGACCTTCCGTATCGCGGCCGACCCCAGCGTCGCCGGCTCCAGCGTCCGCATCAGGCTCTCCAACGCCCTCGGCCGCACCCCACTGACCATCGACCACACCACCATCGCCACCCAGTCCTCCGGCGCCGCCCCCACCACGACACCCATCGACCTGACCTTCAACGGCGGCAGCAAAAACGTCACGATCCCGGCCGGGGGCGAGGTCTACAGCGACCCCACCGACCACGCCGCCACACCCGGCAAACGCATCATGATCAGCATTCACCTGGTCAACGACGTGCCCTACCTCGTCCAGCACAGCTGGGCGGCCGCCACCACCCAGTACGTCAGTGCCGTCGGCTCCGGCGACCACACCACCGACACCACCACAACCGCCTTCACCGGCACCGGCGTGACATGGGGCTGGTTCACCGACATCCTCACCGGCATCGACGTCACCACCAGCGGTGACCAGCCCACCATCGCCGTCCTCGGCGACAACCTCACCGACCCCTTCGCCGACGGCACCACACCCGGCCTCACCACTCCGCGTCTCCCCGACACCCTGGCCACCGCCCTCCAGACCAACGACCAGAACATCCCCGACTACGGCGTCGTCGCCTCCGGCATCGAGAACAACCGCCTCGCCACGGAGCAGTCCGGCCGAGGCGGACCCGCCGTCCTCACCCGCCTCGACCGAGACGTCCTGTCACTTCCCGGCATCACCACGGTCATCGTCGACGAAGGACTGCAGGACATCGTCGCCGGCACCGACGACATCGACCTCCAGCAGGCCTACGGCCAACTCCTCGACCAGCTACGCGGATGGGGCGTCAAGGTCGTCCTCACCACCCTCACCCCCTGCCATGGATACGACCCCTGCACCACCGACGCGGACACCAACCGCGTCACCACCAACACCTGGATCACCGACCAAGTCGACTTCTCCACCCCCACGGTCACCTGCCTCGACGCCGAACAGGCGGTCGCCGTCCCCGACCCCGACAGCACCGAAGACCCCGCGACGCTGATCCTCAACGCCGGCGCCGCACCCAGTGACTACGACACCGGCGACCACATCAACCTCACTCCCGACGCCTACAAGACCATTTCGGACACCATCGACCTGACCACCCTCGGCCCCGACGACTGATGCGATGAAGGAGCGGGGCCTCCCGCTCCGGCCGGGTGCGGACGATGCTCGGTCCAGGAGAAGAAGTAACCGTCCACAGGCAGGAGGCCCCTGATGGACCGTGAGCAAGCCTACGACGGACCCCAGATCGTGGGCATGGA
>NZ_JBIWOE010000082.1:0-14973 GCF_044767585.1 Streptomyces sp. NPDC101225
GGCCCTGCTTTCATGCGCCCGCGCGGCCAAGATCACCCGACCAGGGAACCTGTTCGATCAGAGCCGTCCTCATGATCGATAGGAATACGGCTTCTTAGGGCAGCGGTTGCGTGTCTTGCTGAGCTCCGAGCGCATTGTCGGCGACCTACGGCGCTACTTCGGCATAGGCATGCCACCCAGTGAGGCAACGTTCACCGGCAGCAGGTTCGAGCATTTGGCCGGTGGGGGAGACCGGCCGGGGGTCGCTGACGAGATCACGGCGGAAGACCTGATTGCAGTGCAGGCCCTGTCGGTCACCGTTCCGGCACCTGTCGCACTGGACCTCCTGGAGGGCCGCCTCGGCACGCGGCGTCCGGACTGCTGCACGCCATTCCCAGGGACATCGACATGGTTGATGCCGGCGCGCTCGTCGTGGCCGACGGCTCGCCAGCTGAGCAGGCCTGGAGCCTGCTCAGCGAGCAGTACGGGGTCAACTGGGTCATCGCCGGGAAGATCCTGGCCCGCAAGCGGCCCCGACTGCTCCCGGTCTACGACCGAGTCGTCCGCTGTGCCGTAGGCCGGCCGTCGTCCTTTTGGCTCGCTCTCCATGTCGCGCTGCGCGAGGACGACGGTGCGTTGCACCGCCAACTGCTGAAACTGAGGCAGGCGGCGGGGGTGGCGGAGACGGTGAGTGCGCTGCAGGTGTGCGATGTGGCGGTATGGATGAACCACAGGGCCGTCGGCCATGCCTGCCCCTGAGGATGCCTGCCGCCATCGTGTCCCGCGAGATGGTGCAGGCGACCACGCGCTGTGCTTCTCCGGCATCCGGCTCGTGGTGACCTCTTCGCCGACACGGTACGCGGAGCGGCCCGGTCAGCCGCCGGACGTACCTCAGCCGTCGAAGGTCGATTACCCGGCCAAGGTTGCGTGACAAGCCACTAGCTGGGGCCGCGCGCGGGGAGCGGCGACGTCGGCAGCTGCTCACAGCTCTGTCCACGGCTGGGGCTCGCCGCCCGTCAGCGGAACCCAGACAGACGCGTTCTCGTCACTGCCTTCGAGGTCTTCCAGGACGGCCGCACCCATCGGCACCTGCCGGGCCAGGGTGCCGACGAGGGGGTGCTCGGCCGTCATGGCCTGCAGGTCGCTGATCCGGTTGTCCAGGACGTGGCGGGAGGCACCGGTCAGTACGAACATCACCCTGGGAAAAATGGGATACCAGCGCAGCCACACGGGTCCGGGTGCGCCAGGGTGGCGTGCTCGGGGCCGTCCGGCGGGCTGCGGTTCGTACGACCACAGTCGGGCGTATTCGATAAGTTTGGAGGCCAGTCGTTCGCTGCTCATCGTGGTGCGGTCGACTTCGATGAACGCCCGTAGTTTGGTGCGATCGTCGCCTTCGACGAGGGTGTAGTGCATCACCGCGTCGGTGATGACCCGCTCGCCGTCGCTGAGCGGGTGGGAGACCTCCGGGGTCCAGTCCAGGTGGCCGTGCTCGTCGCCACGGCGGCGGGCGTCGGTGACGAACGCGAGGTGGGTTCGGACCACGGTCAGGGTGTGTGGCGTCTTGAGTGAGGCAGCGGTGGCCGAGGTGATCGGATAGGGGGGACGTCCCCGCAAGGCGGGGAAGTCCTTCGTCAGCCGGGCGCCGTCGCTGGTGAGGTACCAGGCGCGGGACCGGTTGGAGGCCGGCAGCACGGTGTAGTCGACCAGGCCGTCGCGGCGCAGTTTGTTGAGCGGCGCGGAGACGGTCTGCCGCGCTACGCCGGGCCGCAGCAGTTCGTGGAGCTGGTTCGTGGTCGCCATCCGGTGCTGGCCGAGCACGGCCAGGAGCTGATGCGGCAACGGTTCGACCGGGCTGGGCGTACGGCAGGACAGCCGGGTCTCGGAGGCTGTGGTCACTTGTATTTCCTCTTCTTCTGCAGGCGGGCGGCCGGCTTGGCGGCGGGGGTGTGCTGGGCGAGGAAGTCGCTCACCTGGGCGAGCTGGTTCTCGGCCTGGTCCGTGAGCTGATCCAGCGGGGCGGCGCCCGCCGCGGCCAGGGCGGCGCGCTCCGTCGCCCCGGCCCGCTGCGGGCGGGCGTAGTCGGCGAAGATGTCGTCCAGGTGAGGGCCGGTGATTCGGACAGGGCCGACGCGACGGCCGGCGACGGTCAGCGACATGTAGTGCTCGAAGCGGTCCAGCGCGGCAACGACATCCGGGCTGGGACGGTCGCCCCACTCGGCGGTGATCGGGGAGATGGCGGACTGCGAGCCGGCGGTGGACGCCAGGGTGGAGGCGTTCTGCACCAGGGAGAGCCGCACCGGGATGGGTAGGCGGGCCAGCAGCTGGGTCATGCCGTGGACGTGGACCTTGTACTTGCGGAAGTCCTCGAACATCGCGGCGATCGTCTCCGGGGCCGCGCCGGTGAGGGTGATCAGCTCGTCGAAGTAGGGGCGAAACGGCACCCGCTGGGCCTCCGGGGTGTCACGGCGCGAGCGCACGGCCCGCAGCAGGTCCCGGGCGAGTAGCGCGGTGACGAGCCGGTCGGTGGGTCCGTTGCCGCCCGGGCACACCCACACGATCATCCTCGAGTCCATCGCGGCCCGGATGTTGTAGGCGCCGGCCGGCTGGCCCAGGAAGGCACGGGTGACGGGATTCGCCGCCAACCGGGCGAGCGGGTTGAGCACGACGGCGTAGGCATCGGGCGGCAGTGTCGGGAACACCGCGCGCCACCACGAGAGGGTTTCCGTATCCAGGCGCTCCTCGACCGCCTTGAGCGCCGCTGTACGGAAACCCGCATCGGTGAGCAGGGCCCGGAGGTGAAAGACGGTGGCTTGGTCTGCGGGCCGTCCGGCCTGGCAGGCGGACTCGTTGACGGCGACCAGGACCGCCAGGCTGGCGGCGAGGATGGTGAGGGCGCGGGGAGCGGTGGCGTCATCCCAGGCGAGCACGGACGCGAATGCGTCGGCACTCGCCTCGACGACCTCGTGGGCCACCTGGCCTTGGTGCATGCCGATCGGATTCCAGGACGAGAGCTGCGCAGTGGGGCCATGGGCGTTGAGGTCGACCAGTGCAATGCGCTTCATGAGGTGCTCGTGGGCGAGGAACGGCAGGGCGCGCGGCCAGGAGTCGCGGTGCGGGTCGACGAACATGAGCCCGCCGCCGGCGTGTGCCCAGCCGATGGCCTGGGCGAGGGCGCGTTCGGTCTTGCCGCCGCCCGCCTTGCCCACCCCGACCTCGAACAGGGTCTCCTTGGCGTAGGTCGCGACCGGGCGCTGTCGGCCGTCCGGACCGTGGTAAATCCCCTGCAGCAGCAGCTGCGGATTCGCGAACTCGAAGGTCGGCAGATCACCGGCGAGCAGCGGCAGTCGGCAATGCACGGTGGGTGGTTTGAGCAGCCCCGTGAGCTCCTCCAACCGGACCCAGTTCGCCCTGGGCGGCTGGCAGTGCCCCAGATCCCAGCGGCGTTCGAACCCGCGCCGGGAGGGCCACCGATCCGCCCCGAACCGCCACGGGCCCACGCGCCAGCCGCCCATCGCCCAACGGGAGCCAGCGCCGAACACATCCAATGCGGCCTGCAGTTGGGCCAGCCTCGCCTCGGCGCGGCCCTCGGTGTTCGACGCACACATCACCAGCAGCTGCACGCGCACGAGGTGGTCGTCCTCGGCGAGCTTGCCCAGCGCCTCGGTCGGGTCCACCCGGCGCGGCACCGGCGGCATGACCAGCCGGCGTCCGCCCCCGCCCTGCCTGCCGACCACCAGTTCCTGCAGCTGCCAGGCCAGCGAGTCCTCAACTCCTCCTGCGTCCCGCCGCACCCACCGGGCCGCCCGCTGGGCCTCGCGCCGCTCCGCGCGGCGCGCATCGGTCATCAGCTGCAGACGGCGTGCCCGCAGCGACCACTTCGGAGCGCGCTGGATGTCCAGCCGTATCTCTGCGAGATCGCCTAGCTCGGCTTGCAAGTCCGACACGGCGTCGATCAGCGGCTGCAACGGGTCCGGATCCAAGGGCACCTCACGCAATGGCGCGGTCGGCCGGCCGCGCAGGATGAACTCCGCCCGCACCACGTGCTCACGTGCCCTGTCCACGAGGGGATGGCCCTGCTTCACGGTGACGGCCGGCCCGAACGGTGTGATCGACAGCAGGCGTTCGCCGCCAGCGGGGCCCTCGACGCGGTAGCGCAACGGGCTGGAGCCGTCGGCCCGCAGTCGGATCTGCACCGCTTTCGCCCGGCGTGGCGCCCACCACGGCATGCTCGTCGAGGCCCGGGCCAGCTGCACACCCCGGCGGAAAATTTCCTCCAGGCCCGGGTCGAAGTGCCGGGAGGGAACGAGCTCCAGGGCCATCCGCTCAGCGGAGGCCTTGCGCGCCAGATGACGTACCAGCGCCTCACCTGCCATCCCGAGGACGGCGGTGGCCAGGGCCACCACCCACCAGTAGGTGATCACCCAGGCGACGATGTGAACGATGCCAGAAACGAGGCCCAGTACCTGGCTGGATGCCGAGGCCTCGGGCAGGCCGGTCAGGACCGGGGATACGGAGTCCATATGAACGCCCCCTTCTTCGTGACGGTGCGGGTGAAGTGCCAGTCGGTGATGCGGTTGTCGGTGAAGGTGCCGCCGCGATCGGTGCCGGCCCAGACCAGATGCACCACCGCCTTGGTGGGCCCGCTGCTGCGGCGGGCGATTGCGGCCTGGATCCGGAAGCGCGCGGTCGCGAACGCTGGCGCAACCGCCTGGCCTGAGTCGGGAAAGACTGCAGGCCACTTCTCGCGGCCGATGCCGGTGGCGTCCGCACGCAGCAGCGCACGCCCGGCAGTGAGCAACGTGCGCTGGTCCGCGGAGGAAAGGTCGGCGGGCCAGGCCGCCTGCAGGGACTGCTGGATCGCCCGGTCGCCGGCCACGCCCTCTCCGTGCGGTGGTAGGGCGGAGTCGAGCGCCGAGCGTGTCGTCGCGGCGCTCGGTGTGCTCGAGGGAGTTGCGCGGGCAGGCGGCGTGCCCGCAGATCGTGCAGAGCCAGCAGTTGGTGTGGTCGTGTCCGTGCGCGCTGGAGGCCCTGGTGCCGGCGCCGGTGACTCGTGGCCGTGTGGCACGCCCAGCAGAGCAAAGAGGCCAGCGGCGGCGAGGATTATGCTGCTCAGGACCAGTAGGCGTGATGAGCGTGGGGCCGTGGTCACCACAGTCGTGCACCTCCCGCGTAGCCGGACATGGCGCTGACGGCGTCGAGGCGGACGGTGGTGCCCGGGCGGGCGGCGTTGACCATCTGCCCGCCGCCTACGTAGATCCCGACGTGGTAGATCGTGGAGTCGTGGCCCGGAGCGTAGGCGTAGAAGACGAGGTCGCCCGGCTTGAGTGCCCAGGGGCCGAGGCCGGCGGGGATCCGCTTGCCGACGCCGGCCTGTGCGGCCGCGGTGCGCGGCAGGCGGATGCCCGCCTTGGCGAATGCGTAGGTGGTCAGGCCCGAGCAGTCGTAGCCGCGTGTGCTCGCGCCGCTCTTGCCGCTGGGTGAGCAGCAAATGCCGGTCGTGGGGCCTTTGGCGGTGCCGCCGCCCCAGGAGTAGGGCACGCCTCGCTGGGCCAGCGCGGCCTCGATGACGGTGCGGGCCTTCCCGGAGACGTGTTTCAGGTCCGGGTCGTTGGCGGCGGCCGTGTACTGGTCGATCCAGCCCGTCACGTTGGCCACGTACTCGCTGGAGTGGTTGTACTGCCAGATCGCGGCCTTGAGTTGGGCGCGCTGGGTCAGGTCGCGGCCGCTTCCGCACAGGTAGATCGCGGCAGTCAGCGCGGCGTCGTCGGCGTTGTGCGGGTCGGCTCTCTTGTCCCCGTTGCCGTCTGCTCCGATCGCCTGCCAGGTGGCGGGCATGAATTGGAACGGGCCGACGGCGCGTTCACCCTGCGAGGTGCCGTCCCATTGACCGCCGTCGGTGTCGGGGAAGACGGTGGTGTTTCCGCCGGCGCCGGAGCCGTTGAGGAGCACGCCGTAGATCTTGGGGCGGATGTCGCCGTTGGCCGCGATGCTGCGGCCGACCGCGTGGTTGGACTCGACCTTGGCGATCCCGGCGAGGATCGGCCAGCGCATGCCCTGGCACTTCGGCACGTGTTCGCCGACGTGCTGGACGGCCTTCTTGTAGGCGGTGAGCATGCGGGGCGGGATGTCCGCGGCGCTGCCTCCTTCGGCGATCCCGCCGTCGTCCTGCGCGCCGGTGGCCAGTGCGACGTAGGCGCTGATCGCGTTCCCGATCGGGGCGGCACAGCACACCGCGGCGAACAGCAGCAGCGCCACCACACAGCCCCATCGGGCCAGGCGGCGCCGGTTGGGCCTCACGTGTCCTCACCGTCTTCGTTCTCGCGCCGCCACCGGGCCCGCATCGCGCGCAGTGCCTCGGCCTTGCGCATCGCCTCGCGCACCTCGCCAGCGTTGTCCGTCCCGGCTGAGCCGGTTGTGTCGGACGACTCGTCCGGTTCCCTGATCAGTGACGGGCGCATGAACGACGACGACGGCGACGCCGCTGGCGGTGGCGCAGGAGGACTAGACGGAGCTGGTCGAGGCAGATCCGGGTCCAGCCTGCGAGTGCCGGCAGGCGTCGCCGCCCGGCCGGGGGCCAGACGGCGGCTGCCGAAGGGTCCGGGGCCGCCGCGGTCGTCGGTGTCCTCGCGCATGATGCGGGCCATGTGGCGGCCGGTGTCACTCCAGGCCCGGCCGTCTTCGCGGATGGTGTTGCCCCATACCCGCACCTGCTGGCGGGCGTCTTGGGCGTAGCGCGAGCCGCCCGCCCTGGCGCGCCGGACGTTGGCGTTGAGGCCGACCGTCGCCCCGTAGGCAGTGCGGCCGCCGCGGTGCAGGATGCGGTAGCCGCGGAAGCGGACCAGCCGGTTGTGCGCACGCGTCGACAGCAGCGTGCGGTCGGTGTGCTGGTCATGCAGCACCTGACCCGTGTGCGGGTCGACGACCTGGCCGTCCTCGTTGCGATACCGGTCGGCCGGCCCGCCGGGGCGCCGCGGCCCTGAACCTCCCGACCCACCGAGACCAGTGCCGCCGTCCGGCGTGCCGCCAGCAGGAGCGTCGCCGTCGGCGGTGGGCTTGCGCCACTTCGCCAACTGCTCGCGGTCCGGGCGGCGACCGACCAGCAGCCAGTAGCCGCCCTTCCCTCCAAGCCGCGCCCCCAGCCCACCCACCGCGGCGACCGCGGTCAGCGGGGCCAAACCACGGCCGGCCTCAGCAGTGGCGTCGGCGAGGACGCCACCGGTGTTGACCGGCATTCCCGCGCCCTCGACGAAGGAGGCCAGGGCACCCATGAGCCGCTGGCGGGTGCCCAGCAGTCCGAACCGACCGCCTCCGCCGCCGGTGAAGGCGCGCAGCCCGGCGCCGTAACCGCCGAACGCGGTGGGGGAGTTCATGGCGAGAGCGGCGCCGAGTTCGGAGGTGTCGCCGGGCAGGTGGGTGCCGCCGACCTTGGCGTAGCGCATCCGCATCGCCATGCGCCGGCCGAACGAGGAGATCCCGGTCAGCAGACGGCGGTGCCCGGCCGCGCCGGCAATGGCGAGGACGTCGATGAGCAGGATCCGTTCGACCATCAGGTCGGGCCCGTTGGTGATCGTCGCGTCGATGGCGATGCCGAAGAACGGGATGAAGGCGCAGATCCCGACCACGGCCAGGATGGCGACCCCCCACAAACTCAGCCATTTCCACACGCTCTGGCGTGCGGGCCCGGGCAGCATCCCCGCGACGAACGTGATGCCGCCGACGGCCGCTGCGGCCACGCACACGCCCTGGGTGCCGAGCAGGACGATGGCGGACGACAGGAGCATGCCGCAGACGAACAGCGCGGCGATCAGCAGCAGGCCGGCGCCCCCGACGCGCCACCAGGTGGGTTTTTGGGCGTAGTCGGCGCAGGCCTTGCCGACATCCCCGGCCTGTTTCATATCCGCGAGGAAGGCGGTGAACTCCTGATCCTCCTTGCTGAGCACCGGATTGGCCGCGTCCAGCAAGTCGCCGCCCGGGGTCAGATCCGGCAGCGGACGCCCGGCCTGCCTGGCGGCATGATCGCGCTCGCAGTACTTCTTTCCGATGCCGCTGACCCAGCGACAGGGATCGTCCTTCTTGTCCTTAACAGCACCGGCCTTGTAGCCCCCGGACACCCACTTGAGGTGGACGGCGTAGGCCTGGCGATCGGAGGCCTTGGCGGGGTCGAGGATGCGGCCGTACTCGAGCAGCATGTACGGCTTGACCACCAAGGCGTTGGTGATGGAGTCCTGGAGCGGGCGGGCCACGTCCGCGGCGGAGACCGGTGCTTGGGCGTCTTCCTTGAGGCACTTGGTCTCGGCGTTGCCGGCCATGCCGTCACAGGGGCTCTTGCTGGCGAGTTTCCCGCCCCAGTCGTAGGAGTTGACGCTCTGCTGGGCGACCTCGGCGGCCACCTGCTGGGACTGGCCCAGCGGTCCGTCGGGGCCGAGGAGGGTGTCGGGGCGGATGAGGGCGGAGGCGGCGATGGCGCCGATGAGGAGGGTGAGGAAGATTTCGCCCAGGCCGCGGCCCACTCGGCCGCGTACGATCATGAATCCGGCGAAGACGAACGCCCAGGCCAGCAGCAAGCCCTTGATCCCGAGGGTGTCGACGACGATGTGGTCGTAGGTGTCGGCGACCTTCTGCGCGGGGCGGGTGAGGATCTTCAGCAGGGGGAAGCGGAAGGCGACCTCGATCGCCCACCCGGCCAGGCCGACCAGCAGCCGGATCAGGGTGAACAGGCCGGACAGGGCGAAGGCGAGGGCCTGGCCCTTGAAGTCGACGATGGACCCGCCGGAGGCGTCGAGTTCATACCCGTTGATCAACACGCCCTCGGAGGAGGTGATGTTCAGCGGCGCGAGGAAGTCCCCGGTCTCGCTGTTGCTGCTGGCCGCGTACACGACCTGGGTGTTGACCATGAGGAACACGCCGGTCAGCGCGACGATGAAGCCGGCTGAGCGCAGGGTGGTGCGGTCGGGACGGAACATGTCAGCGCTGCTCCTGCCGGATGACACCCCGGCGCTGCCACACCATCAGGGCCGCGACTCCGGCACCGGCGGGCACCAGTTCGAAGGCGGCGCTGGCGGTGTCCGGCTCCCGGTCGGAGCGGAGGGCGTTGGTGGAGGTGCTGCGCTCGCAATACCTCTTGCCGGGGCCCGTGATCAGGTCGCACGGATCCGTGTCTGTGGCGAAAGCCCGGCCGGTGTGTGGCCACCAGCCCTTGAGCCCGCCCGACTTGGCGGCCAGGACCAGGAGGACGATCGCGATGGCGACAACGGCCAGTACGCTGGCGGTCGCGATGACGCGGTGGGCGCGGACCCACGAAGACGGAGTCACCGGACGCCTTCCGTCGGTTGTGCCCCGGCACCTTGGCCAGCCAGCGACTCAAGCGACTCAGGTCCTGTCCGGGTGGGAGTGCTGGTGCCCCGTCCTGGTGTGGTCGTGATGGAGGTGGCAATGCGCGGGATGCGGGGGATGGAGACCTTGACGCGGCCGGTGTTCTGCCGCGGGCAGGTCAGCAGAAACTCGCCCTCACGGCCGCGCTGTCCGACCGGGGACAGGCCGGTGGTCACCAGTCGCAGCAGTTCCGGGTCGCCTGGGTCGAGGCCGACGAAGTCCAGGCCGCGGCGGGCGCGTTCGCGGTCCGCGGTGCGGGCGAGCGCGCGGTAGGCCATCAGGCCGCGGTCGGGGCCGAGTTCGTCGGCGTCGTGGGATCCGGCGATGAGGCCGGCGCCGTGCTTGCGGCCGTCGTGGAGGATCTCGTGGACCAGGGCGGTGCCCTCGGCCGAGCTGGTGAGCCAGTACAGCTCGTCCAGCACGATCGCGGTGAAGCGTTCGGGGTCCTCGAAGGCGGTCTGGCGGGCGATCGCGGCGACCAGGTAGAGCACCGCCCGCCCGATGAGCGCCTCCAGCGGCTGCTGATGCAGGACCTCCGGCTTGTCGAACGCTGCCTTCGGCGGGAGCTTCAGCCCCGTGGTGGTGATCACGATCATGTCGGAGGTGCTGGAGGCGTCCAGCTGCACCGGCGGCAGCGTGGGGTCGAAGACCATGGCCGCAAGCGGGTTGCTCGCGACGACCCGGATGAGGCCGGCCAGGGTGGCGGCGGCGTCCTGCCGTTTGCCCGTGTCGCGGGTGGTCATCTCCTCGAGCACCTTCAGCACACGCCGCATGGAGGGCGCGTCGCTGGCGGCGGCTTGTTCGACGGCGTGGTGGAGGACCTCGCCGTGGGTGCTCATGGGGCCGATGCCGAGTTGCAGGGTGAGGTAGGACAGGGCGTAGTGGCGGCCCTCGGGCCCGTCGAACATGCGCAGCGGGTCGATGGAGACCTCGGCCTGGGCGGCGTCGACGATCTGCACGCGGCCGGCGGTGGCGGTGCGGGCGAAGGTGGCCCACTCGCGGACGGGGGTGCGGTCGATGCAGATGGCGCAGCCGCCGCGCGCCCACACGGCTTCGGCGATCAGTTTCTGCAGGACGCTCTTGCCCGCGCCGAGGTCGCCGACGATGCCCATCGATGCGGAGGCGTCGACCTTGGGCGCATCCGCAACATTGATCATCACCGGGCGGGTGGTGCCACAGTCCAGGTCGATGCCGAGGAACATGCCGTTCGGGTCGCCGACCTCGCCCACGGTGAAGGCGCCAGACAATGCCCAGTCCTCGGAGACTTGGTGCTGGGTGAACTCCCGTGCCACGCCGGGCCGTACGGTGCCGGGCAGGCCCATCGTGAACAGGGCCTCCTGTAGTCCGGCCGGTCGGACGGCCCGGTAGTCGGCGCCGGCGAGGAGCGCGGCCAGAGCGCGAGCCCGGGCGTCGCAGATGGCGGCGGTGGGCCCCCACACGGTCAGGACGGTGACGGACTGCACCTCTACCTCGACCGACGTGCGCGAGAGGCGGGCGTCCAGTTCGCCCAGATCGCGGGCGGCTTCGGTCAGGGAGGCGGGCATGCCGGTGGGGCGGGCGTCGTATTGGTCGGCCTGGTCGATGAGTTCGTTCTTCTTGCGCCATACCTGGTCACGCGCCTTCTCCGCGGGCACCAGCATCAGGTCGACCGTGTAGTCGACGGGGAAGTCCAGCGTCTCCAGCTGGGCGAACAGATCCGCAGCGTCCTCGCTGACCGAGGGCGGGCACTCCGCGAGCGCCAACTGCGCCTGGTAGCCGACGCCGGTGTCGGTTTCGACCTGCAGCCAGCGCCGCCCCAGCGGCGAGCCCGTGTGCAGTCGCCACCAGGCCTTACGCCCCGACCGCGTGAGTTGCCCCGCATTCTTCAGCTCGCCGATGTCGTCGAGCTCGGGGTCTATGCCGCCTTCCTGCAGGCGGACTTGGCCGAGGTCGGCGTAGCTCGGGGAGTGCAGCACCCCGCCCGAGACCTGTCCGCCGAACAGAGCGCTGCTCTCGGCTTCGGTAAGCAGAGGCTCGGCCAGGCCGCGGTGTAGGGCGTGTTGGATCATCCACACGATCTCCGCCGGCCGGGCCGGGCGGAAGGCGATGCCTCCGGCCAGAGCCGCCTCCACGCGGGCGGCCTGTTCGCGGTAGGCGGTCACCTCCCGCCGGGCCACCGGCGCCGGCCGCAGACCCAGCAACGGCGACAACTCGGCCCACGCCGCACCGAGCGATGCGGACATCTGCAGCCGCCCGGCCTCCGTCTGCAGGGGGACGGCCAGCCACAGGGTGCGGTGGTGCATCTCCTGGTCGTCCAGCAGATCCAGGGTGGCCTCGATGTTCTCCACCCATGGATGCGGGCCCGACCCGTCAGCCTGCTCGGCCGGTTCGATGCTTTCGATCATCTTGAGGGCGATCTCCCCGGGGTCGACCTGTGCGCACAGTCCGAACAGGCGTGGTGCTCCGGACAGTGAGCGCACCAGGTGGGTGATCTTGGCGAGTTGTTCGTCGCGGACCGCGGCGGGCAGGTAGGTGCCTTGGACGGTCTCCTCGCGCTGTCCTTGTGCGTCGGGGCCGGGGTGGAGGCGGTAGAGGGCCCACACGTGGCCTTGCGTTGACCACACGAGGTGCCCGGCGATGTGCCGGATGGGCACTCTCATCGCGCGCCTCCGTTCTGCTGGGCTCGGGCGAGCAGCTGCTGCACCCCGGAGACCGGACCTGCCGGAGATGCCGTCGGCTGCGCACTGCGGCGCCCGCGAGGGCGAGTGGCGCTCGGGTGGCGCCCGCGGCACGGAGGCGGGGCGGGCGTGGGGTGACTGACTCGGGACGCCACCGCATGTGGGGAAGCGGCTGGCTGGGGTGCGCCCTCGACGGTGAAGCCGCCGAGCAGTGGCCGGGCAGCGTGGTCACGCGCGGCCCGCCCGCCGATCCGCCCTCCCTTGGGCTGCCAGCCGAGCAGCACCCAGCCGAGTGCGGCCTGCAGCGGGGCCCGGCCGCGGATCTTGGGCCGGCGCACCGCCCAGATGGCCAGGATCCACGCGACGATGGGGATTGGACCCAGCCAGGACCACCAGCTGATGGTCTTGATCAGGAGGAAGCCGCCGCCGACGGCGAGGGCAATCTGCGCCGGAGTGTAGGGGCCGAGGGGAATCCTCCAGTCGGCGACCTTGCCCAGTACCCACGGGTGGCGGCGGGCGGAGGTGTAGAAGCGGCCCATGCGGACCGCGCCCGCGGTCACAGCCGACCCCCGGCGTCCGGCGAGTGGTCACTGGATCCTGGGAGTTCGGACTGGAAGATGACGGGGTGGGTGGGTGCGCCCTTGGACGGGTGCTTCACCTCGTCGGTGAACATGTTGGCCAGGTCGTTGCGCGAGTTGTACAAGCCGAGCGCGATCACCATCAGCAGCAGGGCGCCGATCCCCGCCTTGAGGGAGAATTTTTGGATCATGACCACGACCACGAGCACGACCAGTCCGGCCTGAAGGCCCTTTGTGGCCCACTCCTTGAACATGTTGATCCAGCTGTTGCCGAGATCGTTGAGCTGACCGGCGAGCATCAGGCTGTGCAGCGTGTTCACCGCAGCCTCCCGTCCGAGGCCGTGTCGCCGGATTCCAGCGCGGCGATCTCCCACCGGCCGGAGCGCGCCTTGAGCGTGAGCTGGTAGCCCAGCGGCCAACGCCCGGAGCTGTCACGGGCTTCGACGGTCACGTAGATGCGGACGGTAGTGCCGTCGGGAGGAACCTTCTCGGCGGCCGCGGCCTCCTCGGCGGCGGAGATCTGCTGGACGGTGACCGTCTGGTAGGGAGGGGGGGAGATAGCGGTCAGCTTCACGCCGGGCGCGAGGTAGCGGTCGACTTCGCCGGCCCCGGTCAGGTAGGCGGCCAGGAACTCCCCGACCGCGGCGGACAGATCACCGTCCGGCACGATCACGTCGTAGGGCGACGGGGTCTCGGCGGCACGAACCGGGCCGGCGACCGCGCCCGGCGCGCCGGTCACCGTGAACGAGTTGCCTGCGCGGTCGGCGGCCACCGGCACCGTGTAGTAGCGAACCCATCCGTCGGCGTACTGCGCAGCCACCGTCACCACCCAGCCACCGCCGCCGGCCTGCGCACTGCGCAGCGTCATCACGGCCTCCGGTGTCGACTGCGCATCTGCGGCCGGCTGCGGCAGATCCACGTTGGGCGCCATCGACTGCGCAAGCCGCGCCTGCGCACTCGTGGCGTCGTCCGCGCTGCTGCGCAGCCACGCACGCACGAACAACTGCGCAAAGCCGGCCGGGTCGGCGGCACTCGCCGCGGCAGTGCGCACGGCGGCGGGCTTCGCTGCAGCGGCTGCCTCGACCGTGGTCGGGTGGGGGGCA
Organism: Streptomyces sp. NPDC101225; assembly: GCF_044767585.1. Lineage (NCBI taxonomy): Bacteria > Bacillati > Actinomycetota > Actinomycetes > Kitasatosporales > Streptomycetaceae > Streptomyces > Streptomyces sp. NPDC101225. Next base: position 13,690 of record NZ_JBIWOE010000082.1, read on the forward strand.
AGGGCGATGCACAGGGCGACGGGGCCGGCCGCGATGACGGTCCAGGCCGCGACGCGGGAGAGGCGTACGCGGCGCCGCATCGCCTCCAGGCGGGCGCCGGCCGCCATCGGAGCAGCAGCCTCGCTCGGTGAGGCCTGCGTGCCAGGGGACATGGTCAATCTCCCAGGTCAGAACGGATGTTGCTGACCTCGAGACAACCCGCTACCCCCGACCACGCCGGTGACCACCAGACCCCGACCACGGTCACGATGAGGACACGAAGCCCGTGGTCGGGTCTGTGGTCGCCCCGACCACAGACCCGACCACGGCTTGGCCGGGCGCCGGGGACAGAGCCTTACCTCCCCAACGTTCGCGCGTCGGCTGGCAGCGGGCGAGCGTCCGACCGGGCTGCCAAAGTGGCAGTGAACTCCGGTGCACAGCCTGAGTTGTAGAGGTCGGCTGCGCAGTGCAGCACGCACGTCAGGGAAGGCAAGATCAATGCCCTTTCGACGGATTGCGCAGTCGGACCGCGCAATCCGACTGCGCAGGATCCTCACCCTGTCGTGCAGGCACGAATGCGCATCGCCTGCTGGCAGTGCGCAGGCGGACTGCGCTGCCGCCGGACGCCCCGGTTGAACCTGCGCAGTCGGGGCGACCACAGACCCGACCATGGCAGTTCCGCCCGTTGTTGTCGGATCGTGACCGGTGGTCGGGGCTGGTGGTCAGCGACGTGGTCGGGGGCGGCGGGTGAGCTGACGGCATGGAACACATGCACGCCCGCGCACCCTGGTTGACCGTCCGCTGTATTCCGGCGGGCCGGGTGGACTGCTCCGGCAGCCGAGCGCAGCCCGTGTCGGAGGCGTGGCGGTGAGCGGCTTTGGGGCGGGGGTCCGCCGAGGGGTCATGGCGGCCGATCACTTCACTCAGATCGCCAACGGCCTTTTCCGCGACACCAGGATCTCGTTCAAAGCGAAGGGGATCTTCGGCTTCATCAGTACGCACCGCGACGGTTGGCAGTTGACCATCGCAGACCTCGTCCGTGTCGGCTCCGACGGACGCAATAGCGTGCGTGCCGCCTTGGGGGAGCTGGAGGGCCACGGCTATCTCGTTCGGGATCAGCTGCGGCGCGAGAACGGGACGCTCGGCGAGATCGTGTACTCGATCACTGACCGGCCGGCCTACACCGAACTCGTTGGAGCCACCTCTTCGTTTACTCAGGTTGAATCCGTGATGTCCGGTGTCTCGATCAGGCCCTGAAGGTCCAGGCCGGTGGTCGGCAGGCAGCCTGTGATCAGGTGCGGCCGG
>NZ_JBIWOE010000083.1:0-12745 GCF_044767585.1 Streptomyces sp. NPDC101225
CCCCAAGGCCCTACGTCTGGACGAAGACCGCAGACGAGATCCTCGAACGCCTCGCCAGTTATCTGAACAGAATTCCTGACTCAGATGACTAGGGGGTGTCTGACAATTAGTTCCTAGGGTGTCCCTTCGGGGCGGCGGGCAGGGACGGGGCGGCGGCTTGTGTGCCGTTGCCGCGGTTCCACCGGGCATGCTCCCGCGGTGCAGGCGCGGCGGGGAGGACCAGCCGGCGCTTCGGCGCGCGGGCTTCGAGGTGGTGCGTCAGGTTCGCGTCTAGCCGTGGGGCCAGAACGCGGCCGCGCGTCCCGCTGCCGACGGTCCGATCGGCGCGCTCTCCTGCGCCCGTCCCTGTGCGGCTCCCGCGGTCCGGACGGCTCGCAGGACGAGCCGCACCCGGTGCGAGCCGGGCGGGCGCCGGGCCCCGACGGTGCCCGGCCGCCTTCACCCCGCGGTGAGAACCATGACGATCACGCATACCGGCGGTGCCGAAGTTTCGTTGGACTCATGGTGACGGGCGTTTCTAGCGTTGCCCGCATGAACGCTTCCCGCATCGCCCTCGTCACGGGCGCCAACCAAGGACTCGGCCGCGCCCTCGTCGAGGGGCTGGCTGCCCGTATGGACCCAGACGACCTGGTCCTGCTCACCGGCCGCAACCACCAGCGCGTGACGGACGCCGCCGATGCGGTCCGCCGACTGCCCGGCACCCGTGCCCGCGTCGAGGGCCGGGTCCTGGACGTCACCGACACCGATGCCATCGCCCGCCTCGCCGAGGACCTCCAAGTGCGGTACGCGGGCGTCGACTTCGTCGTGTCCAACGCCGTCGCCCGGCTGCTGCCCGAGGAGTCCCAGGCCGGGCGCGCCGACGAGTTCATCGACGTCTCCAACGCCGCCACCCACGCGGTCCTGCGCTCCTTCACCCCTGTCCTGCGGCCGGGCGGCCGCCTCCTCGTCGTGGCCAGCAGCCTGGGCACGCTCGGCCACCTCGATCCCCGCCTGCATCCCCTGTTCGACGGCGCGAGCCTCGAACAGGTCGAGTACGCCGTCGAGTCGTGGCGCGGCGCCGTCCACAACGGCACCGCGCAGGAGGCCGGCTGGCCCGTCTGGCTGAACGTGCCCTCGAAGGTGGCCCAGGTCGCCGCCGTCCGCGCGGTGGCCGCCGAACGCCGCGAGCGCGATCTCGCCGCCGGCACCCTCATCGCCGCCGTCTGCCCCGGCATGGTCGACACCGCCACCTCCCGCCCCTGGTTCAGCGACTTCAGCCAGGCCCAGTCACCGGCCCGGGCCGCCGACGCCGTACTGGACCTGATCTTCGCCGAGCGCGTCGATCCCGCCCTGTACGGCGAACTGGTCCGCTTCGGCCGTCCCCTGGACTGGGAGGGCGGCACACCGCCCGTCGAGCAGGACCGCCTGCTCACGCCTTGACGACCGCTCCCGCCCGGTCCCCGACGACGCAAGCCGGCCGGGAGAGCTTCTTCCACGAACCCCGTCACCACGCCGTTCGGCCTCCCCGGTACGACCGGGACCTCCGGGCCGCCCGGCGCCGCGGCCGTGCCGCTCAGGCTCCGCCCGCTGACGCGGAGGGGGCGCTGGTGCGCAGCAGGGCCAGGGACGTGTCGAGCGCGGCTTCCAGGTGGGCGATCCCGCCGGTGGACATCAGGATGGTGACGCCGCCCTGCACCGCGGCGACGAGGGCGGCAGCGGTCCGGTCCGCGTCCAGCTGCCGGCCGAGTTCGCCGCTGTCCTGCATCCGCTCGATGCCCGCGCGCAGGGCCGACTGCCACTGACTGATCAACTGGCCCGTGAGGGCCTGCGAGGCGGGGGTGGTGCGGCCCAGTTCGGTGATCAGCATGCCGAGCGGGCAGTTGACGCCCTGCTGCTCGTAGCGCCGCACGACCGCGTCGCGCCAGTCCTGCCACGCCGACCACGTGCCCAGGTCGCTGAGATGCGGTTCCTGGTCCTCGAGGACGCGTTCGGCCTCGCGGGCGGCCACCGCCAGCAGCAACTCGTCCTTGCCGCCGGGGAAGTAGTGAAAGATCTGGCTCTTGCTGGTCGCGGTGCGGGCGCGGATGTCGTCGAGAGTCGTCCCGGTGACGCCTCGCTCGCGGATCTCCTCGGCCGCGCCCTCCACGATGCGGCGCCGGGTGGCCACACCCTTGCGGGTCAGGCGCGGTGCGGTCGCTCCAGCGGCGCTCACGGGGCCTCCTCCACGCCGGTGATCTGGACTTGCCGGTCCATTTTATGCGGGTGGACATCGCCGCGGCCGTTTTGCGTCGGTCCGGCGGTCCGGCGGTCCGGCGGTCCGTCCGGGCCGGCTGGGGCGCCGGGGCCGGTCAGGTGCCCGGTTGGGGGCGGACCGTGAGGATCTGCTGGGCCTGGCCGACCGGGCCGTGGACGTCGTGGAGGATCGTACTGGTCAGACCCTGGCCGGTGGGGCCGAAGACGACCGTGGTGTCCAGGCCCGTCCAGGGGCCGCGCGGCCGACGGTGCAGGTGGACGGTGAGGTCGACATTGGGAAACATCCACTCGGTGGGCGACTGGCGCACGGCGATGCCGTTGGCGGTGTCGACCAGGGCGAGGTACGAGGCGAGCGGGCTGACCTCGGCGCCGGCGACCAGTTCCAGCGGCGTCGAGACCCAGGCGGTCGTACGGCCCGGCTGGGGCCGGCCGACCGGGCGGACGTCCACCGAGGCGATGTAGCCGCCGGGCCAGGCGTCGGACATGCGCCAGCGGGTGAGCGACTCCGGCGGGGCGAGGCGGTCGTCGGGGCCGCCCGCGACCGCGGCGGTGTCCAGGGAGGTGAGGTACCAGGCGCGGGCGCGGACGACGGGACGCCCGGCGATCCGTACGACTGCTTCGAGGAGTTCGATGGTGCGGCCCGGGCGGACGGTCTCCACCGCGATCTCGCACTCGTCGAGGGCGAGACGGCCGAGGATGTCGTAGCTGATCCGGGAGAGAAGCAGTCCGCTGTCCGGGCCGGCGGCCCGATGGCGGTCGAGGGCGTGGACGATCAGTCCGCCCAGCGGGCTGAAGTGCTGTTCGTCCGGGTCCCAGGCGCCGCTCGCGTGGACCGTCGGCTTGTAGCGGTTCTCGTCTATGGCCTCGAAGTAGCTGCCCTCGGGGGAGGGCGAGGGTGCGGTCGAGAGGGACACGGGCTGTTTCTCCTGAGCCGTTCGTCAGCCGTCGTCGGGTCGGCGGGTCAGCACGTTACCGGCTCCGGGGCGTGTCGCTCCCGTGAGAAAGTGCACAGTGCACTCACTTTGTCCGCCAAGGGTCCCGCCCCGCCCGGCGTGAGCGCTTCAGGAGAAGTCCGCCGCCGTGATGCCGCCGGGATGTCCGGAGGGCCACTCCACCAACTCCAGCCGGTAACCGTCCGGGTCGGTGAGCCACGACGTCTGCGGGCCGTGGGGGCCGCCCGGGTGCTCGACGGGTCCCGGCTGCAGACCGGCGGCGGCCAGCCGCTCCAGGGTGCCGGCGAGCGTTTCCACCTGGATCGCCAGGTGGTCGAAACCGCTGCCCACGTCGACGCGTCCGTCCGCGGGACGGTGGACCAGTTCGAGCGAGGCCGCCGTTTCCCCGGGGAACGCGAGGAGCACGAGACGGCTCCCGGCGCCGGTGTCGATTCTGCCCAGCACGGTGTAGCCCACGGCGGTGTAGAAGCCGAGCGAGCGGTCCAGGTCGGTGACGCGGTAGGAGACGAAGAGCGTTTTCATGCGGTCTCCTGGGGACGGCGCACCCGGTAGCGGAGGTGGGTGACGTCCCGGTCCTCCAGCCGCCGGACGAGGTCGAGTTCGATGTGCCCGTCCCCGAGGTGGTCGAAGAGGCGCCGGCCGTCCCCGAGGAGGACCTGGACGAGGTGGATCTCCATCTCGTCCATCTGCCCGGCCCGGAGCAGCGCCTGGGCCGCGCCCGCCCCATGGACCATGACCGGCCGGTCCCCGGCGGCCGCGCGAGCCTGACGGGCGCAGTCCTCGACGTCGGTGACGAATCGCGCGTGGCCCGGTGGCACGTTGCCGTCGTCCACCTGGTGGGTGAGGACGAAGATCGGCACACCGTCGTGATGGTCGCCCTGCCAGCGCCCGGCGAGTTCGAAGGTCCGGCGGCCGGAGATGACCGCGCCGGTGGCCAGCGCCTCGCGGTAGACCTGTCCGCTGGGGCCGTCGGACTCCCGGTCGTCGAGCCAGTCGAACAGCCGTCCACCGGCCCGTCCGAGCTCCTGGCCCGGCCGATCGTCCGGGCCGGCGACGTAGCCGTCGAGCGACATCGACATGTACAGCCGAATCGGATTGCTCATGCTGGCCTCTCTCCTCCATGACACCGTGATCCGCCACCGCCTGGTCCGCCGGTGGGGTGGAACGTCATACGGAAGACTTCGGCCGGCCGGCGAACTCATCGGCCCGGTCCGCGCGGGCGCCCGTCTCGAACGCGCCCACCTCGTCGCCGGCGAAGACGGCCGGCGGGTGTGCGCCGGCCGGCCGACCAGGTGGGCGCCGCACCCGCGGCGGGTCGCCCACCGTCACCGGGACGGTGCTGCCGGGCGCGAACGCCCGACCGGCAGCACAGCAGCCGGCGCACCCCGGCCCCGCGTCCCGCCCGGGCCCCGGCCGCGGGTCTCGTCGCCATGGCGAAGGACCGGACGCCACAGAGCTGACGCGGCGCCCCGGCTCACCCGGGCGGCGGGACCGGCGGCCGCACGCCGAACCACTGTTCGGCGCCGTACTCCTCGTACCGCTCCACCTCGGTGAAGCCCAGTTTCGCCGCGAGGCGCAGCGAGCGGCCGTTGGCGGTTCGGGTCGTGAGCACCACCGGCTCGCCGGGGAGTGCGGCGGAGAACCAGTCGAGGACCGCCGTGCACGCCTCGGCGGCGTACCCGCGTCCCCACGCGTGCGGCAGGAGCATGTAGCCGAGTTCGGCCTCGCCGGCCTCCGGCCCGACGTGGACGGGCCGTTCCGCGTCGCGCCGGTCGAGCGTGATCATGCCGATCGTCGCACCGTCGAGCTCGACCACGAAGAAGCCGGGGCGCCGGCCGGGCACCTCGGGCACCGTCCGTTCGAGCTCGTCGCGCGGCCGGGCGCCACCGACGTACGTGCCCACCTCCGGGGAGGCGAACAGCTCGATCAACGCCGAACGGTCCCGGGCCTGCGACGCGCGGAGCACGAGCCGTTCCGTCTCCAGCGGGTCGGGTGGCCAGGCGACGGGTCCGAGTTCCTGCATGCCGGGCAACGTATCGCACGCCCGCGCGGGTGGGCCCGAACCCGTCCACGGCATGCGCCGCGCGCGTTCGGCCGGTGACCGGCCCCGCCCCCGCCGCTGGATAGGGTCGCCGGGTGGAGCGCAGCAGCAGGCAGCCGGACGAGGCGTTCGCCGGGGAAGCGAGGGGTGAGCTGTCACCCCGGGCGGCGCGGACGCTGTGGTGGGGGTCGGCCGGCCTGGTGCTGGCCGTGCTGGGCACCCCGGTGCTCGTCGCCGGCGCCGAGGACGGCCGGCGACTGCCCGCGGCCCTGGCCCTGGTCCTCGTGCAGGCCGGAGCGTTGCGGTGGCAGGCGAGCGCGCCCGCCGCCGTCCTGGCCGTGAACGCCCTGACGGGACTTGGGGTGTGGGCGCTGCTGCCCGCGGTGTCCCTGACCGGAGCGCTGCTCGCCGCGCAGATCACGCTGTGCGTGCTGTCGGCCACCCGGCCGCGCCGGATGTCGCTGCGTGCGCTTGCGGCGATGTGTCTGCCGGCGCTGCCGGCGTTCGGTGCCGGCGGCCCCGGGGGACTGGCCGTCTATCTGCTCACGGTGGTCCTGGCGTGGACCGCGGGCCAGTGGCGCAGGGCGCAGCGGGAACGGATGCGGGCGGAGGCGCGCCGGGCCGTGGTGGAGGAACGGGCGCGGATCGCGCGCGAGGTGCACGACGTGGTGGCGCACACGCTGTCGGTGATGGTCGTCCAGGCGGGCGCCGCCGGCGACGTGTTCACCGAACGCCCCGAACAGGCCCGCGAGGCGCTGCGGGCCATCGAGACGGGCGCCCGCTCGGCCCTCGGTGAACTGCGCCTGCTGCTCCGGGCGTTCGGACCCGAGGCAGGGCGGAACGAGCCCGGGGACCAGCCGCGGCCCTCGCTCGCGCGCCTGGACGAGCTGGCCGACACCGTCCGCGCGACCGGGATCACCGTGCACGTGCACCGCGAGGGCGCCACCGACACCCTGCCGGCCGCGGTGGATCTGGCGGCGTACCGGATCGTCCAGGAGGCTTTCACCAACACCCTGCGCCATGCGGCGGGTGCGGACGAGGTGAGCGTGCGAGTGACGGCGGAAGGGCAGCGTGTGCAGGTCACCGTGGTCGACAACGGCCGTACCCGGCAAGGCGGTTCGGCCATGGCGGGAGCGGGGCGCGGACTGGTGGGGATGAAGGAGCGCGCCCGGCTGGTGGGCGGCAGCCTGCGGGCGGGGCCACGCCCCGGAGGCGGGTTCGAGGTGGCCGCCCGACTGCCCGCGGAGGACGCGTCATGACGCTGCGCGTGGTGGTGGCCGACGACCAGGCCCTCGTCCGCACCGGATTCCGCCTGATCATCGACGCGCGGGACGACCTCGAGGTGGTGGGCGAGGCGTCCGACGGCGAGGAGGCGGTGCGGCTGACCCGGGACCTGGCGCCGGACGTGGTGCTGATGGACGTACGCATGCCCGCCGTGGACGGCATCGAGGCGACGCGGCGGATCGTGGCGCACGGCAGTGCGGCCCGGGTGCTCGTGCTGACCACCTGGGACGTGGACGCGCACGTCGTCGACGCCCTGCGGGCCGGGGCCAGCGGCTTCCTGCTCAAGGACATCCGGCCCACCGAGCTCGTCGACGCGATCCGCCTCACCGCGCGCGGCGACGCGCTCCTCGCGCCCACCGTGCTCAGCCGCGTCCTCGACCGGTTCCTGCGCACCTCGCCCGACCCGGCGCCGCCACCCTCCCTCCGGGACCTCTCCGGCCGCGAGCGGGAGGTGCTCACCCTGATCGGCCAGGCCCTGTCGAACGCGGAGATCGCCGGACGGCTGGGCCTGTCGGAGGCCACCGTCAAGAACCACGTCACCGCGGTGCTGCGCAAACTGGGCCTGCGCGACCGCGTCCAGGCCGTCGTCGCCGCCTACGACCACGGCCTCGTGGAACCGCGCCGCCCCTGACCGGCTCCGGCACCTCCTCCTCAGGGAGGAGACCGGGCCGCGCTCCTCCCACGCTCCCAGTCACGGACCGCTCCGCCGGCCGATCCGTGGCCGGGCCGTCCGCCCGTAGCGTCGAGGTGTGATCGACGACCTGCCCAGCCTCATGTATCTGCTCGCCCACGACGACATGGCCGAAGGCCCCTACGACCGCCCGCGGACCCGGCTGCTGCTGCGGGCCGCGGCCCTGATCGACCTCACCCTGCGCGGCCGCCTCAGGGAGATCGACGGCACGGTCACCGTCTCCGGCGGCGGACCGACCGGCAACCCCGCCCTGGACGGCCTGCTGCGCGACGCGGCCGGCGGCCACGGCTGGAAGCACCTCGTGCGCACCCACCGCAGGCGGACCCTGACGGAGGTGGAGGACCGGCTCGCCGCGGCGGGAGTCCTGAGCGTGCGGGAACCGCGCACCCCCTTCGGCTCCCGGCGTGCGACGGTCACGGACCGAGCCCTGCCCAGCGCCCTGCACGCGCGCGTGTCCGCGGCGCTGCGCGGCGAGGTGCCCGTGCGGGACCTGCCCACGGCCGACGCCGCGCTGCTCGCGCTGGCCGCGGCGGGCGCCGTCCCGTCGGTCGTCCCCCGGCAGGACCGGAAGACCCACCGGGACCGCATCGACGCCTGCACGGGAGCCCTCGCCGCCCTCGCGCCCGGCCTGGAGAAGGCGGTACGCGACCTGCCCACGACCATGATCGCGGCGCAGGGCGGCATGGGCGGCGGCTGACCGGACCGAAACGGGGAGACGATGACCACGCACCGCGTCCTGACCACCCTGGGCTGCGCCCTGGCCGCCGTCCTCGCGACGGCCTGGTCCACAGCGCCACCGGCACAGCCCGGCACCCGGCCCGCCGCGCCGACGACGGTCCGTACCCACCACGGCCTCGTGCGGGGCGCCGCCCACGACGGCTACCGCACCTTCGAGGGCCTGCCCTACGCGGCACCCCCGGTCGGCAGCCTCCGCTGGGCACCACCCCGTCCCGCGGCCGACTGGGCCGGTGTACGGGACGCGACCCGCCCCGCGAGCGCCTGCCCGCAGCCGGCCGGGGAGGTGCCCGGCGGCAGCACCGACGAGGACTGCCTCCACCTGAACGTCACGACACCCGACGGCGCACGACCCGCGCACCCCCGGCCGGTCGTCGTGTGGCTGCACGGCGGAGGCTTCACCACCGGGGCGGGCAGCTCCTACGACGCCCACCGCATGGCCACCCGGGGCGGCGTCGTGGTCGTCACGGTCAACTACCGCCTCGGAGCGCTGGGTTTCCTCGCGCACGCCGGGCTGCCCGGCTCCGGCACCTTCGGGCTGGCCGACCAGCAGGCGGCGCTGCGCTGGGTCCGCGCCGAGATCGGCGCCTTCGGCGGCGACGCGCACCGTGTGACCCTGGCCGGTGAATCGGCGGGCGGCTACAGCGTCTGCGCCCAGCTCGCCTCACCCGCCGCGGCGGGCCTCTTCGACCGGGCGGTCATCGAGAGCGGCCCGTGCACCGGCCGTGCCGACCGGCCCTTCGCCCCGTCCTCCGTCCCGCTGTCCACGGCACGCGCCACGGGCGCGGACCTCGCGGCCAAGGCGGGCTGCGGCTCCGCCCACGACGTGACGGCCTGCCTGCGGCGCGTGTCCGTCCCCCGGCTCCTGGCGGCCCAGGGCGGCGACCAGCAGCCCGCCTACGCAACCCCGTTGCTGCCCAGCGCCCCCGAGGCGGCGATCACCTCCGGCCGCTTTCACCACGTCCCGGTCCTCCTCGGCGGCAACCACGACGAGGGCAACGGCTGGGCCGCCGGGATCATCCAGGCCGGCCACCCCGTCACCCGCGGCACCTGGCCCGACGTCGCGGCCACCTTCTTCCCCTCCCCGGGGGAGGCGGAGGCGATCGTCCGCGAGTATCCGGTGCACCGCACCGACGGCGGCCCGGTGTTCGGCGCGGTCGTCGGCGACGCGGACTTCGCCTGCCCGACCGCACGGACGGACGACCTGCTCTCGGCCCACGTACCCGTGTGGCGCTACGAGTTCGCCGACGAGCACGCGCCACCCCTCACGTCCGGCACACCGCCGTTCCCGCTCGGTGCCCCGCACGCGAGCGAGCTGCCCTACCTCTTCGACCTCGGCGGCCGCCCCCGCGACCTGACGGCGGCGCAGCGCCGCCTGGCCGACACGATGATCGACTACTGGACCGCCTTCGCTCGCACGGCCGACCCCGACGGCCCGTCGTCACCGCACTGGTCCCGGCGGACGGTGCAGTCCCTGGCGCCGGACCACATCGCCCCGACCCGCACGGCGCGGCTCCGCCACCACTGCGCGTTCTGGAACGCCCTCACGGCGCGTGGCGGCGCCTCCGGGTGAGGAGGAAACCGGCGGGTACGCCGCCGCCGCGGTCCGGGAGACCAGGAGTCCGCACGCCACGCCGACGCGCCGACGACTCCCGCCACTGCACTGTCGTACTGCCCGTTCTCGTCCGCCCGTCGCACCTCCCGTTCTCGCCCACCCGTCCGCCGTCCGCCGTCCGCCGCCCGCGTCGGGCGTCGTACGGCGGCGGCCCCGACCGCGTCCGTCCTGCGTGCCGGCGCGTCGACCGCCGTGTGGGCAGCGGTATCCGGGTCCCCGGCCGTCTGGGCCGGGCCTGCGCACGCGTGGTTCGTGGTGAGAACCGAGTGGGGCGCCGTCGTCAGGCGCGCGCGTGCACGCCCATGCCCCCGGAGACGACGAGGTCGTCGCCGGTGACGTAGCCGGCGGCGTCCGAGGCGAGGAAGGCGACGGCCTCGGCGATGTCGGAGGGAGCGCCGGCGCGGCCGAGAGGGACGTCCCGGGCCCAGGAGTCGAGCATGTCCGGGGTGACACCCATCCTGGCGTAGACGGGGGTGTCGATCAGCCCGGGGCTGACGGCGTTGACGCGGATGCCGCGGGGCGCGAGTTCCAGCGCGAGGGAGCGCATGAGGGGCAGCAGAGCACCCTTGGCAGCGGTCGTGGCGGCTCCGATTCCCTCGCCGGCGCCGATGGTGAACACGACGGAGGCGCCCTGGCCGAGGAGGGGGAGCGCCTTTTGCAGGGTGAAGAAGGCGCCCTTGACATTGATGTCGAACAGGGCGTCGAAGGCGTCCTCGTCGGTCGACTCGATCGGGCCCGGACGGGAGACGCCCGCGTTGAGGAAGAGCAGGTCGAGGGAGCCGAGATGCTGGCGGGCCTGGTCGATCGCGTGGTCGATGTCCGGCAGGGACCGCGCGTCGGCCCGGACGGTCAGCACCTCCTCGGGAAGTCCGGCGTCGGCGAGGTGGGTCACTCCGGTGACCAGGACGCGGTAGCCGCGGGAGTGGAGCAGTTCAGCGGTCGCTTTGCCGATGCCGCTGGTTCCACCGGTGATCAAAGCTGCAGGTGCGGTCATGGTGCGTTCCTTTGCGTGGTCCGGAAGGGAGAGGGATCGGCCGGTCCGCCGGACAGCGCGCTCGGCCCCGCCGGGCACCGGTCCGTGTGGCAGCGTATGACTGATTGGCAGTAGCTGCCAAACTGCAGGTGAGTGTCACCCTGGCAGTGCTGGGCTAATCTGGTGGGATGAACCAGCAGGAAGCCAAGGCGGCGACGGGCGCACCGGCCACGCTGTGGGACCGGACCCGGCGCCTGGCCTCCCGGGAGATCCTCGAGACGGCCCTGCGCCTGTTCACCGAGCAGGGCTACGACGAGACGACCATCGCCCAGATCGCCCGTGAGGCCGGCGTCTCCCAGCGCACCCTCTTCCGGTACTTCGGCACCAAGGAGGACCTGCTCGGCGGCGGCCAGGAGCGGTTCGGGCAGGTCCTGGCGGACACCATCGGCGAACAGCCCGCCGAAGCCGGCGTCTGGGAGGTCCTGCGCGCGGGAATCGCCGCCGTACTGGCCCTGCACGACAGCCGTGAACAGGCACTGGAGCGGTTCCGCCTCCTGCACGACACCGCCTCGCTGCGCGCCGGCTGGCTCGAGAAGCGGCTGCGGTTCCAGGAGGACCTGCTGCCGCTGATCGAGGCGCGCCTGGACGCTCCGGCCGGCGGCGCGGACCCGCGGGCCCGCGCGGTGATCGCGACGGCGTTCGCGTGTCTGGACGCCGCCTCGATGGCTTGGGTCGCCGGCGACGGCAAGGGCGACATCATGGATCTGTACGACGAGTGCCTGGCGGCCGTGCGCGGCTGACGCGCGGCGGGCGACGGTCGGGGGAGAGGCGGTCCCGTCCCGCCGGCGGGCGTGGGCCCGTCCCGAGGTCCGCGCGCGTCCCGCCCGTACCGGCGTGCCTGGGCGAGGCCGTGGCCGCCCGTCCCGCCCGCGGCGATGAAGCGGCGACCGGCGACCGGCGGCCGACGGCGTGCCGACCCGTCGGGGGGAGCAGGCCCAACCCTCGTGGTTCGGCGCCAGGGTGATCTCGGGACCCGGCGCACCACGTCACGGCTGCCGGCCGTCCGGAGCGGCGGGCAGGTCCGCGGGGCCACCCGTCGTCCGCACGCGGCAGGCCGCGGTGGGTCCGCTCCGCGCGGTCCGGGCCGGGTGAGGCCGGCCGGCTCGCGACGACGGGCGTGCCGGTCAGCCGGGCGGCTCCGGACCCCACCGGTCGGGCCCCACCCCGCGCCAGTCGATCCACGGCACCCCCGCCACGTCCGCCGGGTCGATCTCCAGCCCGGCCCGGCGCAGGAACTCCGCCACGTCGGCCACGTTGTGCGCGAGGCCGAGGATCTCGCCGTCCACGCGTACGCGACGGCCGCCGGAGGGTGACGGCGGTTGGACGCTCACGCGGATCGGTCCGGACATGTCCTCAGGATCATCCGCGGCGTACGGCTGCGCATGCCGGCGTGTCATCGATGACGCCGCTCGCGCACCGGTCCGTCCGGCTGCCGCCCCAGTTCGCACAGTTCCCGCCATGCCGCGGGGGACGGCCGCCGCTGCCCCCAGCAGGGGTGGAAGAACGTCTGGGTCGACAGCTGGTACAGACGCCGGCGCAGCTCGGTGCAGCCAGGCCGCCGGGCGAGTCGGCGGTAGGTGGCGCTCCACTCCAGCTGAGCCCGCGCGAGGTCGTCGGGGAACGTTCGCATGACCGAATTCAATCATGTGTTCGATTTTTTGGGCCAGCGGGACCCGACCGATGGGACATACGCCGCAAGGCCCCCTCGGGACGATTCCCGAGGGGGCCTTGCGGGGCCGGTGCCGCCAGATGCCGATGCGCGGGGACCTGGCAGGCGGCGGTCAGTACTGCTCGGTCTCCATGAAGCCCGTGCTCGCGTTGTCGTCCGCGTCGAAGGCGTCCACGGCGGCGGTCGGGTCGAATCCGGGCGGGCTGTCCTTCAGGGCCAGGCCCAGGCCGGCCAGCTTCGCCTTGACCTCGTCGATCGACTTCGCACCGAAGTTGCGGATGTCGAGCAGGTCCGCCTCGGAGCGGGCCAGGAGCTCACCCACCGAGTGGACGCCCTCGCGCTTGAGGCAGTTGTAGGAGCGGACCGTGAGCTCCAGCTCCTCGATCGGCAGGGCCATGTCGGCGGCCAGGGCGGCGTCCGTGGGCGAGGGGCCCATGTCGATGCCCTCGGCGTCGATGTTCAGCTCGCGGGCGAGACCGAACAGCTCCACCA
>NZ_JBIWOE010000084.1:0-12558 GCF_044767585.1 Streptomyces sp. NPDC101225
TTCCCGAACGACGCCGTCTCCGACGTGAACCGGTCCCCGGTCAGCTGCATCCCGTCCCCGGAATCCCCCGCGAAACGGATGATCACCCGGTCCAGGGGCCGGACTTCCTTGGCGGGTACCGCCCCCGTCCCGGACAGCTCGGTCGTTTCCACAGACATACGAGGTCGGCTCCTGTCGGTCCGTGACACGTCTCGCGGCGGCACCGGATGGTGCGTCCACCTGAGCGCGAGGCTAGTGACGGCCGTTAGAGCAGCGCTCGCGTCCGCCCCGGCCGCGCCGCGGACCGTCTCCCGGCCGACCGGGGGCGGGTCAACTGCCGTGGGTGCCGGGGCGGTTCGGGGCGGTTCGGGCCGGGTGGCGGGCCGACGGGGTGCCGGGGTGGCGGGGTGGCGGGGTGGCGGGCCGACGGGGTGCCGGGGTGGCGGGGTGGCGGGGTGGCGGGTCACGCGCCGGGGACCAGGCTCAGATGCCCCCGGCGGGCCGGCCCGGGCCGCGGGGCGGGTGCGGGTGCGGCGGCGGGTGCCGGGGCGGCGGCCGGCGGGCCCGGGGCGGGCGCGGGCCGCGCCTGGGCCAGGGTGTCGTGCAGGGCGTCGGTGAACCGGTCGATGTCCTCGGCGGTGTTGGTGTGGTGCACGGATGCGCGCACGGCGGTGTCGATCCCGCGTCCGGGCAGGTACAGGGGCATCTCCTGGGCGACCGTCTTGCACACGTCGATCCCGCGCTCGGCCAGCGCGCGGCGGATCTGCGCGGCCGGCAGCCGCTCGTGCCGGAAGGTGACGACGGCGCACTGGCGGCGGCCGGGGGCGATCAGTTCCGTGCCGGGCATCCGCTGCACGGCGGCGCGCAGGCGCGCGGCCAGATCGGCGCCGGTGTGGCCGCCGCCGGTGCCGGCGTCGGGGGGTGGGGTGGTGTGGGCGGCGAGGGCGGTGTCCAGGGCGGCGACGCGGGCGCCCTCCGCGGCGGGCAGCGGGGCGGGCTCGTAGGGGCCGTCGGTCTGCCGCAACGCGGGGGCCACGTAGGCGAATCCGGTCGACTGCGGGCCGCCCAGGAACCGCCAGCCGTCGCCGGTCAGCAGCTGGCAGCCGATGCGGGCGACGTCCACGGGCAGCTGCCCGGCCGCGTAGGAGGCGTCGACGGCGTAGGTGCAGCGGTGGCCGGCGAGGAGGCGTCCGATGTCCTCCACGGGGTGGACGATGCCGCAGCCCGCGGGCACGTGCGGGACGCTGACGAGGGCGACGTCGTCGCCGATGTGCCGGGCCATCCACTCCAGGTCGAGGTCGCCGCCGGGGCGCAGCGGGACGACGTCCAGGCGGCAGCGGGTGCGATCGCGCAGGGCGAGCAGGGCGGTGAGGTGGCCGGCCGACTCGTAGGGCGTGGTCCAGATGCGGTCGCGCGGGCCGAGCACGAGGCGCTCCACCACGGCGGTGAACGCCTCCTGCGCCCCGGTGCACACCACGGTGTCGCCGGCCGGGGCGCCGAGCAGGGCGCCCAGCCGCCGGTGGATCTGCCGCTGCAGGACGTCGTCGAGGCGCTCTTCCAGCTCCCAGGGCCCGTAGCGGTCCTCGAAGCGGGTCCATTCGGTGAGCGTCTCGAGGACGGCGGCGGGCATGCGGCCGAGTCCGGCCGCGTTCAGACGGACCCTTCGGTCGCCGTGGGACATCGCGTTCACTTCCGGGGCCTCCCCCCGTCACAGGATCCGAGGCAAATCGTTGCCTGATGCGTGGCAATACATTGCCCACAGAATCGGGGAGTTGGCAACAGGCATTCAGGCGGCGCTCGAGCGGCGGCGTCCCGGGGGCCGGGGATTCGGTTGCGCCAGGCCTCGTCCTCTAGGAATTGCCAAGCGTTGCCAGAGCGGTTCCCGTTTTGCCTGAACTCGGTTCCTGTGCAGGTCAGATGAGGTTTTGTGAGGCAAGTCGGAGGGGCCTGGAGGGCCTTTGGGGCGCATTTCGCGGGTACCTTGAGCGAATTTCCACCAATTCCCGACCAATTCACGAGGATTCCTTGCCAACCTTCTAGGCAAGAGGTTGCCAAACAGCGAAAACAAAATTGACACCGGGGAGCCCGCCATGAACCGCATCGCCCGCATCGCCACCGTCGCCGCCGCCCTCGCCGCCACCGCCTTCTCCACCGCCGGCGCCGCGAACGCGATCGACTGGCCGGCCGCCCCCACGGCGACGACGTCCACGGCGGCGATCGACTGGCCGGCCGCGCCCGCCACCGCGGTCCAGGCGAGCGGTGACATCGACTGGCCGGCCGCCCCGGCCACCGCCGTGCAGGCGAGCGGTGACATCGACTGGCCCGTCGCCCCGGCCACCGCCGTGCAGGCGAGCGGTGACATCGACTGGCCCGTCGCCCCGGCCACCGCCGTGCAGGCGAGCGGTGACATCGACTGGCCGGCCGCCACCGCCGTGCAGGCGAGCAGCGACATCGACTGGCCGGCCGCGGGCTCCGACATCGACTGGCCGTCCTCCGCCGCCGTCTGATCCGCGCCCGGGCCTTGGTGCCCGTCCCGTGACGCCCCCGCAGGCCCCCGTGCCCGGCGGGGGCTTCGGCGTTTCCACGGGGCCGGAGTGGGGCCGTCAACTCCTCTGATCGGGTGGGTGGTTGGCAAGTCCTGCCGGGGGTTTTGGCGACAACCGGGCGCCGCTGCCTGCGGCTCCATCGCCGCTCGACCGGGGCGAGACGCCCCCTCGAACCGCCCTTGCCACGATTCAGGCAACGTTTTGCCAAGCCGGAAAGCCGCGTCGAAGGAGCGAGTGCTGATGTCCCTCTCCGGACTCATCGAGCAGCAGGTCCTGGCGGGTCCCGACGCGATCGCGGTCCACTACCCCGCGCACGCCGGGCACCGCGGCGGGCATCTGACCTACCGTGAGCTGAGCCGTGCGGCCAACCGCCTGGCCGCGCACCTCGAGGCCCGCGGCATCCGCCGCGGCGACCGGGTGGTCATCGCGCTGCGGCCCGGCCCGGAGCTGGTGAGCGCGCTGCTGGGGGCGGTGCGCGCCGGTGCCGCCTACGTGCCGGTCGACCCGGCCGCCCCCCTCGCCCACCGGCGGCTGGTGGTGCGCGACTGCGCGGCCGGCGCGGTGCTCACCGAGGGCGCGGGCGCCGCCGACTACGCGGGCTTGGGCACGGTGGTGGTCGACCTGGACGCGGAGGCCGGTGAGATCGCCGGGCGTCCGGCGGCGACGGCCGGCCGGGCGGGCGAACCCGGCCCGGACGAGGCGCTGCACGTGCGCTACTCCCCCGCCCCCGGCGACGGTGCCCGCGGCTCGGCCGTGGGGGTGGAGGGGACCGTGGTGTCGCACGGCGCGGTGGTGGACTTCGTACGCGCCACCGGTGAGCTGCAGCTGGGTCCCGCGGACGCGGTGGCCCAGACGGCCGGCTCCGCGCTGGACGCGGTCGTCTTCGAGGTGTGGGCGACGCTGGCGGCCGGGGCCCGGCTGGTGGGCCTGGGCGCGGACACGGTCGCGGATGCGGGCCGGTTCCAGGACGCGGTGCGCGCCCTGGGGGTCTCGGTGGTGTTCTTGCCGGCCGCGCTGTTCGACGCGATCGCCCGCCGCCGGCCGGCGGCCTTCGCGTCGCTGCGGACCGTGCTGATCGGCGGGCAGGGGGTGGACGCGCGGCGGGTGCGGCAGGTGTGCGCGGCCGGCGCGCCGGGGCGGCTGCTGCACCTGTACGGGCCGGCCGGCACCGCGCCCGCCGCCTGGCGGGAGGTCGGCGGCCACCACCCCGCCACCGAGACCGAGACCGGGGCCGGGGCCGGGGCCGAGGCCGGGGCCGGGGAGGGTGAAGGGGGCCTGGCGGGCGCGGAGTTGGAGGAGGACACGGGCACCGGCGGCGGTGAGGGCGGCGTCGGCGGTGAGGGCGGTGTGCCGTTGCCGGTGGAGGAGGTGCGGCGGTGGCGGGCGGCGGCCGTGGCGCGGATCGCGGAGCTGCCGCGCCGGCGGGTGCTGGAGCTGGGTGCGGGGGGCGGGCTGCCGGCGGACCTCGCCCGGGACGGGCAGGTCGAGGAGTACTGGGCCACCGACCCCTCCCCCGCGGCCGTCGCCGCGCTGCGGGCGCGGGTGGAGGCCGAACCGGTGCTGAAGGGCAAGGTCCGCCTGGCCTGCCGCGGCCTCGAGGACCTGGGCGGGCTGCCGGCCGGTCACTTCGACACGGTCGTCGTCTCCTCGGTGAGCCGGCACCTGCCCGACGCGGCCGGTCTGCGGCGTCTTGTGGAGGGGGCGTTGGGGCTGCTCGCCCCGGGCGGCTCGCTGTACCTGGGGGATCTGCGCAACCTCGATCTGGCGTACTGCCGGCACACCGGGCTCGCGCTGGCGCGCGCCGGCGGGGTGCCGGGCGACCGGGAGGCGCTGCGCCGCGGCATCGAGGGGCGGGTCGCCGCCGAGCGTGAACAGGCCCTGGCCCCGGCCGCGTTGGTGCGGCTGGCCGGTGACCTGCCCGCGGTGCGCGGCCTGGACCTGCGCGCGCCGCGGGGGGTCGAGCACAACGAGCTGACCCGGTACCGCTACGACGCGGTGCTCAGCACCGCCCCTCCGGCCGCCGACCTCGCCGCCGCGCCCGCCGTGCGCTGGGGGCAGGACGTCGACACGGTGGCCGGGTGGCAGCAGGCGCTGCGCGGCGGCCGGCCGGCCGTGCTGCGGCTGGCGGGCGTGCCCAACCGGCGGGTGCACGACGCGTACACGGCCATGCAGTCCCTGTTCGACCCGCGGGAGGGCATCGACCTGGCGCCGCAGGACGCGCCCGCGCCCGGCCTGGAGGTGCTGTGCGCGGCGGCCGAGCGGCTGGGCTACCGGGCGCTGGCGACCTGGGGGGAAGTGCCGCACCTGCTCGACGTCGTCGCCGTCGACCCGGCCCGCATCCCGGCGGGCCCGGTGACCGGCCTGTACCTGCCGCCGGCCGCCGCGGCCGGCCCCGGCACCGCCCCGGTGACCGGGCCGGTGACCGGGCCGGTGACCGGGCCGGTAGAGGCGGGCGCTGCCGCACCCGGCTCCGCCGCCACGCCCGTAGCCCTGTCCCCCGCGCCCACGTCCGGGTCCGGGTCTGTCGCGGACGCGGAAGGAAGCAGGGACGGGCGCGGGTGCGAGGACCGGGACGGGGATGGGGATGGGGGCGGTGGGGGCGGGGTGCAGCCCGGCACGCCGGTCGAGGAGATCGTGTGCGACCTGTTCGCCGAGGCGGTGGGCGCGGCCCGCGGGCGGGTGCCCGCCGACGGCGACTTCTTCCGGCTGGGCGGCAACGCGCGGGCGGCGGACCGGCTGCTGGCCCGGGTGCGGGAGATGCTGGACGCCGAGCCGGGGGTACGGGCGCTGTACGAGCATCCCACCCCGGCCGCGTTCGCCGCGCTCGTCGGGGACGCCCCGGCCGCCCGCCCGGGCCCCTGCGTCCCGATGACGGACGAGAGCGCGCAGTTCACGCTGCGGCTGCGCGGCCCGCTGGACACCGGTGCCCTGCAGGCGGCCCTGGAGGACCTCGGCCGGTGCCATGCGGTGCTGCGCCATTCCCGGCTGGGGTGCGCCGGCACCCGGCTGCGGGCGCTGGCCGCCGAGGAGCATCTGCTGCACCTGGCGCTGCCCGCCGACCGGGTCGACTGCTGGTCGCGGCTGCCGCTGGCCGGTGAACTCGCCCGCGCCTACGCCGCGCGGGTGCGCGGCGGCGGCCCGTGCCGCCCGCTGCCCGGCCCCACGGCGGCGCCCCGCGCGCACGGCGGTGACGTGCCGGCCACCTCGGTGCCCGGCAGCGCGCCCGCCCCGGCCGGCGCCGGCCGTCACGGCCGGGTGGAGAGGGAGCTGGATGCGGGGCTGCACGCGCGGCTGACCCGGCTGGCCGCCGCGCGCGGCGCCACCGTGTTCATGGTGGTGCACGCCGCGCTGGCCGCGCTGCTGCACCGGATGGGCGCGGGCGGCCGGGTCACGGTGGCCGCGCCGGTGCCGGCCCGTGCCGGCGCCGCCCTGCGGCGGGCGGTCGGCTCCTTCGGGCGGGTGCTGGCGCTGAGCGTGGACACCGGCGGCGATCCCGCCTTCGGCGAACTGCTGCGCCGGGTGCGCACGGCGGACCTGGCCGCCTACACCGACGGCAACGCGCCGCTGGCGGTGCCGGGCGGCGGGATCGCGCTGAGCGTGCGGCGGGAGGCGGCCGGGCACGTCAGCGCGGGCGGGCTGTCGGTCCGCGTCGAGCCGGGCCCCTGGCCGCTGCCGGCCGCGGACCTCGCGCTGACGCTGACCGAACGGCACGGCGCGGCGGGCGCACCGGCCGGCCTGACCCTGAGCGCCGTCTTCCGCCACGAGACGGTCGGGCAGAACGCCGCCGCGGCGCTGGCCGGCGATCTCACCGCCCTGCTGCGCGCCGCGCTGGCCGCACCGGACACCCCGCTGAGCCGGCTGCAGCCCGCGCCGGCCGCCTTGGCCGGCCCGGGCACGGCGGCCGGCCCGGGCAGGACGGCGGGCGGGGTGTGGGCGGGCACGGAGGTGCCGGCTGCGGGGCACGACGTGGCCGCGCTCGTCGCCGCCCGGGTGGCCCGCGCACCCCGGGCGCCGGCCCTGGCCGGCCTGGACTACGCCGAACTCGACGCCCGTGCCGACCTGCTGGCGCACGCCCTGATCGCCCGGCAGGCCGGACCCGGCCGCTGCGTGCTGACCGCGCTGTCCTGCCCCGCCGGGTTCGCCGTCGCCGCGCTCGCGGTCGCCAAGACCGGCGCCGCGCTGCTGCCCGTGGACCCCGCCCGCCGTCTCGCCCCCGGCCCGCGCCCGGCGGTCCTGCTGCTGGACGAGACCGCCGACCTGCTGCTGGACGCCGTGCCCGGCGCGGCCCGGCTGGTGCGCGCGGACGCCGCCGACCGGCTGCCCCCGGCCGGGCACTGGCCGGTCACCGCCGCCGACCGGCTCCGCCCGCTGCGCCCCGGGGACCCGCTGCTGCTGGCCCCCGGCGAGACGGGCCTGGCCGCCGTCGGCAGCGAGGCCGTCACCGCGGCCGCCCTGAGCGCCCCGGCCGACGCCGGCTGGCTGGTGCGCGGCTACCCCGACGCGGACGCCGCCCTGGGCCTGCTGAGCACGCTGGCCGCCGGCGCCCGCGTGCACCTGCCCGACACCCGCCTGAGCGCGGACGTCCCGCACGAGGTGCTGGGCTGGCTGCACCGCCGCAACGCCCGCATGGTCCTGGGCGGCGCCGACGCCCTGCTGTGCGCCCTGATCGCCCTGGCCCGCACCGGCCCCGCCCCGCTGCGCGTCAGCGGCGGCTGGACCGAGGGCCGGCTCGTCCTCGACATCACCCCCGGCGCCCCGGCCCGCCCCGCCCCCGGCCACCGCGCCTACCTGCTGGACGCCGCGCTGCGCCCGGTCGCCGCCGGCCGGACCGGAGCCCTCTACATCGCGGGCGCCGGCGTGGCCCAGCACTGCCGCCCGCCCGGCGGCGCCGACCGCTATCTGCCCGACCCCTTCGGCAACCCGGACGGCACCACCGCCCGCATGTGGCGCACCGGCCGCGCCGCCCGCCTCGACGCCCACGGCACCCTCCGGGTCGGCGACGCCCCCGCCCCCGACGACCCGTTCACCGACCCGGCCGCCGCCTTCCTCGTCCTGGCCGACCCGCACGGCCGGCCCGCCCTGTGGCCCGCCGCGGCCCCCGTCCCGCCCGGCTGGCACCAGACCCACCCCGAGACCACCTACGCCCGCTGCCTCCCCCACCTCACCCACCAACCCGGCCACCCCCTGAACGACCGGGCCGGCCACCCGCCGGACGGCCGGGCAGCCGGTGACGCGGTAGACGACCGGGCCGGTGACGTGGGCGGCCCGTCGGGCGACCTCTCGTAGACGACCCGCACCGCACGGCCTCGGCTGCCCCGGCACGAACACGGCGCGGGGCGGGGCGGGGTCCAGCTGGAACAGATCGTCCAGGACGCCCCCGAACAGGCAGCCACCGACGCCGCACGCGTCCTCGGACACTTCATCCGCCACCGCGCACCGCAAGCACACCCCGGCCCGGACCCCGACAACAGCCGGCCCGACAGCCCCGGTCCGGACCGCAACGAGCTGCCCAGCGAGCCCGCCGCCGGCGTACAAGCAGCCCGCACCGCCCTCACCCGAACCGAATCACGCACCCACGTCGACCCCCGCGAACAACTCGGCCTCCACGGCCTCCACCTCGCGGGCGCCCACCTCAACGAAGCTGACCTCACCCACGCCAACCTGTCGGGGGGCGATGCTCACGAAGGCTCGTTGCAAGGGGCCGACTTGTCGAGTGTCAAGGGCTTGCTGCTGGAAGAGATCAGATCAGCCTTCACCGACCAGGAAACCAAGATGCCTGATTTCGAGAGTGGTGAACGGGCGGCTACGGCGGGCTGACGGAGCCAAGAGCTGCCTCCGCTGCAGACGGAAGGAGACACAGAGGCCCCCGGCAGTCCACACTGGGGGCACGACCGCGTGAGGAAGGAGAGGGACCCATGAGCGTTGCCATGACCGATCACGTCGGACCGTGGACCGTGGACCAGGTCCTGGCCCTTCCGGAAGACCGGCGGACACGCTACGAACTCCTGGGAGAGTCGCTGATCATGACGCCCGCCCCCGGCCTACGCCACCAGCGGGCTAGCTTCCGTCTCCACGTCGCGATCGACGCCGCCGCCCAGACCGCAGGCGCGGACGTCGAGGTCCTGGAAGCCATCAACATGATCACGCCGGACGGCCTGTTCGTGCCCGACATCGTGGTCGCCGACGCAGGCTCCACCGCCGACGACGCCGCCAGCATCGACGCCGAAGCCGTGCAGCTCGTCGTGGAACTCGTCTCGCCCGGAAACGCGCAGATGGACCGCACCGTCAAGCCCGCCGCCTACGCACGCGCCGGCATCCCCCACTTCTGGCGGCTGGAGTTCACCCCGGCCCCCCGCCTGATCATGATGACCCTCAGCGGCGGCCGCTACGTGGAGCAGGCGACGGCCCTCCCCGGCACCAGCACCAAGGTCACCGAGCCGTTCCCGTTCGCGATCGACCCGGCGGGCATCGCACGCCAGTAGGGGCCCGTGCCCGTCACCGCGCTGTCCGGAGCACGAGCGGGACCCTGCCGTCACATCCACTTCAAGCAGGTGCCCGGCACCTGACCGTCGCGCGCCACTCGCCAGATGTTCCGCCGCGGCCGCACTTGCGGTACGCCGGACCGCTCGTCGCGCGGGCAATCGCCTCCACGCACGATGTCACCGCGTCGCCCACGGTGCAGGTAACCCAACGATGGGCGAGGTGGGCTGAGCCACGGCCGGTCGTTCCACGCAGACCGCCGCACCGCCACCGTCTTCCCCGTGGCCTTGTAGCGCGCCGTGCAGTTCGCCTTATGCCCGCTTCGCCGGGGCTTTCCGTGCGGTGCGCCCGGCGGGTGGCGGGACGCCGTCAGTGCGGGCCAGCCCCTGCACCCAGTATACATTCGATCATGTATATTGATACAATGGTCTAGGTATATGGAGGGTGGGGGCTGTGAGCAGAACTGTCATTGACCTTGACGACGACGCCTTGGAAGCCGCGGCGAAGGAACTGGGCACCACCACGAAGCGGGACACCATCAACACGGCCCTGCGGGAAATCGTCGCCCGCAACCGTCGACTGCGTGCCCTGCACGAACTGCAGGACCTCGCCGATGACGGTGCCCTCGACGTCGAACTTCTCCTGGACAAGCGCGCCTTGCGGGGTGGTCCCGCCCGGTGAGCGTTGCCGACTATCTCATCGACACATCGGCGCTGGCCCGGATCCTGCTGCGTCAGGCGGCACCGGAGTGGGAACAGTGCATCGGCGCCGGGCTGATCGCTCTGTGCGACCTCACCGAACTGGAAGTCCTCTACTCGGCACGTTCGGCGAAGGACCGCGACGCCATCCAGGAACGACTGAACCAGTTCGCCTGGTGCCCCATGCCCGACGGCATCTACCGGCGCGCCCGCGTGGTCCAGGGCCAGCTCACCGCCAAGGGTGAGCACCGCAGCGCAGGAGCCGTCGATCTCCTCGTGGCCGCGACCGCCGAGGAGGCGGGACTCACGCTGCTGCACTTCGACCGTGACTTCGACACTATCGCCCGCACCACCGGCCAGCCCGTGCGAATGATCGACCTGAAGTAGCCGGCCGCGGCGGGTGGGCCGCGGGCTCAGACGGCGGCGTCGCGGGGGGCGGAGGAGGAGGCCAGGGCCTCGGCGAGGATGCGCCAGATCTGCGCGGCCAGGTCGATGTTGGCGTCCGCCTGGGCCTGCTCCGCCAGGGCGCGCAGGCCCTGGATGCCGCCCGGGTCGCCGGAGCGGACGGCCAGCTGGTGGCGCAGGATGTCCATCTGCACCCGCTCCCGGTAGGTCATCCGCGGCTCGGCCTGGGCGAGTTCGCCCAGCAGGGCGCGGGCGTCGTCGTAGCGGGCGGTGGCGAAGGCCAGGTCGGCCTTGAGCGCGAGGAGCTGCTGGCGCAGTCCGGGGGTGCCCACGAACGCCAGTGCCGACTCGGCCGCGTCCAGGCAGCGTGCGGCGGCCTCGGGGTCCGGCGGCAGCTTCTCCAGGTGCAGCCGGCCGGCCGTCAGCCGCAGCCGCAGCCACAGCACCAGGTCCTCGCTGCTGGCGAACTTCTCCAGCGCCTCCTCCAGGTAGGCCTGGGCGGCGGCGTGGTCGCCCTGGCGGACCCGGACGGCCGCCGCGGTCCACATCGACTCCGCCCACAGCACGTCCGAGCGGCCCGCGACCAGCTCGACCAGTTCGTCGACGTGGGCGCGGGCGTCCGGGGTGCGGCCCGCCTCGCCCTCCACCGAGACCAGCGCCAGCAGCACCGCGGCCCGGTCCTCCACGTCCAGGTCGTCCTCGCCGGCCAGCCGGTGGGCGCCGGTCGCGGCGTCCAGGGCGCCGTTGATGTCGCCCAGGGAGCGCAGGCAGCGGGCCAGCCGGGTCAGTCCCCGCACCCGCAGCGCGGTCAGTCCCACCCCCTCGCCCAGCCGCACCAGTTCACGCAGGTAGGCGCCCTCACCGGCGTGGTCGCCCTGCAGCCGCCGCTGCCCGGCCAGCTGCCACAGCGCCTGCCAGCGCAGCACCGGCGCCTCGTGCCCCTCGGCCGCCAGCGCCTCGCGCAGCGTCTCCAGCGCCGCCCCGGAACCGGTGGAGGCCACCAGGGACAGCGCGTTGGCCAGCGAGCCGCCCGCGGGCTCCTCGAAGTCCGCCGTCTGCAGGCCGAGCCGGCCCGCGAGGTAGGCGACGGCCCGCTCGGTGGGCTGGCGGGCACCGGACTCCAGCCGGGACAGATACCCCGTCGACATGCCCTCCCCCGCCAGCGCGGTCTGGGACAGCCCGCGGGACTGGCGCAGTTTCCTCAGACGGGTGCCGAAAGCGGGCTGCTGCAGCATGTGACCATTCCCTGGCGACAAACGGGCGGAGGGGGCGGCGGCCACGGCGCGACATGCCGGGCAACGGGGGCGGACCCGCCCGCCGCAGGACGCCCCGAGCGTAGGCGGCCGGGCAACGGCCGGGCAATGTTTTGCCAGGCCGTATGCCCTGGTCCTCGTGCGGATCTCACGAGACTCTCGTGCGTTTCTCGAGCGGTCCCCGACCGGGCCCGGGGAGCATCTCAAGCGTCAGGGGCGGGGCCTGCCCGCCCGCCCCGTCCTTCCGCCACGGACACCGCCCGGTCCGCCGTCCACGGGAGTGCCAGATGACGCCGTCGGTCCCCGCCCGCCCCGGCCGCGGACGACGGCCGGGACCGCCCCCCGCACCCCGGGGCGAGGACGACATCGACTGGCCCTGACCACCCCGTCCCCCCGTTATGTTTTCCGCGGTCCTGCAAGAGGACCGCTGGCCTCCGGGCCCGGCATGGCTGGTCCCCCCTGTCGAACGGATGACCTGGGGGGTGGTGCCACCGGGCCCGGGAGGCGCCGTTGGAGACGCTGATGAGAGGTCCGACTACCGCCTGGCCTGGCGCAATGCCAGGCCGTTCGCGGGCGGCAGGTCTGCATAACGTGGATGCGCGCATACGACGCCGAAGCCCTGGCCAGCACCGCACGAACCCCGCTCGGGAGGATGGGTTGTACGACATCGACGACGTGGGCGTCTTCCTCGGCCTGGACGTCGGCAAGAGCGCCCATCACGGGCACGGGCTGACTTCGGTCGGCAGGAAAGTCTTCGACAAGCAGCTGCCCAACAGCGAGCCGAAACTGCGGGCCGTCTTCGACAAGCTGGCCGCGAAGTTCGGCACCGTGCTGGTGATCGTGGACCAGCCCGCCTCCATCGGAGCCCTGCCTCTGACGGTCGCCCGGGACGCCGGCTGCAAGGTCGCCTACCTGCCCGGACTCTCGATGCGGCGGATCGCCGATCTTTACCCGGGCGAGGCGAAGACCGACGCGAAGGACGCGGCGGTGATCGCGGACGCCGCCCGGACGATGCCGCACACCCTGCGCTCGCTGGAACTGACCGACGAGATCACCGCCGAACTCACCGTACTGGTCGGCTTCGACCAGGACCTGGCGGCCCAGGCCACCCGAACCAGCAACCGGATACGCGGCCTGCTCACCCAGTTCCACCCCAGCCTGGAACGCGTCCTCGGGCCGCGCCTGGACCACCCCGCG
>NZ_JBIWOE010000085.1:0-12134 GCF_044767585.1 Streptomyces sp. NPDC101225
CGGCCAGAGCCAGGACACCGGCGACCACCACGGCCACCGGGCACTCAGACCTGCCCACACCCACACTGACCTGCCGCTATTTACGCGTCAGAGCGATTCAATGGAATCACCGCACTCCACCACCGGGAAGAAGGACTCCATGATTGCCGCCTACGGCTTCAATGCCACCCTTACTGCCAGAACCGGACTGGGGGACCGCTTGGTCGACCTGTTGCTGACCGGTCTGGACGAGGGCAGCCCCGGCGCGAGCGAATACTGCGTCGTCTACCTCGTCTCGCGTTCCGCATCCGACCCCGACGTCGTCCACGTCACCGAGGGGTGGACCAGCGAGGAGGACCACCACCGCATCTTCGCCGGCGAGGCCGCGCAGGCCATCGTGGCGCGCATCGGAGGACTGCTGGCGAAGGAGTCGGAATACACCGACTACGTCCCGGTCCGCGGCAAGGCCGACTTCTGAACCCCCGGGTCACCGGGCATGTCCGCGCCCTCGGCGCCTGCCGAGGGGGCCGTTTCGCACCGCTCCTCGTCCCCCCATCGCTCCTTGTCCTCGTACCATCCCTTGAAAGGTCAACGACCATGACCATGGCACGCCCCGCCCTGGACCCCGAACTGCGCGAGCTGCTGGCCGACATGCCCCTCATGTCCCGTCTCGACCGGGAAACGCTGGCTCAGCTGCGCCAGCTTCCCTCGACACCCGTCGACTCCCTCCTCGCACACCGAAAGGTGGACCGACGCGAGATCACCGTGCCGGCCAAGGACGGTGCCCGGATCCGTCTATCGGTCTTCAGCCCCGCGCACGTCGACTCCACTGCCGCCGCTGCGCCCTGCATTTACTGGATGCACGGTGGCGGGATGGTCATGGGCGATCGCTTCTCGCAGCTCGACATCCCGCTGGAGTGGCTGGACGAGTTCGGCGCGGTCGTCGTCTCCGTGGACTACCGGCTCGCGCCCGAGGCCACCGGCACCACCCTCGTTGACGACTGCTACCACGGCCTGCTCTGGATCGCCGAGCATGCCGCCGAATTCGGCGTCGACCCGACCCGGATCATCGTCGCCGGCGCCAGCGCAGGTGGCGGGCTTGCCGCCGGCCTCACCCTGCTGGCCCGCGACCTGGGTACCCCGGCGATCGCCGCGCAAGTGCTGATCTGCCCCATGCTCGACCACCGCAACCGCACTACCTCCAGCCGCCAGTACTCCGGTGTGCCCGGCGTCTGGACCGGCGAGATGAACGCGTTCGGCTGGCAGGCCGTCCTCGGCGACCTCACCGACGGCGAGGTGCCGACCTATGTGTCGCCCACGTTGGCCGACGACCTCTCGGGCCTGCCGACCACCTACATCGACACAGGCTCCGCCGAAGTCTTCCGCGACGAAGACACCGACTACGCCACGCGTATCTGGGCGGCTGGCGGGCAGGCCGAACTCCACGTTTGGGCAGGTGGGTTCCACGGCTTCGACGCCCTCTACCCCCACGCGCACCTCTCGGCCACAGCTCGCCGAACTCGCACCGACTGGCTCGCCCGCCTCCTCCGTTGATGGCGCTACTTGAAAATCCCCACCTGATGCTGAGGGGTGGGGCAAACCTGCTGAGTTGATCTCCGCACCCTTCCTGTGATCTTGGTCGGCGTGTCGGGATGGGTGGTGGGTGGGACGGCAAGCCTGCGTGGGCAACGGGTCGGGCCTCTTCGGGAGGCTGGGTGCTCACGTGGGAGGAAGACGTGGATGCGCACGCGCTGCGTCGCCAGGGCTGGACGATCTCCGCGATCGCCAGACATCTGGGACGCGACCGCAAGACGATCCGTGCCTACCTGAACGGCGAGCGCGTCCCGCAGCAGCGCCGCCAGGCTCCAGACGCGTTCGTTCCCTTCCTGAACTATTGCCGTCAACGCCTGGCGGACGACCCGCACTTGTTGGCATCCACCCTGTTCGACGAGGTAGTCCAACTCGGTTACCGCGGCGCCTATTCGACGTTCACCGGGGCGCTTCGCCGCTACGAGGTCCGGCCGCACTGCGAGCCCTGCCATGCGTCGCAGGGCCGGGACCGGGCAGTGATCGAGCACCCGCCGGGTGAGGAAGTCCAGTTCGACTGGGTCGAGCTGCCCGATCCACCCGTGAGCTGGGGCATCGGCAGGCACGCGCACCTGCTGGTCGGAGCGCTCGCGCATTCGGGCCGGTGGCGGGCGGTGCTGGCGGAGTCGGAGGACTTCCCCCACCTGGTCCAGACCCTCGACGCCGTGCTGCGCAGGCTCGGCGGGACCGCGAGGCAGTGGCGCTTCGACCGGATGGCGACCGTCTGCTATCCCTCCAGCGGCCAGGTCACCCCGGCGTTCGCGGGGGTCGCGAAGTTCTATGGGGTCCAGGTGGCGATCTGCCCGCCGCGGCGGGGCAACCGCAAGGGCGTGGTGGACAAGGCCAACCACAGTGCGGCGCAATGTTGGTGGCGCACGGTCCCCGACGGTCTCAGCGTCGAGCAGGCCCAGTCCGGCGTCGACAAGCTCGCCGTCCGGATGGACGAGCGCCGCCGCAGTGTCGACGGGGTCAAGGTGACGGTGGCCGAACTCGCCACCGCAGAGCCACTGTTGGACTTGCCCACCCTGCCGTTCCCGGCCGAGCTGGAGGTCGTGCGGACGGTCAGCCCGCAGGCCCTGGTGTCCTTCGAGGGCAACCTCTACTCGGTCCCGCCCGGGATGCCGGGGATGCAGGTCACCGTCCGGCAGCGGCTCGGCGAGGACTACCTGCACATCGCCACTGCGGGGAAGGCCGTCGTCGCCCGGCACCGGCTCGCGCCGCGCGGGGCCGGGCGGACGGTCCGCGACGCGGGCCATGTGATCGCGCTGGAGCGGGCGGTCCTCGCGCAGGTCAGTGACCGGGCCCCGTGCAAGACCAAGACCCGCCGCCCGCTGTCGCCCGAGGCGCTCGCTGAGGCCGAGCGGCTGCGGGGCCAGACCGCCGGCGCCAGTTCGGCCGAGCGGGTCGTGATCAACCTCGACACCTATGCCGCCGTGGCCGACCGGCTGCGGACCGCTCCGAGATCCGAGGAGGAACCCGGCGAGTGAGCACATCGCCGACGCAGATGAGTGAAGCGCGCCGCTACTCGCAGCTGCGGGCCCACCTGTCCTACCTGAAGCTGAACGACGCGTTCGAAGCCCTGTCCAGGGTGCTGGACCAGGCCGCACCGAGAACCTGTCAATGACGGCCACGCTGGAACGGCTGCTGGAGATCGAGGTCGAGGCGACCGAGGCCCGCCGCCTCGCGGCCCGTGACCGGTTCGCCTGCCCGCCGGAGCCCTGGACCTTGTCGGACTTCGACTTCTCGGCCCAGCCCGGCGTCGACGAGAAGCTGATCCGGGACCTGGCCACCCTGCGCTTCCTGGACGACGCCTCGAACGTGCTGTTCGTCGGACCGCCCGGGGTCGGCAAGACCATGCTGTCGGTCGCGCTCGGCAGGGCAGCGGTCGAGGCCGGCCACCGCGTCTACTTCACCACCGCGGCGGAACTCGCGGCCAAGTGCCACAAGGCCGCACTGGAGGGCCGATGGAAGACCTGCATGCGTTTCTTCGCAGGTTCACGGCTTTTGATCATTGATGAGCTTGGCTACCTCCCGCTGCCCGAGGACGGCGCCTCGGCGCTGTTCCAGGTGATCAACCAGAGGTATCTGAAGTCGAGCACGATCTTGAGTACCAACGTCGGCATCGACGGCCCCTCCTACCGGCTCCGCCACCACCAGAACCACGCCGACAGCCTTCGCCATGGATTGAACGCCCGTGTCTCCTGAACT
Source organism: Streptomyces sp. NPDC101225 (assembly GCF_044767585.1). Classification (NCBI taxonomy): domain Bacteria; kingdom Bacillati; phylum Actinomycetota; class Actinomycetes; order Kitasatosporales; family Streptomycetaceae; genus Streptomyces; species Streptomyces sp. NPDC101225. The sequence goes on from NZ_JBIWOE010000085.1 coordinate 3,775, forward strand.
CGACCCCACCAACGCGGAGTTGGCGCGGACCTGCCCCGAATGCCAGGCCGGCTTCACGGTCGACTCCGTGGCCAGCCGACGCAAGTACTGCTCGCCCACCTGCCGGGAGAAAGCCCGCTCGCACCTGCCCACCCAGCGGATCTGCCCCCAGTGCGACCAGGAGTTCACCACCACCCTCAGCCCGAAGCGCATCTTCTGCTCGCCCGAGTGCCGAACCGCCTCCCGCAAGGCCAAGACGGAGAGCCGGACCTGCCCCGTCTGCGAGAACCCCTTCCAGGCCCAACGCACGGTCCGCACCATCTACTGCTCGGCCGTCTGCCGTCGCGAAGCCGAGCACCGCCGCGACCAGGCCCTGGACGAGGAACGAGCCCGTCGCCTCGGCCAAGCACCGCCGGCCGCGTTGCCGGCCCGGATCGAGCTTCCCCCTCCACCGGCGCCTCGCCCGGCCTCCCGCCAGCCCGCCGGGGTCCGTGACCCGCTGGAGCCGACCGCGACCCGCGACTGCCCGCACTGCCAGCAGCCGGTCACCATCGTCGCCCTGCTGGCCACCCCCGAGGCCGCCCGGCCGACGATGCCTCACCACCGCACCGATGTCGTCCCGCTGCGGAGGACCCCATGACCGACCTGTCCATGCTCCACCAGGTCGACGAGCTGGTCACCCGCAGCCACAGCGACGGCCTCACCGACCTCACCGCTGCCGCTCTGATCGAACAGCACGGAAGGTTCCTGCTGGTCCACGTCGATCTCCCCGACCTGGACACACCACGAACCTGGCGGCTTCCATCCGGCCCGGTGCTACCCGGAGAGACCGTCCCCGACGGCCTGCACCGCATCCTGGCGCAGTTCTTCGGCTACTCGGACGCCGAGATCACCGGCTTCCTCGGCATCATCGACGCCGACGACTCCGGCACCCGCACCTTCGCCTTCGCGGTCAGCACCGGCCAGCCGGACAGCATCTGCCGAAGCGGCCACCTCCCGCACCGCTGGATCGACAGCATCACCGTCAGCGACCTGATCCCCGGGATCAATCCGCTCCTCCACACCTACTACGCGGCCGCCCCCGGCTGACCCTCACCAATCACCAGGGCCCGGCGACCTTCGGCCGTCGGGCCCTGACGGCCTAAGCCGGACCGAGCAGGTTGAGGATGGACGCCCAGGCAGCCTTGCCGAGCAAAGCATCGGCGTCCGCTGATCCTCCATACAGAAAGGTCTCCGAAGGCGCGGCCGGGCTCTCGCCGGGGAAACGCGGCCGGTGTCCGGCATCCTCACGGACCACAACGCGGACCTGGGCGCCTGCCTGGTGACGTCGCGCTGCCAACTGCTCGGCATACCGCAGCGACGGCCACATCGCGTCGTCCCCGCCGGCGACAAGCAACACATCAGCGCGTGCCTTCTCCACAGGAATCGCCGCAGCATCCAGATGCCGGGCGAACGTCTCCTCGCTCAGTTCGTACCAGCCGCGGATCGCCACCGGACCGTCTCCCTGCCTGGCGGGCTTCCAGGAATCATCCATCGGGACGAACGGCAGCGGACACCCGCGCCAGCTCCACGATGAGCGATACGGGCGTGACTGACCATCGAGCCCTGGCCCAACGTTGCACCAGGCCAGCGAAGTCGGTGCCATGGCGACCACTACATCGACGCGCGGCTCGTGCACCGCGGTCAGCAGCGCAGCCTCGGCTCCCTTGGACAAGCCGAGCAGACCAACGCGCTCCGCCCCGCGCGACCGCAGCAGGTCCACCGCGGCGACGAATGTCTCCAGCGGCACCTCGCAGATCCCCTTCGGCTGTCCGAGGCCGCCGAACCAGCGGATCGCCAGGGCAAGGAAGCCCTGCTCGGCGAGCAGCCGGGCGCGTTGCCGGTCCACCCGACCGCTCGACCCCGCCAGCACGACGACCCCCGTGCTGGCAGCCGCGGTCGGCTCCAGCAGGACCGCCTCCCAAGGGGCCGTCAGCTCATGCTCGATGACCTTCATCACCTGTCCCTCCCAAGCCAACCGCGATCCCGATCCCGAGCACCCTATTGCGCGTGATCAGGCCCAATGGCACGGGAGGCGCCGAACAAGCACTCAACATCAGGGTGATCGCTCCCCAGCACTCCCCACTCCGTTGAACAACGAACGAACTGAGGCGAGCAGCATCCCTGGTCGCTTTCGACCGTTCTCATCAATACCCATACCGGAAGAGGGCGGAAGGGATCGGCCGGGACTCACACCCCGGCCGATCCCATCACGCTCACAGGCTGGGCGAGGCCGCACGCTCCGTGTGATGTGAGTAGGAGACGGTGCGCAAGAGGCGCCCGCGGTTGCAGGCATGCAATGTCTGGTGCAGCACGCTAACTGAGGAAGCGATACAGGGCCACGTGACGGTCGGCGGCCTGAGCCCAGGTATGGCGGGCGGCGAGTTCGCGCCCAGCAGTCTGCCGGGTCGGCGCGTCGATGGTGAGAGCGCGGCCGAGCCCGGTGGCCAGTTCCTCGGGTGTGTCAGCGAAGCAAGCGGCGCGACCGAAGACCTCGCGCAGGACGGGCAGGTCCCGCACGACGAGGGGGACGCCGGCGGCCAGTGCCTCCATTGCGGCGAGGCCGAAACCCTCTTTGCGGGAGGGGAAGGCGAAGGCGTCGGCGGCGGCGACCAGGGAGGGCAGTTCGTCGTCGGGCACCGGGCCCAGAACAACGGGCTCCACGTCGAGTTCGGCCGCCCGCTCCTCCCAGCGCCTGCGGTAGCCGCGATAGTCGAAGAGGGTTTCGCCGCCCGCGATGACCAGTCGAACGTCGGAGTGGTCGGTGCGCAGGAGGCCATACGCCTCGAGCAGGTCCAGGGATCCTTTGCGCGGTTCGATACCGCCCACGGTCAGGACGTAGCGGCCGAGACGGGAACGCCATCGGGCCCGAGCGGCCGGGTCGGTGGTCGCGAAGCGCTTGTACGCCACTCCGTTGGGGATCACTGTCGCCGTCAGGCCCCAGCCGTCGTGGAGTTCGTCCGCCACGGCAGACGACACGCAGACGTGGGCGTACGGCTCCACGATGGCCCGCTCGTGGCAGGCGGCCAGTTCGGGCGTCGTGAAGTGGTCGATGTGGTGGACGGTGCGAATGCAGCGGCCGACCGCGTTGGCGCTGATGCAGTCCTGAGCGTGGACGATGTCGTACGGAGCGGGGTCGAAGGCGTCCCGGAGCCGGGCGATGGACCGCAGGATCCGCTCGCCGGGTGTCTCGCCCTCGGGACCGTCGGCGAACGGCACGATCCGCACACGTACCGCCGGATGCACAGGCCGGAAGAAGCCCTGGTCTCCTCCCCGCCCCAGCGTCCACACCGTGACGTCTTCGCCGAGGGCGGCGAGTGCCTCGGCAAGGGCGAGGGTGTGGACGACACCGCCGCGCGGCTTGGTGGAGTAGCTCAGCAGGGCGATCTTCACGACGGCTTCTCCCGGTAGGCGGCGGGGCGGCGCTCGTCCAGGTGGCGCAGGACGCGGCGTGCGCGGTCGATCTCGGCGGCCACGTCGACCTCCGCCACCGCCAGGCCCGCCTTGGACCAGGTGCGGGCGAGGATGTCGCCGCCGGGGCCGACCACCTTGGCCTGGCCGATGAAGCGCATGCCACCCATGGCGCCGGTCTGGTTGGAGGAGGCGAGGACGAGCTGGTTCTCGGCGGCGCGCGCCTGGTCGTAGAGGTCGAAGAGTTTGGCCTGGCGGTCCTGGGCCAGGCGCGGGGCCCGATTGGTGATGCTGGTGGGCCAGGCGGACAGGCAGGCGAGGATCTCGGCGCCGTCCAGGGCGAGGGAGCGCGCGGACTCCGGGAAGGTCTTGTCGTAGTCGATGAGCATGCCGAGGCGGCCGATGGGAGTGTCGAAGGCGTCGAAGCGGTCACCGGCGCTGTAGGCGGCGGTCTCACCGGCCGGGAGATGGACCTTGCGATGCCGCCCCAGGATGCCGTCTCCGCTGACACAGACGGCCGCGTTGTAGCGCTCGGTCCCGCCGTCCTCGCAGAAGCCGACGCACACCACCATCTCGGCTGCCAGCCGCGCGACTTGGAGGATCAGTGGATCACCGGGCTTCAGGGCCGGGGGCAGCGCCTCGGGGTCGGGGTGGCGCAGGTCGGCGAGGTAGCCACCGAGTGCGGCGTCGGGCAGCACGAGCAGTCGGGCGCCGCAGGCGCGCGCGTCATCGATCACTTTCGCGATGCGGGCCAGGTCGAACTCCAGGTCGCGGCCGAAGTGGGCGGCCGCGGCCGCGATCCGGATCGTGCTCATGTGGTGACGGCTCCTGCGTAGGTGTAGGTGTCCGGGCGCCGGTCGCGCAGGTGTCCCATCGACCGGCGTGCGGTCTGAAGGGCCTGTCCGACATCGAGTTCGGCTACGGCGGTACCGGCTCTCACCCCCGTGTCGGCGAGGACGTCGCCGCCGGGGTCGACGACCTTGGCGCTGCCCACGAAGCGTAGCGAGCCGAAGGTGCCCGCCTGGTTGGCCGACAGCCACACAATCTGGTTCTCCAGGGCCCGGGACCGGTCGAACAGGTCGAAGCGGCGCTTCCAGCGGTCCTCCTCCAGATCGGCAGCCGCGTTCGTGCGCGCGCCCGGCCAGGCCGAGACGCACACACCGATCTCGGCGCCGTCCAGCGCCAGCGCGCGTGCCGACTCCGGGAACGCCTTGTCGTAGCAGATCATCATGCCGATCCGGCCGACCGGGGTGTCGAAAGCGCGGAAGCGGTCTCCGGAGGCGTAGCTGACGTCCTCGCTCAACGGCTGGTGCACCTTGCGGTGATTACCGAGGACGCCGTCGCCGGTCACGCACACGACGCTGTTGTAGCGTGCGTTTCCGGCGGCTTCGCAATACCCGGCTACGACCGTCATCTCCCCGGCCATGGCGGCCAGTCGGCGGATCTCGGGACCGTCGAGGGTGAGTGCGGGCGGCCCCTCGTCGAGCACGGCCGCGTCGTCGAGGCTGAGGAGATATCCGCCCAGGCACGCCTCCGGCAGTGCCAGCAGCCGCACGTCCCGATCCCGCGCTTCCTTGATCAACTGCTCGACGCGGGTGAAGTCCTCTTCCAGGTCACGGCTGAACTCGGCGGCGACGGCCGCCATCCGCAGCGTGCTCATGCGGCTCCCATCCCGGTCACGGTGGAGGTGACCGCTTCGGTGATGTCTCCGTCGGGCCAGCGCAGCCCGACGCCCTGGCCCTCGCTCAGTTCGCCGCACACGGCGCCTGTTGCCGGGCCTGCGGGCAGGGCGAGGGCACCCGGTGCATCTGCGGTGAGCATGGCGAAGCCCGGGAAGCAGGTCAGCCAGTCGCCGATGGTGGCTTGCGGCGGACGCGGTACGGCGGCGACGTCGAGCACCGCCCGGCAGCCGCTCGCCTCGGCGAGCATGCCGAGGGTGCCGGCGATCCCGGCCATCGAGACGTCCTTGGCCGCGGCAGGTCGGGCGGCGGCCACCGCCCCGGTCATGGCACGCAGTTCATCCGCGCGGCGTTGGCTCGTCGAGTCCCATTGGCGGCCCAGATAGCCCTCCCGCCATCCACCGCCGAGGTCGACGGTCAGCCGCACCGCATGGCCGGGGCGCCCTGCGCCGCCCGGCACGGGATACTCGGCACGGCCCAGGGCGGTCACCGACAAGGCGGGCGGGACGCCCAGTTGGGTGTGACCGCCGAGCACCGGCACACCGTACATCCGCGCCGCGCGTGCCAGCCCGGCCAGCACGCGGGACGCGTGGGCGGCATCCCTGGCGCCGACGGCGTCCAGCAGACCGAGCGGTGAGGCACCCATCGCGGCAAGGTCGTTGACGTTGACCAGGACCGAACACCAGCCCGCCCACTCGGGATCGCGCTCGACCATGGACGGCACGATCGCGTCGCACGCAGCGATCATGTCGGTGCCGGGCACGGGCGCTCCGTCGTCTCCGACGAATCCGGCGCCGCCGAGGGCCGCCCGCTCCGCGGACAGGGCCCCGCCGACCGGGTCCTGCCGCTCGGCGCGGGCCGCCGGTTCCTGCAGGCCCGCCAGCAGCGGGCCGAGGGCTGCCTTGGCGGCGGCCGCCTGGGCCGCGATCCGGCCGATCGGCCACCGCATCATCACATGCGGGGTACCGGCCACCGTGACCGGGCGCACGGGCCGCCAGCCCAGACGCCGAAACAGGACCGCGTTGCGTCTCTGCACGGTCGCTTCGAACCGCAGCACGCCTTCGGCCTCTGCCCGGGCACAGGCGGCCCGCACCAGCGCCGCGCCAATGCCGTGCGGCCCGCGCGCGCCGGGAGTGACGACCAGCCGTCCACCAGCCCACCAGCCGATGTCCGGCCCGTCGTCGACCGGCCCGAGCCGTACCCCGCCGGCGACAGCGCCGTCCTGGCCCTTGGCCACCAGGACCACGGTGCGGGGGTCGGCGTCCCGCTCGTCCAGGTCGTGACCGGTGAACAGTCCCTGTTCGTGGACGAACACGTCACGACGCAGCCGCCGGTAGGCGACCGTCTCCGCCGCGGTGTGCGCCTCCTCGATCCGAAAGCCGGGGCGGCGGGCGAGGGTGCTGCGGTCGCCCAGCAGTGCCAGGATGTCGGTCTGCTGCCCGCCTGTCGGGGGCGCGACCACGTCTTCGAGATACATGTCCCTCACCCGCCCGCAGCCTTCAGTACGCTGCACGCGCCGCAGGCGGCGCAGCCGGCCTGCTGGTCGGCGCCGTTCATTCCGGCCGCCCGCAGCCTGGCGACGACACCCTCGGTGACGTAGCGCAGCAGTTCCGCACTCGGGGCAGCCACGCCGTCGCGGGCGGCCAGGGTGCCGCGCATGGGCCGGAAGGGGACCACGAACGGATACACCCCACGGTCGATCAACTCACCTGCCCCCGCGATGAGTCGGTCGGGGTTCTCGCCGAGGCCGACGAGCAGGTAGGTGGAGACGCGGTTGGGTCCGAACACGCGCACCGCCTCGTCCCAGGCGGCGTAGTACGCGGCCAGGGGGATCGTGGCTTTTCCGGGCATCCAGCGACGGCGTACGGCGTCGTCGAGAGACTCGACATGGATGCCGATGGCGGTGGCCCCGGCGTCGTGCAGGGCGCGAATCCAGGCGAGATCGCCGGGCGGCTCGCACTGCACCTGGATCGGCAGGTCGGGGACGGACCGCAGCACCGCGCGGACGGATCGCGCGAGGTTGCGGGCGCCCCGGTCGGGCCCGGTCGTCGTGCCGGTGGTCATCACCATCTGCCGGACGCCGTCGAGCCGCACCGCCGCCTCGGCGACCTCGGCCAGCTGGGCCGGTGTCTTGGCGGCCACCGTGGCGCCGGAGTGCAGGGACTCCTCGATGGTGCAGAATCGGCAGCGGTCCGACTCGGCGTAGCGGATGCAGGTCTGTACGACGGTGGTGGCCAGCACGTCCGCGCCGTGCAGGCGGGCGATGTGCTCGTAGGGGATGCCGTCGGCCGTGGTCAGGTCGTAGAACCTCGGGCGACGTACGGCGGTGAGGGTGAGGCCGGTGTCCTCCTCACCCAGCCACACCTTGCCGTCGCGGACGCGGTAGGGGCTGGCGGGGTTGGTGGGAAGGGCGGCGTTGGCACCGTCGACGAGGACGTGGCCGTCGTCGCTCGGGCCCGCGCCGTCCGGCCTGCGCACAGGGGCCTCCGTTGCCACGCCCTGGAGGGCGAGCTCGGCGCGCGTCATGATCCGGACGTCCACCGCTGTACCCGTCGTGCCGGTGCCAACACTCACGGTGGCCCCCTTACAGCTGGTAGGTGGAGTTGATGACGGCGCCCTTGCGCGCGTAGTGGATCAGCGCGTCCTGGACGTCGAGGGGATGGGTGGGGATGACGCCCTCGATGAGGTCCTCTTCCCGGGCACCGTGCAGGGACAGGCCGAAACGGCAGCAGTAGACCTTGCCGCCTTCGGCGATGAACGTCTTGAGCTGATTGTTGATGTTGTGCTCGCCGGGGAAGGCAGAGTTGCCGGTGGTCGGGAAGCCGCGGGTGGCAAGGCAGTTGAGGGAGCCGGGGCCGTAGAAGTAGAGGGCGGTCTCGAAGCCCTTGCGCAGGGCGCGGGTGGCCTGCAGGACGGCGACGAAGGACACCGACGACTCGTGGGCGATGCCGTGGACGAGGGTGAAGTAGGTCTCGCCGTCCTCGGCCTGGTAGTCGGGGAAGACCTTGGTGGAGCCGTAGATGCTGGAGCCCTCGGGGAGGGAGGGGTGCGGGATCTCGGTGAGGGACTTCTGCTCGACGTCGCTGAGCTGGGCGGTTTCGGACATGGCGATCTCCTTGCGTGAGGCGGTGGGTGAGAGGGGGAAGCTCCTATAGACCGTCAAGCGGTCTGTGGGAGCGGTTCGGTGGTGTGGGTCACATGGGGTAGGTGACGGTAGATCTCTCGGGCGACGAACCGTTTCAGGCAGCGGAC
>NZ_JBIWOE010000086.1:0-11291 GCF_044767585.1 Streptomyces sp. NPDC101225
CCGGCCAGAGCCAGGACACCGGCGACCACCACGGCCACCGGGCACTCAGACCTGCCCACACCCACACTGACCTGCCGCTATTTACGCGTCAGAGCCTCGCCATCGGGCGGGCGAGTATCTGCGGGGGCTGCTGGCGCCGCTGGAGCGCAAAAACGGCTGGACGCTGGCCGAGCAGGCTGGCGAGCGGTGCCCGGACGGCATGCAGCGCCTGTTGAACCAGGCAGACTGGGACGCGGACGCAGTCCGCGACGAGGTCTGCTCGTTCGTACTGGAGCATCTCGCGGCGGATGACGGCGTGTTGATCCTGGATGAGACCGGGTTCATCAAGAAGGGCGTCCGGTCCGCCGGGGTGCAACGCCAATACACCGGCACCACCGGGAAGATCGACAACTGTCAGCTCGGGGTGTTCCTCGCCTACGCCTCTACTACAGGCCGTGCGTTGATCGACCGCGAGCTGTACCTGCCCACCTCCTGGACGGAAGACGCCGAGCGCCGGGCGGACGCGCGGATCGGCGAGAACGTCGCGTTCGCCACCAAGCCCGCCCTGGCCAAGGCGATGCTTGAGCGGGCGGTGGCGGCCTGCGTGCCGTTTCGCTGGGTGGCCGGGGACGAGGTCTACGGTGACAACCCCGCTTTGCGGGCCTGGCTGACCGGCCAACGCCTGGCCTACGTACTGGCCATCGGCTACAAACACCGACTCGGGCCGCGCGGGCAGAACGCCCGCACCCTGGCGGCGATTCTGCCCGAGCACGTCTGGGAGATCCGCTCGGCGGGCGACGGCGCCCACGGGCTGCGCGAGTACGCCTGGACCCTCCTGCCAGTGCCGGACCGCGAGGCCGCCGACGGCTTCACCATCTCGCTGTTGATCCGCCGCCACCCAACGACCGGCGAGCGGGCGTATTACCTGGTGCACGCGCCGCTCGACACGCCGCTGGCGGAGATCGTGCGGGTCGCCGGGGCCCGCTGGGCGATCGAGGAGTGCTTCCAGGCCGCCAAGAACGAGGCCGGCCTGGATCATTACCAGGTCCGCCACTACCGGGCCTGGTACCGGCACATCACCCTGGCCATGGCAGCCGCCGCCCACCTGACCGCAATCCGCGTCACCACCGGTGAAAAGGGGGAGGCAACCGCGACCTGATACGACTGAGCGTGAACGAAATCCGCCGCCTGCTTGCCAAGGTTGTCCACACCGTCCGACACGAGGCCGAACACATCCTGCACTGGTCACGCTGGCGCCGCCGCCATCAGTACCGAGCCCGCCTCAGCCACTACCGCCGCCGCGGCCACCGACCGCCATAGCCGCCGTGCAGTCTATGAGTACGCATCGCACAGAAAGGGGCAGTACCGACGTGCCCGATTCCAGCCCACTCAAGCTGATCTGCCTTTCGGACGAGGAGCAGAGCGTCTCCCTGTGCGTCACCGGAGGAATGAGCTTCTCCGGCACCGACCAGTACGACGCCCTCCACGCTGAGATTGTGGTGAGCACCGGATTCGTCAGTGGTCGCGTCGAGCTGTATCTCAACGCGTATGACCTCGACAGTTGGGCCGAGGTTCTGGAGTCTCTCGCGGCCGGAAGGAGGGCTACTTGGCTGGAGAGCGGACGCTCCCCGCGGATCATGATCGACCCCACAGAGGGGAACGAGAGCAGTTGCACGGACGTGAGCGTTTGCGACGTCACTGGCTCACAGGTCTTCGTCACCGTGCCCATCGTGACTCAGCCTGATTGGGGCGCACACCGCCAGATGCTTGCGGCGGTCAGAAGCCGATTCCAGCTGGAGCGGTGAGAAGGCCGGGGATGGCCCACCGTGCCGCCCCACCCGTGATCAGCTCAACGACCAGCCGGACCGCCAGCCACAGCAAGTGCGGCTGCAGTACTAAGCGGTGCGAAAGAGATGAGGGACCGGCTTTCGGTCGGCCGAGCCGACACCGCCGGGCCGGTCCGGGACTGCGAATCCCTGCCTGTGAATCCCTGCCGGAGAGATCCCGCACGCTTTTGCAGTGGGTGACGGATAAGTAGATGTCTCGTGAACTCATCGAGAATCCACATCAACCCGGCGAATCGAAACGGACGAGCCAGGCAGAACCACGCGAACGCCGATCAGATCCCCTCTTACCTCATCCCTACCCTCACTTCACACTACGTTTACCTTCAGGTAGGGTCGGCTCGCGCACTTGATCGAATGCTCAAGAGGCGCTCGATCGCGGAGTCCTGGACAGTGCCGAGGATCATCCGCACTCCGTCCGCCCACCCCCTGGGACAGGTTTTGAAGCGCATCCTCATACGCTCCGGCAAGAGCCCCCTCCGCGTCGCGACGCCGACTGAGTTCATCCATCAGGATCTGATCGGCACGAACACGGGAAACCTGCTCTTCAGCGACTCGGCGCACAAAATGCTGACGACCCCGGACAGCGAGGTGACGTCCAACGGCATCCGCACCGACCCGTCGGCCCGCCGCGCCGCAGAGATCAACGAGCAGTACGACGTCTTCGTCGTGCCGCTCGCCAATGCCTTCCGCCCGTCCTTCCACGCTTCCCTGGACCGGCTCTCCACGCTGATCGAGCAACTGACCATCCCGGTCGTCGTGTTCGGGGTCGGCGCCCAGGCACCTGACGACTACGCCACCGACGTGCTCAAGCCCATGGAAGCCTCCGTGAAACGCTTCGCGTCGGCCGTCCTGGACCGCTCCGCATCCATCGGTGTCCGCGGCGAGCTCACCTCCCGCTACCTGACGGACCTCGGCTTCGACGAAAGCAACATCGACATCATCGGCTGCCCGTCGATGTTCCTGTACGGCGACACATTCCCCGCCATTCGCAGCACGGAATTGAACGCGGACTCGCGCGTCGCGATCAATCTTTCTCCGGACGCGATCCCCGTCGGCGACATCGCCGGCCTCGCACGGCACGCGTGGACGCGCTACCCACACCTGACCTACTACGCGCAGAACACCGCCGACGCCGAGACGCTGCTGTGGGGCGACACCTCACCGGAATCCGGCCTCGGAGACCCTTTCCCGCTGCACCTCAGCCACGTCCTGCTGCGCGAGAACAAAGTGCGCATGCCCTTGGACCCCGCAACCTGGATCGCTGAACTGCGCGGCTATGACTTCGCCTACGGCACCCGCATCCACGGCAACATCGCCGCCCTGCTCGCCGGCACCCCGGCGGTCGTACTCACCCATGACTCCCGCACTCTGGAGCTGTGCCGGTACTTCGATCTCCCGCACCGTCCGCTGTCCTCGCTGCCCGCCGACGCGGACCCGCGCGACCTCCACGAAGACGCCGATTTCTCCGCCATGCTCAAGGGCCACGGCGAACGCTTCGAGCGAATCACGGCGTTCTTGACGCGCAACGACCTGCAGAACACGTATCAGCACGGCGACGGTGGCGTAGCCTTCGACGCGCGTGTCGCCGCGCTCGATCTGCCCGCCTCGATGCCGGTCTGGGACGGTACGGACGACGGTCAGATGCGCTACCGCATGAGCAGGCTCCGCGAGCGGATCGAGGGGACCAGCAGCAAGGTCGGCGACCTCACAACCAAGCTCAGGGAACAGAACAAACAGCTGCGCGATCGGCTGGCCGCCGCCGAGAAGCGAGAGTCGAAGGCCAAGGCAGAACTGGCCGCCCTGCGCAAGGACCTCGAAACCGTCCGCAAGCAGATGGCCGCCGTCGAGCGCCGTGTCTCAGGCATCGACAAGCGGGTACTCGTCCGCGTCGGCCCTGCCCTCCGCCGCCGCGCTCGCAAGATCACCGGAACCAACAACGCGAACTGAAGGCCGTCGCGCCGAGCCGTCGTGATCCTCGGCGGCGAGGTCCTGGCCACCGCGATCCCCGACCGATTCCTGCACCGTTGCTCACCCTCGGCCATGCCGGCGGACGGTGCGGCCGGTCTCACGTCCGACTCCTTGCAGCCCGGATTCCGTCACCTGACTCCGAACCCGACATCGTGCGGGAAACGACGGGGGACCTTCCTGCCAAGGCGTCCTGCCGGGTCGAATACGCGACAAGGCCCGGCCGCGCGCCCCGGCGGCCAGTCGTACGATCGGGCCCAGGACGTGCCGGCGCCCGAGCGAGGATGACAAATGGCCCTGGAACCAGACGAGTTCGCCTTCGGCGAGGACCGAGCAGTGATCGGACACGAGGAGTTGTACCGGGCCGCGCTCGACAGCGCCCGGCTGGCCCGTTCCCTGGCTCCCGTCACCGAGGAGCGGAGGTCCTTGGCCGGTGAGCTGGTCCGCAAGCTCGTCGACGACGGACTCCTGCGCACCGGGGTGCCGCGCTCGGTGGGCGGTCCGATGGCGCCGCCATCGGTGATGCTCCGCTGCGCCGAAGCGGTCGCACGGGGTGACGCCTCCGCGGGCTGGTGCGTGTCCATCGCGATGACGTCGAGTCTCCTGGGCGCCTATCTTCCCCAGAAGGGCACCGAGGAGGTGTTCGGCGATCCGCGGTCCGTCGCTTCGGGCGTATGGGCGCCCACCGGCCGGGCCCGGCCCGTGGCGGGCGGCGTCATCGTGTCGGGCCGCTGGGCGTTCTGCAGCGGCATCTCCCACGCCGACTGGCTGTTCGCCGGGTGCCTGCTCGACAGCTCGATGGAGCAGGGGCAGCCGTCCTCGACCGTCATGCGAGTGGTCGCCCTTCCCAAAGAACAGCTGGAGATTCCCGACACCTGGCACGCCGGCGGCCTGCGCGGCACGGCCAGCCACGACGCCGTCGCCGATGAGGTGTTCGTGCCCGGCCACCGCGTCCTGTCGCTCGTGCAGGGGCCCCCGGCCGACGCCGAACCGCTCCACCGGTTCCCCGCCATCGCCTTCTTCGCCCTGTCGGTCGCAGCCGCCGCGCTCGGCAACGCCCGCGGAGCCGTCGACGACCTGACGGCGCTGGCGGCAGACAAGAAGTCCCGCGGATCGAGCCGCGGCCTCGCCGAGCGGTCCGCCACGCACATCACCCTGACCCGGGCGGAAGCGTCGCTGCGGGCCGCCCGCCTGCTGTACTACCAGGCGGTCGAGGACGCCTGGCGGTCCGCGCGGTCAGGCGAGCCGGTGCCGCAGCGACTGCGGGCCGGCTTGCGCCTGGCTGGGACCCACGCGGCACGCGTCGCCACCGAGGTGACCGACGCGATGTACGAACTCGGCGGCGGCGCGGCCGTCTATGAGACCTCACCCCTCCAGCGCCGGTTCCGGGACGCGCGCACGATGACGGCGCACATCCAGCTGAAGCCGGGCATGTACAAGGCGGCGGGGGCATACCTGCTCGGCCTCCCGGTACCGGACCAGGACCTTTGACGCCGCCCCCGAGGTGAACGGAGCGGATGCCCGGACCGGTTGCGGGAGCAGTCGGAGGGGGTGATGCGACCGGCCAGGTCCAGCGCCAAGTCACCTGAGAACCCTGCCGAGTTCGGGCCGAGGCCGACGGCCCACGGATGCTTTCGCGCCTGGCGGGACGGCGGTGTCTTCCCGGCCAATCCGCCAGGCGAGATCGCGGAGGCCACCCTCGACGCGGGCCGGCCGGAGGCGGTGCCGGTCGCCTCGGCTTGCGACGGCGTGCTGCGGGTCCTGCGTGCGGCCCGGGACACGGGCGTACGACGCGTGGTCCTCACCTCGGCCATCGGTGCCGTCGCCGACGGGCACCGTGACCGGGACACGCCGTTCACCGAGGACGACTGGATGAACGTCGACGCGGGCATCGAGCCGTATCAGACGTCACTGACTCCTGCTGGCGGCCGCGCCGGGGGAGACCTTCACATCCTGGCAGCGCATGAGGTCTTCGAGGGTCTCGGGCCACGGCGTTCAGGAAGCGCGTGCCAGGGCCTCGACGGCTGCCGTGACCTGTCGCGGGCTGGAGATCATGGTCAGGTGGCGGGCTCCGGGGATGAGGGTGGGGGATGGTGCGCCGATACGCCGGGCGGTCTGCTGTGGGGTCTGTTCGCTGAACACGCCGTCCTGGGCACCGAACACGACGGACTTGGGCATGCGCAGGGCGGCGAGCCGCGCCACCTGGTCGGCGGGGAGTCCCGGCACGCCCTCGCCGAGCATGCTCCACAGAGCGGCCTCGGCGCCCGGCACCCGCAACGGCCGACGCCACTCATCCAGGCCGGCGGCGGTCAGGGGCGGGCAGGCCGGCCCGCACTGGGCGTCGTACACGGAGCGGATCACCCCGTCGACGCCGAGACCGAGGCGCAGCAGGCTGGTGCGATACGGGTCGATCAGTACGTACTTGAAGGCCGAGGGTGGGCCGGCGCCGGTGTTCAGGGCGTCGCCGTCGAGCAGCATCACACCGCCGATCCGTGCCGGGGCGCGCAGGGCGGCGTCCGCGACGACTGCGGCTCCGCTGGAGTGGCCGACCAGCAGAGGGCGCTCGCCAGGTCCTCCGAGGTGCATGGCGGTGAGGAAGCCCAGGAGCTGTCGGGTGAAGTGGGCGACGGTGTAGGGGCCGCGGCGCTGGCTGTAGCCGTCTCCGGTCAGGTCCAGCGCGTAGACCCGGTGATCGCGGGCGAGGAGCGGTGCGAGGCGAGACCAGGTGTCCACCTGTTCGAAGGCGCCGTGGACGAGGACGACGGGCGAGCCGTTCGTGCCCCACGTCCGGTACCGGGTGCGGATGTCGGCCGCCTGCACGTATCGCAGTCCCTTGGGGGGCTGGGCACGGCCCGCGGTGAACGCGTTGTAGGTCAGAGACGCCGTGGTGACGACCATCAGGACGACGGAGCAGACGAGCGCTGCACGTCTCCACCACCGCCCGGGCCGTGGGCTGCGCCGCAGGGGTGTCGGCGGTGCGGTGTCGGAATCCGCCGCCGGCGGTTCGGCCGGCCTGGGCTGGGGGTCGACGTCCACGCGAGTTCCCGTTCTGTTGCCGGCCGATTCAGGTTGCTGGCTCGGCCTCGGACGAGGCTGAGGGGGCGAGCAGGGCAGCATGCCCCTCACCCCGGCCCACAGCATCGCCCGGTCCGTATGCGAGATCATCCACCGGGAGTCGTCATCACGCGTACTCCCGTGGGCGTAGCGGTCTCACACCCCGCCTCGATGCGGGCGATCGACAGGCTGGCCGACGACGCAGAGGGTCTGGCCCAACTCGGCACCGTCGCCTCCTCGGCGCACCCAGCTCGGAGGCCATCGTGGTGCTGGACCGGCCGTGTCCCTGCATGCTGAGAGTGACGTAGCCGAAGTAGGCGTTCGTGTAGATGTAGCCCGCGTAGAGCATGAGGGCGCCGACGAACGAGGCCATTCCGGCCGGCGAGTTGAGCAGGTCGAGAGGGCCGCGGGGCTCGGTTGGGGAGGGCGCAGGCGCGGGTGCGGGTGGAGGAGCGGCCGGGGGTGGTTCGGTGCGCGCCGGCCGGGTACGCGGGGTGGGTCTCGAGCGGCGTCGCACAGGGCGCCGCGCGGGGTTTCGGGGCGCGGTGGCCACGTCGTCAACTCACCCCGGGAGAAGGGGCGATGTCGTCGGCCGCGTCGCTCGAGGACCCGGCCGCAGGTTGGGAGTCGCCGGCCGAAGGGCCGACGGCAGGGGGCTGATCGGTTCCGCCCGCCGCACCGGCCGACGGGTAGCAGTAGGGATAGTCGACCTCGTCCGGCGAGGGGCACACGGAAGCCGTGTCGCCGATACCGCCGATACTCCCGTCGAGACCGACTTCGAACCCGTCGGAGTTCCCGGTCTCCGAAGGCGGAGCCTGCACACCGGGAACCCCAGGGTCCCCTCCCGTACTGGCCGAATCGTCGATGCCGCCTCCGCCGTCGCCGCCTCCGCTGCCACCAGTGTCGTCGGCGCCGGCGCCGCCCGCCGTCATGGTGGGGGTGTTCACCTCCGGCGCCGTTCCCCCGCCGCCCGGATCACCGCCGCCGCTTCCCGTCCCCGACCCGCACCCGGTCATCGTCCCCAGACCCAGAATGACGGTCAGGAAGACTGCAGGGATGCCTCGTTGGATGGACTGAACTCGCATGGGCCCCCTCCCCCGAGCGGGACGCCTGTGACGCGCTCGCGAGCACGCCGTATCGAAGGAGGTATCGCACCAGAAGTGGTAGTTGCGCGCCAATTCCGGAAGATGTTGAAGTATCCGGAGCTGGGCGTGTACCCGTGCAGGCTCACCGGCACCGTGTGGGGCGCCACGTCGGGCGATCCTCGGTGTCATCCCTCTGTCGCGTAGAAGCCGCCCTGTGCGCTCGTCACATGCATAGCCACGATCGGCGAACAGCCGTCGGGGACGACATCAAGGCACCCCGGAGATCGGCGAGTCGATTCCCGACGATGACACCGGCCCTCAGTTGTGGCATGGCGACGACGGAGCCGAAGCCGTCGGCGTCCCCGTCTTCGTCACCACCCGCGCGGCACCCTGACCGTCGCTCACGTCGAGGGTGGGGCGTCAACATCCAACCATTGTGGTCAATGCCCCTCTACGCAGGCTTTGTTCGTGTATCCAATACTCATGGCGAGTGTCGATGAAGTGCGGGAAGACTTGATGCGGTTGCTTGACCGCTCCGAGAACTGGCTCAACGGGCTGAGGGGAATCCCAGGCCTCGCGATCAGTGATGCGGAGATCGACGAGCAGGTGCGCGATCTCCGCGGCCAGCGGGGTCGTGCCCTGTCGGCACTGCTCAACGTAGGGCTGCTCGGCCGTCAGTCGTCCGGCAAGAGCTTCCTGATCAGCGGCCTGCAGAACGGCCTGCGATATGTGCGCTTCGAACAGCAGGACGGAGGCTACACCGAGCAGTACATCGGCATCTTGCCGTCCTCCCCGACCCCGACCACGGCGTGTCCGTCCACCGTGCGGCCCGTCCACGCGGACAGTGGCGTGCACGCATCGGAACGGGGGCTGCTGCGCGTCAGGTTCGTCGGACATCCCGAAGGGGAGTGGGCCGAGATCGGGACGAACCTGGCGCCAAGTGTGGTCGCGGCCTACGGCGCCGCCGACGGCGACCGGGCCAACCGCATGCCCGATCACTATCAGCTGGAAGTCGAGCAGATCGAACTACTCATCGAGAACGCGCTGTTGCCTGCGAAGTTCTTCGATCTGCCCGGCGCGGAGTCCCCGAACCTGGCGTACGAGCAGATCATGCGCAATGCCTGGGCCGAGGCCGACTGCTTCATCTACGTCACCCAGGGAACAGCGACCCTCACCACCGGCGAGCTGAAGCTCGTCACCGACCTGTACAACCACTACCTGCAGACCGGTAAGCCGGTGCTGTGGGTGCTGACCGGTATCGACCGCGCCAATCAGCTCGGCAATGACAACCGGCCCGGCTGGCAGTCGGCGGTGGAGACCAACAACGCCTATCTGCATGAGCGCTTCGCACTGCCCGACGGTACGGGAGCCACCTTCATCGGTGAGGGATTCCTGCCGGTGTCACCGGCCTGGGAAGCCCAGGGCGACCTCGACGAGGCCGAGGGCAATGAACGAGCGGCCCAGCGCAACCGCAGCAACAGCCGCATGGCGGCGCTGCGCGACCGTCTCACCGAGCTGATCGAGAACGGGACGGGTCAGTACCATCTGCGGAAGATCGCAGATGAGGCATTTCGGCTTGTCCGCGCCAGACACCGCGATGTCACGGACGTGCTCGACGCCCGCCAGCTGTCGGTGGAGGAGCTGACGACGGAACGGGACAACCTGCGGCGCCGGTTGCACCAAACGGAACGGTCGGCGGAACGCATCCGCGCCGAGCTCGAGAACGAGCTGAACCGCTATGTCCGAGCCACCGAGCGGCTGTTCGGTGAACTCAAGGACGTCTTCCACCAGGAGCTGGACGCCTTGATCGACTCCGGCAACCTCGGGGCGGAACACCTCGCCGAGGTCAAGGTGCACCAGACGCGGAAGTTCAACGAGTGGATGACGGGGGAGCAGGGTCCGGCCACCGTCTGGACGCAGCATGTTGAAGCACTCGATGCCCAGGCCCGCAACCTGTTGCACAGCGAACTGGGCGGTGATGAACATTCTGCTCGCCTTGTCTCGGAAACCCCCATCGAGCCTGGCGATCTGCTCTCCTCCCTGGACGAACGGCGCAGATACGATGTCTACGGCATGGTCCAGGCCGGCGGAGCCGCCATCAGCATCGTCAGCGCCCTGGGCAGCGTGGGCGCGGCGCTCATGACCAGTCTGTCGCTCTCCGCCGTCACCGGTGGGGTGGCGCTGGTGGGCGTAGGCGCGGTGGCAGCCGCCAAGGTGCTGAAGGTCCGCAAGTCCGTGGTCGATCAGGCTCGGGACCAACGCAAGAACCAACTCGACCAGGAGGCGCAGCAGGCCCGGACGGACTTCGCGACCGTGGCCCGCCAACAGGGGCAAGTCCTCGCAGACGCCGTCGACAGCCACATCGCGGAACACCGGCAACGGCTGCGGAACGCGCAGCTGCAGATCGAGGAACGCATCGAGGACCCCGACATCTCGTCCAGCCTTGAACTGGTGGCCCAACTGAAGCCGGTGGACCGAGCAGGCCGGGCCATCGTCAACGACCTGATGGACTTCTCCTCTGCGACTCAGGGCGTCGGGGTCGGCGCGCTGAGCGTGCATCGGGAGTGATGAGCCGTGCCGGCCGAGAACGGGAACTGTGCCGCAGCAAAGGGACTTGCGGCCATCGCGCTGCGGCACGCTCTGCGCTGCTCGGCAGCCGCCACCGGTTCCCTCTCCAATCCAAGGTCCGCTTCCTCTGAACGACTCATAGGGCGATCGCGGCGCCGTCCGCCTGACATGGCGTCAGTCCCCCCCGTGCTCGGCCGTGTTCTCAGCGGCGCCGTACGGTCGAACTCGAACTCGAACTCGAAGCCGAAGTCGAACGAACAAGGCCGAGGCAGGCCAGGCAGATGAGCGCCAGAGCGAGAACCGCTGAGACAATGGGCAGGATCGAGACACCGTCTCTGAGCTGGGCAACGTCGCTCACCACGAGTAGCACGCCCGCCACCAGGTACAGGACGCTCATCGCCCGGTTCCGGGGAATGAACTGCCACTTGCGCTCACTCATGCATTCCTCCTTGTCGGTCTGATGAGTTGCGCATGCCCCGGCAGGCGCACCGCTCACCTACGACATCTCGCGGACTTCATTTCCGGCCCTCGCTGATCCTCCTCTCGCTTGACGCAGGAGAACGGCCGCTTGAGGTGCCGTCGGGGTGGATCGTCGTCGGCCGGCTCACCGCCACTGGCGTCGGCACAGCCGGTGTCGCGCGGACGCGACGGCGCCCCCGCGGTGCGTTGTGCACGCGGGGGCGCCGGCTGCTGGGGGAGGGAAGCTCCTATAGATCGTCAAGCGGTCTGTGGGAGCGGTTCGGTGGTGTGGGTCACATGGGGTAGGTGACGGTAGATCTCGCGGGCGACGAAC
>NZ_JBIWOE010000087.1:0-11281 GCF_044767585.1 Streptomyces sp. NPDC101225
TATTTTTTTGTGGTTGTTTTTCCCGCCCCCGGGGGGGTTTTGTGGGGGGCCACTTTGTTGGGGGGGTGCCTCTCGGGGGGTCCCTTAAACTTTGGGGGGGGGGGCCCCCCCCCCCCCCCGCCCCCCCCCCCGCTGCCAGTTGACGCGTCCGCGGCGTCGTGTGCCGTCAGACTTCCACGACGACCGGGAGGATCATCGGCCTGCGGCGATAGGTGTCGGAGACCCACTTGCCGAGCGTGCGGCGGATGAGCTGCTGCAGCTGGTGCGGCTCCACCACGCCGTCCTGGGCGGAGCGTTCGAGTACCTCGGTGATCTTCGGGATCACCGCGCTGAAGGCCGAGTCCTCGATTCCCGAGCCGCGGGCCTGGACGTGCGGACCGCCCGTGATCTTGCCCGTGGACGAGTCGACGACCACGAAGACCGAGATGATGCCCTCGTCGCCGAGGATCTTGCGGTCCTTCAGGGCCGGCTCGCCGACGTCGCCGACGGAAAGTCCGTCGACGTAGACGTATCCCGCCTGGACCTTGCCCGAGATCTTCGCCTTGCCCTCGACGAGGTCGACGACCACGCCGTCCTCGGCGATGACGATGCGGTCGTGCGGGACGCCGGTGAGGGCGCCCAGCTCGGCGTTGGCCCGCAGATGGCGCCATTCGCCGTGGACCGGCATCAGGTTCTTCGGCCGGCAGATGTTGTAGAAGTACAGGAGCTCGCCCGCCGAGGCGTGTCCTGAGACGTGGACCTTGGCGTTGCCCTTGTGGACGACGTTCGCGCCCCAGCGGGTCAGGCCGTTGATCACGCGGTAGACCGCGTTCTCGTTGCCGGGGATGAGCGACGACGCCAGGATGACCGTGTCGCCGTCGACGATCCGGATCTGGTGGTCGCGGTTGGCCATCCGGGACAGGGCCGCCATCGGTTCGCCCTGTGATCCCGTGCAGACCAGGACCACCTCGTGGTCGGGGAGGTCGTCGAGCGTCTTGACGTCGACCACCAGGCCCGGCGGGACCTTCAGATAGCCGAGGTCCCGGGCGATGCCCATGTTGCGGACCATCGAACGGCCGACGAAGGCGACCCGGCGGCCGTACTCGTGGGCCGCGTCCAGGATCTGCTGGATGCGGTGGACGTGGCTGGCGAAGCTCGCCACGATGATCCGCTTGCGGGCGCCCGCGAAGACCTGGCGCAGGACGTTGGAGATGTCGCGCTCGGGCGGGACGAAGCCCGGGACCTCGGCGTTCGTCGAGTCGGCGAGGAGCAGGTCGATGCCCTCCTCGCTCAGCCGGGCGAACGCGTGCAGATCGGTGAGGCGCTGGTCCAGCGGAAGCTGGTCCATCTTGAAGTCGCCGGTGTGCACCACCATGCCGGCCGGTGTGCGGATGGCCACGGCGAGGGCGTCCGGGATCGAGTGGTTGACCGCGACGAACTCGCAGTCGAAGGGTCCGACGCGCTCGCGGTGCCCCTCGGCCACCTCCAGGGTGTAGGGGCGGATGCGGTGCTCCTGGAGCTTCGCCTCGATGAGGGCGAGGGTCAGCTTGGAGCCGATCAGCGGGATGTCGGGCTTCTCCCGGAGGAGGAAGGGGACGCCGCCGATGTGGTCCTCGTGGCCGTGCGTGAGGACGATGCCGTCGATGTCGTCGAGGCGGTTCCTGATCGACGAGAAGTCCGGCAGGATCAGGTCGATCCCCGGTTGCTCCTCCTCGGGGAAGAGCACGCCGCAGTCGACGATGAGAAGACGGCCGCCGTACTCGAAGACCGTCATGTTTCGGCCGATTTCACCGAGGCCGCCGAGTGGGGTGACCCGCAGGCCGCCCTCGGGGAGCGGCGGCGGCGAGCCGAGTTCAGGATGCGGATGACTCAAAAGACTCTCCTCACCACACGCGCCACGTACCGGTGGGCACGTGGCGCGCGTGACGTTCGTGCATGAGCAGTTGTCGTTGTGGGGCGCAGGCACCGGTGGCCCGCTTATTCAGTTGTGAAGCCTGTCGTGCCAAGTCTGTTGTCAGAGCTGTACCCCGCCGGCGGCAAGATCGATCTTGAGCTGGGCGATCTCTTCGGGCGTGCACTCGACCATGGGTGCGCGCAGGGGGCCCGCGGGCAGGCCCTGGAGGGCGAGGGCGGCCTTGGTGGTCATGACGCCCTGGGTGCGGAACATGCCCGTGTAGACCGGGAGCAGCTTCTGGTGGATCTCGGTGGCCTTCTGCACGTCACCCGAGACGAAGGCGTCGACGAGGGCGCGCAGGTCGGGCGTGACGAGGTGGCCGACGACCGAGACGAAGCCGACGGCGCCCACCGAGAGCAGCGGCAGGTTCAGCATGTCGTCGCCGGAGTACCAGGCGAGGCCGGAGCGGGCGATGGCCCAGCTGGATCGGCCGAGGTCGCCCTTGGCGTCCTTGTTGGCGACGATGCGGGGGTGCTCGGCGAGCCGGACGAGCGTCTCGGTGTTGATCGGGACGCCGCTGCGGCCGGGGATGTCGTAGAGCATGACCGGCAGTTCGGCGGCGTCGGCGACGGCCTTGAAGTGCCGGTACAGGCCCTCCTGCGGGGGCTTGTTGTAGTACGGCGTGACGACGAGGAGGCCGTGCGCGCCGACCCTCTCGGCGGACCGGGCCAGCTCGATGCTGTGGTGGGTGTCGTTGGTACCGACGCCGGCCACCACATGGGCCCGGTCGCCGACGGCCTCCAGGACCGCCCGTACGAGGTCCGCTTTCTCCGCGTTGCTGGTGGTCGGGGACTCACCGGTGGTGCCGTTGATGATCAGGCCGTCGTTGCCTGCGTCCACCAGGTGGGTGGCGAGCCGCTGTGCGCCGTCGAGGTCGAGTGCGCCGTCCGCCGTGAAGGGCGTGACCATGGCGGTGAGGACCCTCCCGAAGGGGGTCTGCGGAGTCGAGGTCGGAGCCATGGGGAACACGCTACTCGCTGCTCCGTGTGCGGTCTGCCCAAGGGGTGCGGGATAAGTCAGGACAAATGCGGAGCCCGGTACTGCCTGCTCGGGGGTTCAAGCAGTACCGGGTCCGTTTGATCAGGCTAGATGAACTTCTCCAAATGCCGCAATACGGACACTTCGCCAGACTGGCCCGTACGCCCGCGCCCGGCCGGAGAGGTGGGATTCACTACGGCGCCACACGGCCGTTCGCGTTGAAGGCGGCGTACGTGAGCGGCATCAGCCTGGCCCACTCGGCCTCCATCTTCTCGCCGACCATCTCGATCTCGCGCTGCGGGAAGGAGGGGACCTTCGCCAGCTCGTGCTGCGTGCGCAGACCGAGGAAGTGCATCAGCGAGCGGGCGTTGCACGTGGCGTACATCGAGGAGAAGAGCCCCACCGGCAGGACGGCGCGGGCGACCTCGCGGGCGACGCCCTCCGCCAGGAGCTTCTGGTAGGCCGTGTACGCCTGCTCGTACGACTCCGTCAGCACACCGGTGACCGCGGCGCGTTGCGCAGGAGTGCCTTCGACGAAGACGTACTTGCCCGGCCGGCCCTCCTGCACGAGCTTGCGCGACTCGCCGGGAACGTAGAAGACCGACTCGAGCTCCCGGTAGCGGCCCGACTCCTCGTTGTACGACCAGCCCACGCGGTGCCGCATGAACTCACGGAAGACGAAGATGGGGGCGCTGATGAAGAACGTCATCGAGTTGTGCTCGAACGGGCTGCCGTGCCGGTCGCGCATCAAGTAGTTGATCAGTCCCTTGGACCGCTCGGGGTCCTTCTGAAGCTCCTCCAAGGACTGCTCGCCCAGGGTCGAGACGCGGGCGGCGAAGAGGACGTCGGCGTCCGATGCACTGGATTTCACCAGCTCAACGGTGACATCACTGCGCAGGTACGGCTTGGGGGCATCGCCGGAGGTCACGGGAGTCCTTCCATCACGTCTTGGGTTCGCGCCCACTGTACGGGGCAGCCCGCGACCACCGTGGCAGCACCTGGAGTCTGTGACTTGTCGGGAATTAGGGCACCTTTTGGGGCTCTCGTGCGTCTGTGTAGGTGACAGTCATCAGTTCGATCCCCGAGGGGAGAAGCACCGCCCATGTTCCGTCGTCGTGAGCCTGTCCCGTTCGCCTTCGTCGCCGAGGCCGACCGGTTCCGCGGCAATGTCGCCCCGCCGCCCCGCGAGCGGGCCTCGTTCGGTCAGCTCGCCGGGCGGTCGCTGCTGGGGCTGACCCTGCTCGCCGGGCTCGTGGGCGCGCTGGTCCTCGGCATGCCGGCGCTGTCCACCGACACGCATGCACCGGCCCAGCAGTCACAGGCCTCCCAGGGGCGCTGACTCCTTCGGACCCCCGAGGCTGGTGAGCTGGGACACCGCCGGATAACCTCACCGGG
The DNA here is from genome assembly GCF_044767585.1 of Streptomyces sp. NPDC101225. Taxonomy (NCBI): domain Bacteria; kingdom Bacillati; phylum Actinomycetota; class Actinomycetes; order Kitasatosporales; family Streptomycetaceae; genus Streptomyces; species Streptomyces sp. NPDC101225. The sequence continues at coordinate 4,307 of NZ_JBIWOE010000087.1, forward strand.
CACAGCCCACGTATGGAACGAGTGAGGACCAGCCGTGCCCCTGCCCTTCCTGACGGCCGACCGAGCGTTCGACGCAGCCGACGATCTCGCGCTGCCGTATCACGACCGCGACCGCTGGCAGCGGCCCTACCGACCCGGCCCGTGGCGGGTGGGGGCCGCGGCGCTGTGGCTGCTGCTCGCCTCGTTCGTGCTGTTCGCCGCGGTCATCATCGCGTTCACCGCGTCGGCCGCCGAGTCCGCCGTGGTCTTCGGTATCGCGCTGGCCGTCATCGCGGGCGCGCTGCGGCTGCTGCGCGTGGGGGCGTGGGTGAGTACGCGCGGGCTGCGCCAGGTCAGGTTCCTCGGCACGCGGACGACCCCCTGGGCCGAGGTCGCGTCCGTGCGTACGGTGCAGCAGCCGGTGCGCTGGCTCGGCCTGCCGCGCACAGTACAGGGACAGGCGCTGATCCTCGTCCGCCGGGGCCGTGCGCAGCAGGAGGCGCCGGTGCTGATGACCACGCACAACGCCGACTTCCTGGCCCGGCACGGCTCGTTCGACCGGGCGGCGGACACGATCGAGGCCTGGGCGGCGGAGAACGGGCGGCACTGACCCGGACCCGGCGCTCACCACACTCACCGCATTCACCGCATTCACCGCATTCGCGCCGAAGGGGCCGGCCCGCACTGTCGCGGGCCGGCCCCTTCGGCGTGAGCGGAGGCTGGTGCTGTGGCCGGGAAGGTGTGCGGGCCGGTGCGCCTTCCCGGCCACGGCGCTAGCCGTCGTGCAGCGCGATCGCCCGCTGCATCGCCTTGCGGGCCCGCGGAGTGTCGCGGGCGTCGTGGTAGGCGACCGCGAGCCGGAACCAGCTGCGCCAGTCGTCGGGCGCCGCCTCCGTCTCGGCCTTGCGCCGGGCGAAGACCTCGTCGGCCGAGTCACGGTCGATACGGCCGGAGGGCGTGCGCTCGAGCTCGTCGACGGGCAGGCCGCCCTCGGCGTCGAGCTCGGCGGCGAGGGCGTTGGCCCTGCGGACGAACTGGGTGTTCTTCCACAGGAACCACAGACCGATCACCGGCAGGATCAGGACCGCCACGCCGAAGGTGACCGTGAGGACCGTGCCGGACTGGATGAGCATGACGCCGCGGCTGCCGACCAGGACGAAGTAGAAGACCAGGACGGCGGCCGTGACGGCGTAGGAGATCTTCGCGCGCATGACGGTCGGTCGCTCAGCCCAGGTCCAGGAAGTGTTCCAGGCCGAAGGTCAGGCCCGGCGTCGTCACCACGCGGCGGACGCCGAGCAGGATGCCCGGCATGAAGCTGCTGTGGTGCAGGGAGTCGTGGCGGACGGTCAGCGTCTCGCCCTCCCCGCCGAGCAGGACCTCCTGGTGGGCGAGGAGACCGCGCAGGCGGACGGCGTGCACCGGGACGCCGTCGACGTCCGCGCCGCGCGCACCGTCCAGGGCCTTCTGAGTCGCGTCCGGCGCGGGCGCCGAGCCGGCCTTCCGGCGGGCCTCGGCGATCAGCTGGGCGGTGCGCGTGGCGGTGCCGGAGGGAGCGTCCACCTTCTTCGGGTGGTGCAGCTCGACGACCTCGACGGACTCGAACCAGGGCGCGGCGATCTGGGCGAACTTCATCGTGAGGACGGCGCCGATGGAGAAGTTGGGCGCGATCAGCACACCGGTCCGCGGGGAGGCGGCCAGCCAGCCGTTCAGCCGCGCGAGCCGCTCGTCGGTCCAGCCCGTCGTGCCGACGACCGCGTGGATGCCGTGGCCCACGCAGTACTCGAGATTGGCCATCACCGAATCGGGGGTGGTCAACTCGACCGCGACCTGGGCGCCGGTCTCCGCGAGCGTCTCCAGCGTGTCGCCCCGGCCGAGGGCGGCGACCAGCTCCATGTCCTCGGCCGCCTCGACGGCCCGTACCGCCTCGGAGCCGATGCGGCCCTTCGCGCCCAGGACCGCCACGCGCAGCTTGCTCATGTCTCTTGCTTCCTTACGGGAGTTACCGACGACGGATGTCAGGCGACGGCGTCGTGCAGACGGGACGCCTGCTTGTCCTTGAGCGGGCCGATGACCGACAGGGAGGGCCGCTGTCCCAGGATGTCGCGGGCGACCGCACGGACCTCGTCGGGGGTGACCGACGCTATCCGCCTCAGCATCTCGTCGACGGACATCTGCTCGCCCCAGCACAGTTCGCTCTTGCCGATACGGTTCATCAGCGCGCCCGTGTCCTCAAGGCCCAGGACCGTGGAACCCCGGAGCTGGCCGATGGCGCGGCCGATCTCGTCGTCGGTCAGACCGTGCTCGGCGACGTGGTCGAGCTCGTCGCGGCAGATCTTCAGCACGTCGTGGACCTGCGAGGGCCGGCAGCCGGCGTAGACGCCGAAGAGGCCGCAGTCGGCGAAGCCGGAGGTGTACGAGTACACGCTGTAGGCCAGGCCGCGCTTCTCGCGGACCTCCTGGAACAGGCGGGAGGACATGCCGCCGCCGAGGGCGGTGTTCAGCACGCCCAGGGCCCAGCGGCGGTCGTCCGTACGGGCCAGGCCGGGCATGCCGAGGACGACGTGCGCCTGTTCGGTCTTGCGGCCGAGCAGTTCGACGCGGCCCGAGGCGCGGACCGCGCGGCGGCCGTCGCGCGGGCCGACGGGACTGGCGCCGGGGTCGCCCAGGGCGCCCGCCTTCTCGAAGGCGGCACGGACCTGCCGTACGACCTTGCCGTGGTCGATGTTGCCCGCGGCGGCCACGACCAGGTGGGTGGGGTCGTAGTGCCTGCGGTAGAAGCGGCGGATGCGGTCCGCGGTGAGGGCGTTGACCGTGTCGACCGTGCCGAGGACCGGGCGGCCGAGGGCGTTGTCGCCGAACATGGTGTGCGCGAACAGGTCGTGCACGCAGTCGCCCGGGTCGTCCTCGGTCATGGCGATCTCTTCGAGGATCGCGCCCCGCTCGACGTTGACGTCCTCCTCGAGGATGAGCGAGCCCGTCAGCATGTCGCAGACGACGTCTATGGCCAGGGGCAGGTCGGTGTCGAGCACGCGCGCGTAGTAGCACGTGTACTCCTTCGCCGTGAACGCGTTCATCTCGCCGCCCACCGCGTCGACGGCGGCGGAGATGTCCAGCGCGGACCTGCGCCCGGTGCCCTTGAAGAGCAGGTGCTCCAGGTAGTGCGTGGCGCCGTTCAGGGCGGGGGTCTCGTCGCGGGAGCCGACGTGCGCCCAGATGCCGAAGGTCGCGGAGCGGACCGAGGGCAGGGTCTCGGTGACGATGCGCAGGCCCCCGGGGAGGGTGGTCCTGCGGACCGTGCCGATGCCGTTCTCGCCCTTGATGAGGGTTTGGGTACGGGCGACGGCCCGCGCCTCCGAGGAGGTGCGGGCCGTCGCCTTGAAGCCACGGGACGTCACTTGTCGCCGTCGTCCTTCTTCTCGTCGCCCTCTTCGCCCTCGATGACCGGGATCAGGGAGAGCTTGCCGCGGGAGTCGATCTCGGCGATCTCGACCTGGACCTTCTGGCCCACACCGAGGACGTCCTCGACGTTCTCCACGCGCTTGCCGCCGGCGAGCTTGCGGATCTGCGAGATGTGCAGCAGACCGTCCTTGCCCGGGAGCAGCGACACGAACGCACCGAAGGTGGTGGTCTTCACGACCGTGCCCAGGTAGCGCTCGCCGACCTCCGGCATGGTCGGGTTGGCGATGCCGTTGATCGTCGTACGGGCGGCCTCGGCGGCCGGGCCGTCGGCGGCACCGATGTAGATGGTGCCGTCGTCCTCGATCGTGATCTCGGCGCCGGTGTCCTCCTGGATCTGGTTGATCATCTTGCCCTTGGGGCCGATGACCTCGCCGATCTTGTCGACCGGGATCTTGACCGTGATGATCCGCGGTGCGTTCGGGGACATCTCGTCCGGCGTGTCGATCGCTTCCATCATCACGTCGAGGATGTGGAGGCGGGCGTCACGGGCCTGCTTGAGCGCGGCGGCCAGGACGGAGGCCGGGATGCCGTCCAGCTTGGTGTCGAGCTGGAGGGCGGTCACGAACTCCTTGGTGCCGGCGACCTTGAAGTCCATGTCGCCGAAGGCGTCCTCCGCACCGAGGATGTCGGTGAGGGTGACGTAGTGCGTCTCGCCGTCGATCTCCTGGGAGATCAGGCCCATGGCGATACCGGCAACCGGGGCCTTGAGCGGCACACCGGCGTTCAGCAGCGACATGGTGGAGGCGCAGACCGAGCCCATGGACGTCGAGCCGTTGGAGCCGAGGGCCTCGGACACCTGGCGGATCGCGTACGGGAACTCCTCGCGCGTGGGCAGCACCGGCACGAGCGCGCGCTCGGCGAGGGCGCCGTGGCCGATCTCGCGGCGCTTCGGGGAACCGACGCGGCCGGTCTCACCGGTGGAGTACGGCGGGAAGTTGTAGTTGTGCATGTAGCGCTTGCGGGTCACCGGCGACAGGGTGTCCAGCTGCTGCTCCATGCGGAGCATGTTGAGGGTGGTGACGCCCAGGATCTGGGTCTCGCCACGCTCGAACAGCGCGGAGCCGTGCACGCGCGGGATGGCCTCGACCTCGGCGGCCAGGGTGCGGATGTCGGTGACACCGCGGCCGTCGATGCGCTTCTTCTCCTTGATGACGCGCTCACGGACCAGGGTCTTGGTCAGCGAGCGGTACGCGGCGGAGATCTCCTTCTCGCGGCCCTCGAACTCCGGCAGGAGCTTCTCGGCGGCCAGACCCTTGACGCGGTCCAGCTCGGCCTCGCGCTCCTGCTTGCCGGCGATGGTGAGCGCCTGGGCGAGCTCGGGCTTGACGGCGGCGGTCAGCGCCTCCAGGACGTCGTCCTGGTAGTCGAGGAAGATCGGGAACTCGCCGGTGGGCTTGGCGGCCTTGGCGGCGAGGTCCGACTGGGCCTTGCAGAGCACCTTGATGAAGGGCTTCGCGGCCTCCAGACCGGCGGCGACGACCTCCTCGGTGGGCGCCTCGGCGCCCCCCTGGACCAGCTTGATGGTCCCGTCGGTGGCCTCGGCCTCGACCATCATGATCGCGACGTCGCCGTCCTCCAGGACGCGGCCGGCGACCACCATGTCGAAGACGGCGTCCTCGAGCTCGGTGTGCGTCGGGAAGGCGACCCACTGGCCGTTGATCAGGGCGACGCGGGTGCCGCCGATCGGGCCGGAGAAGGGCAGACCGGCCAGCTGCGTGGACGCGGACGCGGCGTTGATCGCCACGACGTCGTACAGGTGGTCGGGGTTGAGGGCCATGATCGTCTCGACGACCTGGATCTCGTTGCGCAGGCCCTTCTTGAAGGACGGGCGCAGCGGGCGGTCGATCAGGCGGCAGGTGAGGATCGCGTCCTCGGAGGGGCGGCCCTCACGGCGGAAGAAGCTGCCGGGGATCTTGCCGGCGGCGTACATCCGCTCCTCGACGTCCACCGTCAGCGGGAAGAAGTCGAGCTGGTCCTTGGGGTTCTTGGAGGCGGTGGTGGCCGACAGCACCATGGTGTCGTCGTCCAGGTACGCCACGGCGGAGCCGGCGGCCTGCTTGGCCAGGCGGCCCGTCTCGAAGCGGATGGTGCGGGTGCCGAAGGAGCCGTTGTCGATGACGGCCTCGGCGTAGTGGGTCTCGTTCTCCACTAGCGTTTTCTCCTCGTCTTCGTCCCTCCTCGCCCGTGTGGCGGGGGGACGGTTGCGGAGAAGCGCTCCGTCTGGTGCGGGCCGGTCTTCGATCGAAGCACCCGGGGTTCGCATTCCCCGGGGGCCACTACCGAGGACCGGCGGCGGCGAGGTAGCGCTTCTCCTCGTTCCTCTCGTGATGCCTGCCCCGTGGGCACGGCACGTCACGCTGTGTCGTACGTATTGCGTTGTGCTACCACACTACAAAGCGGGAGTGACACTCCGCACGTTTCCGTACGTACGGCAACGGCAAAGGGAGCGGTCCCCCCACTCGCGGGAACCGCTCCCTTCACGGCGTCTTACTTGGCGCCCGCCGCACCGCGGCGGATGCCCAGGCGGTCGACCAGCGTACGGAAGCGCTGGATGTCCTTCTTCGCCAGGTACTGCAGCAGCCGGCGGCGCTGACCGACCAGGATCAGCAGACCACGGCGGGAGTGGTGGTCGTGCTTGTGGGTCTTGAGGTGCTCGGTCAGGTCCGAGATCCGGCGCGAGAGCATGGCGACCTGGACCTCGGGGGAGCCGGTGTCGCCCTCCTTCTGGCCGAACTCGGTGATGATCTGCTTCTTCGTGGCGGCGTCGAGCGACACGCGTACTCCTCGTGGTCTTCCGGTGGCCTTCGAGTGCCCCCGGTCTTTGTCTCGGGGGAGCTTCCGTTACTCGGGAGGCGGGGATCCGCTGGGCGCGGCCTCCAGTGCCTGCAGCTCTGCTGCGGTGGCTCCGGGGGTGCGTACACAAACGGCCGTCAGCCAGGGTACCAGGCAGTCGGGGCCCTTCTGCCCGTGTCACCCGAGCCGGGGGAAACCGGGAGAAGGCCGGAAGCAGGCACGGACGGCCCCACTAGGGTGAGCGCACGGGTCGTTCGCGTGCGCCGGGAACGCGTACGCAGGGAAGGGGTCGCTGCGCATGGCGGAGACGGAAGAGCAGATCAAGGCGCGCAAGGAGCGGGAGCGGGACGAGCTGTACGCCCTGGACATCTCCGGCGTGCAGTGGCAGAGCGCGCCCGGCACGGAGGAGCACGAGGAGCGGGTCGAGATCGCCTACCTTCCCGGCGGGGCCGTGGCCATGCGCTCCTCGCTCGATCCCGGCACGGTGCTGCGCTACACGGAGGCCGAGTGGCGCGCCTTCGTCCTCGGCGCACGGGACGGGGAGTTCGACCTGGAGCCCGCGCCGCAGAACGGCAACCGCGCGGCCGACGCGTAGGTCCGCCGTACGGCGGGGTGGGGGTCGTGGGCCGGCCTCGCCCCGCCGTGGGGCGGGGGCGGGGGGGGGGGGGCGGCGGGGGGCCCCGGGGCGGCGGGGCCGGGGGGGCCGCCCCCGCGCCCCGCCGGCCAATCGCCGGAGGCACGCCC
>NZ_JBIWOE010000088.1:0-9883 GCF_044767585.1 Streptomyces sp. NPDC101225
CCTACGCCCTGCACGCCCTGTCCGACGAGGAGTGCGCCGCCTTCGAACGCCACCTCGCGACCTGCGAGGCGTGCGCCCAGGAAACCGCCGAACTGCGCGAGACGGCCGCCCGGCTGGGGCTGGCGGTCGCCGCCCGGCCCGCTCCGGAACTGCGCGCGCGGGTCCTGCGCGGGATCGGCACCGTCCGCCAGGAGACACCCGGCGGGTCGGCTCCGGCGCGGGTCCTCCGGGCCGGCCTGCGGGCCCGGGCGCTGTCCCGGTGGGCGCTGGCGGCCTGCCTCGCCGCCGTGGCCGCGCTGGCCGGGACGACCGTATGGCAGCACCAGCAGGCACAGGACGCACGCGCCCGGGCGCACGCTGCCACCCGGACCTCGGACGAGATCGCCGCCGTGCTGGCCGCCCCGGACGCCCGGACCCGCGCCGCCGAACTGGCCGGCGGCGCCACCGGTGCCGTCACCGTCTCGCGCAGCCGGGACAGAGCCGTGTTCACGGTGTCCGGGATGACCGCTCCACCGGCCGGGAAGGTGTACGAGCTCTGGTTCGACGACGGCGGCACCATGCGGCCGGCCGGACTGATGAACCCGGGCCGCGGCAACCAGGCCGTGCTGATGACGGGTGCCGTCGACGGGGCGTCGGGCATGGGCGTCACGGTCGAACCCACCGGCGGTTCGCGGCAGCCCACCTCCGCTCCTGTCGCCCTGATGAGCTTCCCCGGCTGACCGGCTCCGGCTCCGGCTCCGGCTCCGGCTCCGCTACGGCATACGGGTGCTGTTCGCCGCATCCCGTCACATGAGCGGTTGCGGATTGTCGTACGGTCATGACGATCGATCTTCCGACTCCGCACCCCATGCCGTCCCATCCCCGCCGCCGTGACGGAAAGGCCCCGCTGCCGGCCCCGCAGGAGCGGGTGAGGCTCCGGCGGGCCTGGATGCTCACCGAGGAACAGGTGGCCCGGTCGTTCGGGGTCACCGCGGCGACGGTGCGGTCCTGGGAAACCGGCCGTACCTCACCGACCGGTCGGCGCCGGGCCGCCTATGCCGCGTTCCTCGGTGGTCTGGCGCACGGGCTGGTGCCCGCTCCGGCGGACGGCGGCAGCCCGCCCTCCGGCGCGCCTCGGTCCCCGCGCACCCGACGCCGCGCGTGCGCCGTGCCCGCTCCCGCCGCCCGCCCGCTGCCCGTCACCGGACGCCCTGAGCGGCCGGCGTCCGGCGAGACGCCGGTGCTGCCCGGACGGGCCCCGGCGCCGGCCGGACTGCCGGTGGGCCCGGGACCCGATCCGGTCGCGCCCGGCCGGCTGCGCAGGTTCCGGCTCATGAGCGCCGCGGTCGGGGTGTGGATCGCCGTGGAGCACCTGGTGGCCACCGTGCCTCCCCCGCACGTGTGACGCCGGTCCGGGTCCTCAGACGCGGCCCGTGACCGTCACGGTGACCCGTGGCGCGGGCCGCTCGGGCCCCACCGCGGCCAGATGGCCCGCGACCTCGGCCCGCACGGCACGGGCCACGTCGAGCGCCCGCGCCCGCCGGTCCACGACGACGTGGATCTCGACGCACCAGGAGCCACCGTCGTCCGGCAGGGTCAACCGCACACCGGCGGACCGGTCCCGGCCGGCGGGCGGCGCCGGCCGGGACCGCGCCGAGCGCAGCCGGTCGGCCAGCCCCGGCCTGAGGAAGGCCACCCCCGGCACGCTCTCCACGACGGTGGCGACCTCCCCCACGAGCGTCGCGTGCGCGGTGGTCGTGCGGTGGGCGGTCATGGCGTACGGCCTTCCTGCTCGTCGTCGGCCCGGGCGGGCACCACGTCGGTGACACGGATGTCCACGACCGCTATGACCATGCCCAGTTCGCGGTCCGCGGCCTCCCACACCCGTTCGCGCACCCGGGCGGCGATGTCCGGCAGCGCAGCGCCGGCCGGCGCGTGGATGTCCAGGCGGACCCCGACGGCCTGGTCCGCGCCCGCGGACAGCAGACGGCAGGAGCCCGCCCGCACGCCGGGGACGCTCTCGGCCGCCGCGCGCACCGCGCGGGCCGCGACCGTCTCCATGATCCACAGGCCGTGGGTGGGATCGCCGAGGGGAAGCGGGCGGCCCGGGCGCAGTTCCAGGCGGACGACGTCCATCACGCGTCGGGTCAGTGGCTCGGGATCGTAGGGAGAGGTGCCCGCCGCCTCCCGGCGCAGGCCGCGCACCACGGACTCGAGTTCGTCGAGTCCGCTCACGGCCTGCCGGCAGTGCGGGCAGAAGCGGGCGTGGGCGTCGTCGGTGCGCCGCTCCCAGGCGTCCCAGGTCTGCGACAACAGCCTTCCACACGGCAGGAGTTCGTCGTCGCCCCCCTGACCGGAGGAGCTGTTCGGCGGGTCGGTGCGGGCGTTCATCGCCAGGCCCCCAGTGCTTGTGTCAGACAACGGCGTGCGCGGAAGACCCGGGCGCGGACGGCCTCCTGACTGATGCCGACCGCGTCCGCGATGAACTCGTAGGACCGGCCGTCCAGTTCCCGCAGCACCCAGCAGGCACGCTGTTCGGCCGACAGCAGGTCGAGCGCCTCCCGCAGTTCACGGACCGCGTCCCGGGCCTCGGTGATACGGACCGGGGAGGTGCTGTGCTCGGCCGCGGCGACGTCCCCCGCCGCCTCCAGCGGGGCCGCCGGCCTGCGCGCCCGCAGCACGTTCAGGCACCGGTTGGTGACGATCCGGTACATCCAGGTGCCGAAGGAGGAACGCCTCTGGAACTCCGGCAGCCGCCGCCAGGCGCTGAGGAAGGCGTCCTGGACGGCGTCCTCCGCCTCGCTCGCGGTGCCGAGCAGACTCGTGGCGAGCCGGATCTGCGCCGGAGCGTGCCGCCGGACGAGCAGGGCGAAGGCGTCTTCGTCGCCTTCCGCGGCGCGGACCGCGAGCAGGTCGTCGTCGGTGTCGTCCACGCCGTCACCGCCGTCGCCGGTGTCCCTGGTGTCCGGTGGTGCGCTCGGTCTGCGGGCCCCCGCCACTGCGCGGCTCCTCTCGTCCGGTCTCCTGAAGGTGGGACACCACCCCGCCGCCCTTGTGACGCGGCTGCCCGGGGAGGACGACGCGATTCCACCCGGCGGCGGGAACCGACGCCGGGCGAATTCCTTCGAATTTCCTTGTGATCCGTAGCCGAAGCACCCGTGGATTGGTCCGGGAAGACCATTCATTCGATCGTGGGAACGACCAATCCGCCCGGACTCCGGAACCGGATTCCCCACGTGACCGAGAACGAGACGCAACGCCGAATCCGGCCGGGCCTGCTGGCGCTGGGAGCCCTCAGCGGCACGCTGGCCGGTTTCGCCGCGCTCGCGGTCGCCGAACTGGTGGCGGGTGCGGTCCGTCCGCAGGCCGGACCGGTCGTGGCCGTCGGAGGCGCCGCGATCGACCGGACGCCCGCCGCCGTGAAGGACTGGGCGATCCGGCATTTCGGCACCGACGACAAACTCGTTCTCCAGCTCGGAATTCTCGCGGTGCTCGAGATTTTCGCGCTGCTGCTGGGAGTGGTCGCGCTCCGCTTCCGGCGCACGGGCGCGGCCGGGGTACTGCTGTTCGGTGCCGTCGGCGCGGTCGCGGCGACGAACAGGCCCGACGCGACCGGGGTGCTCGACGCCCTGCCCTCGACGGCGGGCGCCGTCGCCGGCGCCGGTCTGCTGTATCTGCTCGCCGGTCGCCTCGCACCCCGGGCTCCGGACACCCCCCTGCCGGGCACACCGCCCGCCGCCGCCGAATGGGACCGGCGCGGGTTCGTGATCACCGCGACGGCGGCGGCCGCCGCGTCGGCCGCCGCCGGTGTGCTGGGCCGGTCGCTGAGCGGTTCACGGGCCCGGAGCGCGGTCGCCTCCCGCCGCGACACGGTGCTGCCCGCACCGTCCTCACCCGCCCGCCCCGTGCCCAAGGGCTCCGGGCTGCGCATCCCGGGGGTCAGCGCCTTCACCACGCCGAACAGTGACTTCTACCGGGTCGACACCGCGCTGGTGGTCCCCAAGGTGGACGCGACGTCCTGGCGGCTGCGCATCCACGGCAAGGGCGTACGACGGCCCCTCACCCTCTCCTTCCAGGACCTGCTGCGGCGTGAGCTGGTCGAGCGGGACATCACGCTGACCTGTGTGTCCAACGAGGTCGGCGGACCCTACGTCGGCAACGCCCGCTGGATCGGCGTCCGCCTGGCCGACCTGCTCGCCGAATGCGGGGTCGAGCCCCCGTCGAAGGGCGGCCCGGCCGACCAGCTGGTGGCCCGCTCGGTGGACGGCATGACCATCGGCAGCCCGGTCGAGGACCTGATGGACGGCCGCGACGCGCTGCTCGCCCTCGGCATGAACGGCGAGCCCCTGCCCTTCACCCACGGCTTCCCCGTGCGCATGGTCGTGCCCGGCCTGTACGGCTTCGTCTCCGCCTGCAAATGGATCAAGGACATCGAGCTCACCACCTTCGACTCCTACGACCCCTACTGGGTCAAGCGCGGCTGGGCGCGCAGGGCACCCATCAAGACCGAGTCCCGCATCGACACGCCCAAGCCGTTCGCCCGCCCGAAAGCCGGCACGGTCATGGTCGCCGGGGTCGCCTGGGCCCAGCACCGCGGGATCGACAAGGTCGAGATCCGCGTCGACGACGGCCCCTGGCAGGAGGCCCGCCTCGCCGCCGAGGACACGGCCGACACCTGGCGCCAGTGGTCCTTCCCCTGGCAGGCCACCAAGGGCGGCCACACCCTCACCGTCCGGGCCACGGACCGCACCGGCCAGGTGCAGACCGACCGGCGCACCCGCACGATCCCCGACGGCGCCAGCGGATGGCACTCCGTGGTCGTCACCGTCGACTGAACCCCAAGACCACCTGTCCCCTTGCCCCGGAAGGCAGCACCGGCTGCCGTGACCCACAGGAGAAACCCCATGAGCACCCGTATCCGCCGTACCGCCGTCACCCTGGCCGCGGCGGCCGTCCTGCCGCTGGCCCTGAGCGCCTGCTCCGACAGCGGCAGCGACTCCGCCAAGTCCGACACCTCCTCGAAGGCGTCGGCGTCCGCCTCCGCGTCGGACGACGGCATGACGGGCTCCGGCAGCACCGCCTCGGCGGACCAGCCCTTCGGTTCCGCCTGCTCCGCGGTGCCCACCAGCGGCGCCGGTTCCTTCGACGGGATGGCCAAGGACCCGGTCGCCACGGCCGCGTCCAACAACCCGGCCCTGTCCACCCTGGTGACGGCGGTGAAGAAGGCCGGGCTGGTCGACACCCTCAACAACGCCCAGAACATCACGGTGTTCGCGCCGACCAACGACGCCTTCGCCAAGATCCCGAAGGCCACGCTCGACAAGGTCCTCAACGACAAGGCCGAGCTGACGAAGATCCTCACCTACCACGTCGTCGGCCAGAAGCTCGCGCCCAAGGACCTGGAGAACGGCTCCTTCGACACCCTGGAGAAGTCGAAGCTCACCACGTCCGGCTCCGGCGAGTCCTACACCGTCAACAAGTCCGCCAAGGTCGTCTGCGGCAACGTCAAGACCGCCAACGCGAACGTGTACATCATCGACAGCGTGCTGATGCCCAGCAGCTGACACCAGGGCCTGCCTGCGGGGCAGGGGGACGGCGCCGCCATGGACGGACGTGATGGCGGCGCCGTCGGCCGTGTCCGGCCGCCGGTCCCCTCCCCCAGGTGAAGTTCTCCGGATGTCCGCGTCACAGATCCGGGCGGGACGGGTCCAAGGAAGTGAGAGCAACCCGGCAGCGACAGAGAGGGATGTGCCATGACCACAGAGACCGCACCCGCCGTCAAGGACGTGTCGGCGCCGCGTACGGGCGGGCCGGCGCAGAACACGACGGCCGTGTCCGGCGGCACGGCGGGCGCCGGCCAGCCGGCCGCCGACCGGGGCCGGACGTCGATCGCCGACGTCGTCGTCGTGAAGGTCGCGGGCATCGCGGCCCGGGAGATCCCCGGCGTGTACGACATGGGCGGCGGCCTCTCGCGCACCATCGGCGCCGTCCGCGACCGGGTGCCCGGCGGCCGGCCCAACGTGGGGCGCGGGGTGAAGGTCGAGGTGGGCGAGCGGCAGACCGCCATCGATCTCGACCTGGTCGTCGAGTACGGAGTGCCCGTCATGGACGTGGCCCGGGACGTGCGCGAGAACGTCGTCTCCGCGGTCGAGCGCATCACCGGGCTGGAGGTCGTCGAGGTGAACGTCACGGTCAACGACGTCCGCCTGCCCGACGAGGAGGAGTCCGCGCCGGCGGCCGACGCCCGCGTGGAGTAGCGGCGTCCGCACACGCAGACCGGCAGGAGTGGATCCGGGTGAGAGGTGGACGGGGATGCGCACACCGTTCGTGGGGATGATCGCGGGTATGGCCCTGGCGTTCGCCGGGTACTTCGGAGGCTTCGGGGCCTTTCTGCTCGTGGCCGCGCTCGGTGGCCTGGGCTGGGCCCTGGGCCGGTGGGCCGAGGGCGGTGGCGGCGTCCAGGACGTGCGGGACGCGTTCGAGCGGAGCCGCCGATGACCGCCGCGGCCCGGCGGGGCACCACCACCGTGTCCGAGCGGGCCGTGCGCCGGATCGCCGAGCGGGCCGCCACCGAGGCCCTGCCCGGCCGGGACCGGGTGCGGACGACGGGCGCGGCGACCTCCGTGCGCGGCGGAACGGCCGAGGTCTCCCTCGGCGTGACGCTGCCCTATCCGGCGCCGCTGGCCGACACCGTGCGGGACGTGCAGAGGCATGTGGCGCGGCGCACCGGCCGGCTGACGGGACTGCACGTCCCGGTGGCACGCATCCACGTCACCTCGCTCGCCGTGCCCTCCGCGTCCGCGCTCCCCCTTCCGGCGCAGGACGCCGCGCCGCCGTCGGCCGGGCGCCGCACGCCCCGGCGCCGGTGGTCGCAGCGCCGGGTGCCGGTCGCCCTGCTCGCCTGGGCCGCCGCCGTGGCCTGCGGTGCCCTGGCCCTCGACCTGATCCGGGTGCACCTCGCGAGGCTGCCGGCCGGCGGATGGCGTACCGCGGCCGTGCACTGGCTGTCCGGGCACGGCCCCGGCGACCCCGCCGTGGTCGCCGGGGGTGGGCTGACGGCCCTGGCCGGTGTCTGGATGGTCGTGCTCGCTCTCACCCCCGGGCACCCTCACCAGTGCACGGTGCACACCCGGACCCCCCGGCTCGACGCGACGGTGGACCGCTCGGCGGTGGCGGGCCTGGTCCGTGACGCGGTGGCGGGCGTCGAGGGGATCACGGCGGTACGGGTGCGGGTACGGGGCCGTCGGGCCAGGGTCCGGGCCCGGGTCGCCTTCGGTGGCCGGGAGACCGCGCATGCCGCCGTCTCGGCGGCCGCACACGACACGCTGACCGCCTGCCGGCTGCGTCGCGGACTGCGGCTGTCCGTCGTGCTGGATCCGGGGCCGGGCGGGCGGGACGCGCGAGCCGGGGGCGGTGACAAGGGGTCCACGGCGGTCAGGGCCACGGCCGACCCGGTGCCCGTCTCCGGCCTCGCCACGGAAGGCGGCCGGTGATGCCGCGTCCTCGTACGGCCGTCAACCGCACGGTCCTCGGCACCGCCGGACTCGGGCTCCTGGTCGCCGGCACCTGGCTCGCCGCCACCGACGCCGCGGTCGCGGCCCGGCTGCCGTCCTGGTGGCCCGCCCCGGCCGCGGGCTCCGCCCTCCTGGACCGGGGCGAACTGACGCGGCTGCGCGGCGAGAGCTGGTGGACGCCCTCCGTCCTCGCCGTGGCGACCGCCCTGACGGTGCTGCTCACCTGGTGGGCCCTGGCTCAACTCCGCTCCGGCCCACGCCGAAGGCTCGCCGTCGCCTCCCCCGGCGGAACGGTCCGCCCCCGGGCGCTCGCCGAGGCCCTGTCCTGCCGCGCGGCGTCCGTGCCCGGCGTGGCCCGCTGCCGCGCCCGGATACTGCCCCGCGCCGGAGACCGGCTGGAGGTCGGCCTGCGGATCTGGCTGGAGGCGGACACCCCGCCCGCCGCCGTGCTGCCCGCGCTGCAGGCGCTCACCGAGGAGGCGGGCCGGACCGTGGCGCCCCGCACGGCCCGCGTCCGGATCCGGCTGAGCACCGCCTCGCACCGTACGCCGTACGTCCGCTGAGCCGGGGCGGTGGGCGCCGGCTTCGGCGGGGCGCGGCGCCCGGCGCTGCGCCGCACCCCGGCGTCCCCGCACCTCGGCGACGTCCCGGACCACGCGCCGGAGCCGACGCACCGGAGGTGGTGTGCCGGGCGGGCGCCACGGCACACCACCGCGCGCTCACTCCCGCGCCGAGGCGGCACGGCGCCCGACCAGCCACCAGGCACCACCGCCCAGCACGAGCAGCACCGCGAGGACACCACCGACGACAAGACCGGACGACGCACCCGGGCCCTTCCCGTCGGCGGTGTCCGCGGCCGGGGGCGTGGGCGTCCCGGCGGCCGCCGCAGTGCCGCTCGGGCTCGCGCCGGTGGCGGCGGGGTCCGGTGAGAGCGACGCCGCACCGGCGGCCGCCGCCCTGAGCTTCAGCACCGGGGCCGGCTGCTCCGGCTCCGGACCGCCGTCGGACAGCTCGATCCAGCGCGCGACCTTGCCGTCGCTGTAGGTCTCGACGGTCTTGAACGCCAGCTCCTTCGCGTCCGGGAGCTGCTTGACCTTGATCGAGTGTTCGGCGTCCACACCGGGATCGAGCGCCGGACCGGCGAGGGTGTAGCCGTCGTCGGCCGCGGTCATCCTCCACCCCTCGGGGGCGTCGTCGAGCCGCACGTCAGCGGGCGCGATGCCTTCGGGCAGGACGACGCGCAGCCGGGTGAAGCCCCCGGAGGGGGACTCCGCCTCCGACACGAAGGTGAGCGTGACGTCGGTCGCGAGGGCCCGCGGGGTGTCGGCCTCCACCTCCGCGTGCGCGGCCGCCGGTGGGACGAGCGCGAGGGCCGCCGTCAGGGAGACGGCGGCGACGACGGCGACACGGCGGCCCGCACGGGCCGGTCGACGGATGGGCACAGGGGAACTCCTTGCTGGAACGGGAAGGACCGGACCCGGTCGTGCCGGGGCCGGCGAGGGACCGTGGGTGCTTCCCGTCCGGTGGGCCTCTGCGCACCACCGTGTGTTCCAGTACGAGGTCCCGCGGCCGCCCGGGTCCGTCGTGAACGGCACCCGGAGCGCCGGAGCGGCGCGGCGGCGCGCGGTCCGGGACGCGGACGGACCGCGGCCGGACCGCGGCCATGGCGGACGCGGTGGCCCGGGCCAGGGTGCGAAGGAGGCCGAGGGCGCCGGTCACGCACGTATCGGCCCGGTGCACGAGCCGGGCCACGAGCAGGGCGGTGAGCGTGTGCGCGATCGTCATGGCCGGGCCGCCGTGGTGCCAGGCGTGTCCGTCTCCGGCCGAGGCGGACATCGTGAGATGCAGGACGCCCTGGACCGCCAGCATGCACGCGACCGTCGCCACGGGGGTGCAGCGGCGTCGGGCAAGGGGCCACACGACCACGAACTGCGACACCATCAGCAGGGCGACCGGACGCCACGGCACGGCGCCGTCGGCGATCGCGTGATGCCCGAACGCCGCGAGCGGCGTTCCGAGCACGGCGAAGAGACCGGCCCGCGCGCACGCCCCCGCGTGGCCGGCCCGGCCCGCACCGGCACCGCTCCCGTGCCCGCGCTCCGTCATGAGCTCACGCGGGCATCGGGCCGGTGGTGGACGTGGGCGTTCACCCCGTCGTATACGTCGGGCGGTCAGGGGGCGTTCACGGCCGGCCGACGACGCGGGGGCGAACGCCGTCGGCGCGCCGGGCGCCCAGGGCGCGAAACCGCTCCGCCACCGCCGGAGCGCCTGACGTTTCCGCAGGTCAGCGACGCAGCGCACCTTCGGTGCGCGCCGGGGGCGTGGTAAATCCTGTGGTGCGCGCCGAAGGTGCTTCTGTCTGCCCTGACGGGGGCTGATGTCGGTCCGGG
>NZ_JBIWOE010000089.1:0-7317 GCF_044767585.1 Streptomyces sp. NPDC101225
CGACAACCCGACAGGCCACCACTCCCACGGAATCACCACTGCTATCCCCGACCAGCGGAAACGCACCGATCACACCCGGAAAGACAACAGCTTCTCAGGAGACTCAGGCGTTTTTCGGCTGGTCCGTCAGGCGCAGGTACGGCTTCATGGCACGGAATCCGGGGAAACGAACTGCGGCCTCCTCATCGCTGACGGCGGGAGTGATGATGACCTGTTGTCCCTGCTCCCAGTCGGCAGGCGTGGCGACCTGGTGCTCGGCCGTGAGCTGCAGCGAGTCGAGTACCCGAAGTATCTCGGTGAAGTTGCGACCCGTGCTGGCCGGGTAGGTCAGCGTCAGCTTGATCTTCTTGTCCGGCCCGATGATGAAGACGGCCCGAACTGCCGCGGTGTCCGATGAATTGGGATGGATCATGCCGTAGAGTTCGGAAACCTTACGGTCTGCATCAGCGATCATGGGGTAATTCACTGCAGCGCCCTGAGTTTCGGCGATGTCCTCCGCCCAGACGCGGTGGTCTTCTGCGCTGTCAACCGAAACAGCAGCGACCTTGGTATTGCGCTTCGCGAACTCCTTTTCCAGTTTGGCAACCGTGCCAAGCTCCGTCGTGCAAACGGGAGTGAAGTCGGCGGGGTGCGAGAAGAGAATGCCCCAGCCTTCTCCCAGCCAGTCATGGAACCGCAGCTCTCCCGTCGCCGTGACGGCCACGAAGTCAGGCGCCACGTCGCCTAGTTGAAGACTCATATCACTGTTCCTTATCCGGTACCGGGAACGAGGCTGCACAGGAGCCGCGCGGTCGCGGGGTGTCGCCGGGCGCCACGAACCCTGTCGGCAGAGACTTGACCATAACATAGCCATAAGTGTTTTGCTTATGTCGACTTCCTGTGGAAGGTGACGGGTGAGGCGGTCATGGCCGTCAAGCCTGCATTCGTGCTGCACGTCCAATCCGAGGGGTGGTGCAACAGGTATTCACGGCCCCCTCGCCGTTGAACTCCGGCCCTTTGCTGTCCGGTTGGAGCGGTGGGCTACGCCAAGGTGTCGAGGACGACGCGGAATCGGGCCTTCCCAGCCATCATGTATTCGTATGCCTTGGGGGCGTCGGACAGCGGCATCACCTCGGTTGTCGGCCGGATGCCGTGCGCGAGGCTGAAGCGAAGGTTGTCCTCGTTGTCGATCGGTGTGCCCGTGAGGCGTCCGGTGATCGTGCGGCTGCCAAAGACGAGGTCTGCTGTCTGGACAGCGATGGGCTCGGCGTCGGCACCGAGTACGACGAGCTGGCCCCGAGTCCGGAGTCCGGGCACAAGAGGCGACATGGACGGCCCGCTTGCTGCCGTGGCGACGACGGCGGCGGCGCCGCCCAGACCCTGCAGTTCCCGACCCGGGTCTTCGGCGATGCTGTCGATGTAGTAGTCGGCGCCGAGCGAGCGCGCCAGCTCTTCCTTCTCCCTGCCGCGCGCTATCGCGACGACGCGATAGCCGAGCTTCGCGGCGTACTGGAGCGCGAGGTGGCCGAGTCCACCGATGCCCTGAATTGCCACCAGGGCTCCGGGCTCTGCGTCGATGGATCGCAGCCCCATGAAGGAGGTCAGTCCGGCGCACAGCAGCGGCGCGGCCTCCACGGGGGAAAGCCCTTCCGGGATGCGGACGAGGCCGTTTGCCTGGGCCATCACATAGTCGGCGTAGCCGCCGTCGACCGTCGTACCCATCTGCTGTTGGTTCTCGCAGTGCACGAAGATCCCGCGTCGGCAGGGCTCGCACTCGCCGCAGTGCCCGGCAAGGAACCCGACGCCCACACGTTCTCCCACACGCCAGGCGCTGACGCCCTCGCCCACCTCGTCGATCACGCCGACGATCTCGTGGCCGGGAACGACGGGCGCCGACGGGTCGGCCCGCAGCCCCTCGACGGCCAGCGCGTCCGAGTGACACACCCCGCATGCCTCGACCCGCAGGCGCACAAAGCCGGGCCGCGGCGCCTCCAGGGCGCGCTGGACGGTGGAGAAGACGCGTGAGCCGGTGACTTGGACAGCTCGGTATTGGGACATGGAAACCCTCCGTGGATGCGGATCTCTGATCGGTGGCGATCGGCGGGCCGCAGTGGGCGGCAAGGGCTCAAGCCGGCGCTCAGCCCTGTGGGCCACACCCGCCGAGTCCCATAGTGACCGGTCATCTTGAAGCGGGTCAAGGCGATCCTCCATGGTTGACACAAAGGGAAGACGACTGCTCATATTGGATGACGGAGGTGCTCATGGCCAGGCGAAGCATGCGCGAAGAGATCGTCAACGCGGCGGCAGACGTGTTTCACACGCACGGTTACAACGCGGCCGGCGTCAAGGACATCACCGAGGCGGCCGGCGTGCCGAAAGGGTCGTTCTACAACCACTTCGAGAGCAAGGAAGCCCTGGCTCTCACCATCCTCGAACTGTACGGGGAGACCAGGCGTCTGGACGAGCTGTCCGACCGATCCGTCGAACCGTTGGTGCGACTTCGCGCACATTTCGAGTTCTTGCGTGATGAGCAGGAACAGTACGGTTTCACCCGCGGCTGTCTGCTGGGTAACTTCGGTGCCGAGGTGGCCGACCACAGCACTGCGCTGCGCTGCAGGATCTGCGAAGGATTCGACCAGTGGAGCCGTGCCCTGGCCGGGGCGCTGCGCGACGCGATCACGACCGGGGACATCGACTCGACGGTCGACCCGGATACGACCGCGGTCTTCCTGCTGTCCGCCTGGGAAGGAGCTCTCGTGGCAGCTCGAAGCAGCCGCTCGGCGACGCCGTTCGACGCCTTCTTCAGCCTTGTCTTCGACCGGCTGCTCGTGCCCGGGCTGCGGGAGACCACGTAAGACGACATTGCCGAAGACCTGTCCTGCCGGGCCGAAAGCGGACCCCTGCCGCTTTCCGTGGCAGGAGCGGGTCGACCGCAACGCGATGTCGGCGACCGACCGGCAACGTCACGCGCTGGACGAGCCGACACTTCGGCTCGTTCGCGCCCTGTTCCCACGGCGGAGACCCGCAGGGCAGGACACCGCTCGACGTCCGCCCCGGTCCTCCAGGAGTGGGAGGAAGCCAATGACTGAGAGGCGTGATGATGAGAGCCGTCGTGTACGAGAGGACTGGACCCGCGGCAGAGGTACTGCACCTGGTCGAACGCCAGGTGCCCCAGCCCGGGCAGGGCGAGGTCCGGGTCAAGGTGGTGGTTTCGGGACTGAACCCGGTGGACTACAAGTTCCGTGAAGGCCGAGGGGAGCCCACGCCGTTCCCGCAGGTGGTTCCTCATAACGACGGCGCCGGACTGATCGACGCCGTGGGCCTCGGAGTGCGGAAGCTGCGGGAGGGGCAGCGCGTCTGGCTGCGGGAAGCAGCCTTTCGTCGGTCGACAGGAACCGCGCAGGAGTACACCGTGGTGCCGGAGCACCTTGCCGTTCCGCTGCCGGACGGAATCTCCTTCGACACAGGAGCAGCGATCGGGATTCCGGCGATGACGGCGCATCGTGCGCTCACAGTGCACGAAGACGCCCCCGCGCGCCTTGAGGAGGGAGCGCTCTCCGGGGCCACTGTGCTGGTGTCCGGGGGCTCAGGCGCCGTAGGACATGCCTCGATCCAACTGGCCCGATGGGCCGGCGCTCGCGTGGTGTCGACTGCGAGCACCGAAGAGAAGGCGAAGCTCGCATCCGCGGCCGGGGCCGACGCGGTGGTTCTCCGCGGGCGGTCGGACACCGAGCAGAAGATCCGTGATTTCGCTCCACAGGGCGTCGACGTCATTGTCGAAGTGGCCCCCGCGCAGAACGCCGCCCTCAACGCGGCAGTGGCGCATGCACACGGGTGCGTCGCGGTGTACGCCGACACGGGGGGCAGCGAATTGTCGCTCCCAGTGGGTCCCCACATGTTCCGCAACCTGCGCTATCAGTTCCTGATCACATTCGAGATGCACGAGACCGCCAAGGCGCGGGCGCTCATGGCTGTGGACGATGCGCTCCGCTCGGGCGCCTTGCCCGTGGGTGACGAAGCGGGACTCCCGCTGCTGCGCTACCGGCTGGAGGAGACCGCGCGAGCTCACGAAGCCCTGGAACGAGGAGCGATGGGCAAGGTGCTGCTGGACATACAGTGACCAGCTCTGCCCAGCCCGGCGGCGGTCTGCGCCTTGCCGGTGATCCGGCCTTCGACGATGCGGGTCCGCTCCAGGTGTCTCAGGCATAGATCTGCGCGTAGAGATACTGGATCTCCTCCGCGGTGGGGACCAGCGGATCGTTGGCGGGGACCCGGACGCGATTGCCTGCTCGGCCATGAGCGGTGTCAGGCGGGTCCACTCGTCCTTGTCGATGCCGTGGGCCGCGGGTGTGGGCACCTTCAGGTTTGCACACAGGGTGCGCAGCGCATCGACGAGTTTGCCGGCGGCCGATGCGTTGCTGTCCTGGACAGTAGCGGCTCCGAGCGCGCGGGCGTAGTCGGCGTACTGGCTGTGCGCGGCGGGTACGGAGAAGGCGGTCACCGCGGTGAACAGCATGGTGTTCGACAGGCCGTGGGCGACATGGAAGTGCGCGCCGATCGGGCGGCTCATGCCGTGGACGAGCGCCACGCTGGTGTTGGAGAAGGTGATGCCGGCCTGGGTGGCTGCGAGCGTCATCGCTTCCCGGGCCTCGACGTCGCCGCCGTCGGTGTAGGCACGGCACAGATGGCGGCCGATGGTCCCGATCGCGGCGAGCGCGAGGCTGGCCGCGAATGGGTTGGACTCCCGGCTGACGTACGCCTCGACCGCGTGCGTGAGTGCGTCGACGCCGGTGTCGGCGGTGAGCCGGGGCGGCATCGACATGGTCAGCTCGACGTCGACCACGGCGGCGAGTGGCAGGAACGCCGGCCCCGAGCAGAGCATCTTCTCGGCCGAGGCATTGTCGGTGATGACGGTGAACTGGGGCGCTTTGGATCCGCTGCCGGCCGTGGTGGGCACCGCGACCACGGGGAGCGCGCGGCCAAGAATGACGCGGGGTGCCTTGTAGTCGCGCATGTGGCCGCCCTGTACGCCCAGCAGGGCGAGGTCCTTGGCACTGTCCATCGGGCTGCCGCCACCGAACCCGATCACCGCGTCCGCCTTGTGTTCGTGCAGCACCCGCAGCCCTGAGACCAGGGAGTCGGCCGTCGGGCCGGGCACCGTGCCGGAGAACACCCGTGGATGCAGCCCAGCGTTCTTCAGCTCCCGCAGACGGGATGTGCAGAAATGGAGTTAGCGTGGTCTCGTGAATCCCCGCTCCCCCTCAACTGACAACACTGCGGCCCCTCTTCGGGAGGCCGACCGCGGTACGGTCGATCCCCGTCGACTTCGTGCAGACGACCTGCGCTTTCTGCTCGCGGTCGCTCGCACGGGACGCCTGGTGGTGCGATGCTTCGGTCGCTGTCATGCCGCGATCCAGTTCCCCAGGTGCTCCTGAACCAATCCGTGACGAGCCGTCGGGTAAGCCGCTCAGCGAGTGCGACGGCGTCGTTGAAGGAATCCTCGCCAGTACGAGTCTCCGCGCTCAGTTCGCCCATCGCGTCGAAAAGGTGCTCCACTTGAGCGTTCGTCCTGTCGATCCGACCGGCGACAGCGATGACGTTCGCTCCTGCCGCACGGGCCAGCCGGGCGACCGACACGGGTACCTTGCCCCTGACCGTTTGGGCGTCCAACGAGCCCTCGCCCGTGATGACGAGATCGGCTCTTCGGACGGCATGGGGAACGCCGAGCAGGTCGATCATGAGGCGCGCGCCAGGCTCTGTGCGGGCGTGGCACAGCCCCATGAGCCCGCCCGCGATGCCGCCGGCCGCACCCGCTCCCCGGAGTCCGGCGACATCGCGGCCGAAGCTGCGGGAGATGGCCGCGCTCCAGCCGACGAGCCGCGATTCGAGTTCGTCGACCTCCTCCGGCGAAGCGCCCTTTTGAGGAGCGAAGACGGCTGCTGCCCCTTCCTCGCCGAGAAGTGGGTTGTCCACGTCGGTGGCTGCGATCAGTTCGGTGTCGCCCAGGGGGGCACCGGCTGGCGGCACGATTTCCCACACTTGGGAGAGCGAGTCCGGATGCGCCGGGAGCGGACGACAGTGGCGATCGAGGAAGCCGTAGCCGAGGGCACATGCGATTCCGAATCCACCGTCGGTGCTGGCCGTCCCGCCGAGCCCGACGACGATCCGCCGCGGTGATCCCTCGGCCGCGGTACGCAGGAGTTCACCGACACCGAAGCTGGTTGCGCGGACTGCGCGTCGTTCCTCGTCCGCGGTGACCAGTTCGAGGCCGCATGCCTGAGCGGCTTCCACGTAGTGGACGGTGCCGAGCTGCGCCCAGCGCGCGAATACCGGCTGGCCCAGAGGGCCGGACACCTGGCGCCCCCGGATCTCCGCACCGGCGGACCGGAGTCCCTCGATGGTGCCTTCACCCCCGTCGGACATGGGGAAGAGGGAAATATGCGCGTTCGGGAGGACGGCTCGCACGGCGTCGGCCAACGCGGCGGCAGCTTCGCCGGCCGTCATGCTGCCTCGGAACTTGTCGGGTGCGATCACAACGACCGGGGCTGCTGTGCTTGCGGCTCCCCGGGTGTCGTACGGTCTGCGGTTCTTCTGCATGGCGCCACCTGGCCTCGTGGGTTGTGATTTCCAATCCATTAAGGATTATGTTGGTTCCGCTTCGCTGGATCAAGAGCGGAGCGCTGGGTGCGCCTGTTCCGGGTGGCGTGATTGGCTGCGCTCAGTGGGGTGCTATATCCAATCCACTGCGCCTACGCTCAGCCTGCTTCGGCCAACTAACGGTAGTTCGTTAGTTTCGGCAGTAGAGGTCAATGCCCTGTCCGGTGGTGACTGCGTCGATCAGGGCCTGGAGGTCGGAGGGTGGGTCCTTGTCCGTCCGGGCTCGCCACCATCGGTTGAGGGTGACGGCGGGGGTGAGCCAGGAACGTATGGCGCGTAAGGCCCTGGGCCAGCAAGGCTGTTGGGGCCGGTGGGGTTGGTCTGGGCCCCCTCTCTGGCCCCTCGTCGGGGCACGGGTCTGGTGCGGTGGCATCCAGGGGTCCGGGTGGGGCGAACCATTGGTCCCAGCAGAAGGAGAAGGCGCAGTTGATCAGGGTCTGGTGGCGGCGGATGGCGCGGTCGGAGCGGACCTGGAAGTCGGCCCAGCCGAGTTCGTCCTTGATTTGTTTGTAGCTCTGTTCCCCGGGTTCGACAGTTGGTGGGCATACGGCCGCAGCGAATCTGGGGGCTGACCTGTAGCGATGGACATGAGGAGGCTCCGGGGCCGTTTGCCCACGGCTCCGGAGTGCGTTTTCCCAGCTCAGCGGCTATTCGGGGGTCTTGAGGCCGCTCATCTTTGGT
>NZ_JBIWOE010000090.1:0-6136 GCF_044767585.1 Streptomyces sp. NPDC101225
CGGTGTTCTGTTCGCGCGGCGAAGGCGGGACGATTCGGCTCCTTCTGGAAGCCGGTGCTGACCCTGACCGGGACAACGCTCATGGCCTGAGCCCGGTGACACCACCCCCCGGATCATCAACGACAGGAGGGGGAAGTCATGCCGGGCCCGAAGGCCGGAGGCTCCATTGCGGAGCCGCGAAAACGGTAACGGGGGGGCAATCGAGTCGGTGACGAGTGGGTCGGATAAGGCGCGACTCAGTGCCTTGAAGATCACTTCTCGTGAATCGAGTGATCGTTCCCTGTGGGGTAGCGGTAGGTCTTCGCCCTGGGATCCAGTGGCGCCTTGTGCTACGACTCGACCGTCAGGGTCTGCTCGTCGAGATCCAGGTGTACGGTTCCACCACCTTGGGCACGGAGCTTCCGCCAGGCGTCGTATCCCGTCATGATCGCCTGCTCCCAGTCGGCGGAGCGCAGGACGCTGACTTCAAGGTGGGAAGTCATGGAGGCGATGGTCTTGATGAGTTCGTGGTCGATGTGGCGGACGTTCTCGAAGAACCCATGGCGGGCCGCGTAGGAGAAGACGAGGGCCGAGATGCCCTCCTCGATGGCGATGGCACGGCCGCCGTCCTCGGCCTCGTCGGTCTTGGGGTCGCTCTTGCGCTTGCAGCGCAGCAGGAAGCGGGAGACGGGTGACCAGCCCAGGACGGTGGCGTGGGCGAGATGGAAGATGTCGTGGAATCGGTAGTCGTCGTCGATGTGTGATGCGTCGGTCAGCGGGTCTCCGCAGGGGACGCCGTCGTGGGTCAGGACGGCGATAGCACGCCCGTCGCGGTCGCGCTGCTGGAGGGTGAAGGTGAGGGTGGCCTGCCGTGGGAGCCGCTCGGCCTCGGGGAAGTGGGCGTCGAAGGTGATGCGATCGGCAGCAGGGGTGGTGCGCCACCGGTCGCTGATCTTGACGAGGTTGGCGGCGGCGACATCTTCGAGGTCGAGGCCGAAGCGGTGGGCGAGAGCGGCGACGTACCACAGGACGTCGCCAAGTTCTTCGCGCAGGTGCTGCTTCCCTGAGGCGAGGCCCGGCCCGTCACGTAGGCGCTTCTTGTAGGCGGTGGCGAGGGAGCCGACCTCGCCGGTGAGGCCGAGCAGGGGCACCACGACGGGGTCAGTCCCTGGCGCGGGCTCTTGGAGGGTCTTGATGGCGGCTTGCTGGTAGCGGTTGAGGTCCACAACTTCCTCCTGTCGGAAAATCCAGCACGCGGGTCGGGAATCTCGACCCCGTGTCGTATAGTAGAGCAGCGATGCTGGAAAATCAGACAGACGGGAGAGTCTCCTGCACCCGATCGAGCCGTCCCTGGAGGACATCGTCACCGTGGTCGTGGAGTTCCTGGCCGAACTACAGGACCGAGAACCCGATGAGCTGCGGATGGAACTGGAGGAGGCCGGCGAGGAGCTGCCCGTCGACTCCATCCTCATCGTCGAGATCCTGACCCGCATTGAGGAGCGCTACGGCATCAGCGTCCCCGCAGACGAGGAGGCGGCTCGCTCCACCCGGTCGGTGCGCACCTTCGCCACCACCATCTTGAACGTGATCAACGAGAGGCGTAAGTCATGACCCCCGAACCTGCTGCACTCCGCGGCCGCGATCCTGAGCTCGAACTGCTTGGAGAGCGCCTTCGCAACACCCGCGACTACCTGGGCATGTCGCAGCAGCACGTCTCCGACATGACCGGCATCCCCCGATCGGCGGTCAGTGACATCGAGCGCGGCTCACGCCGGGTAGACAGCCTTGAGCTGAAGAAGCTCGCGCGCCTGTACATGCGGCCGGTGTCCTACTTCCTTGCTAAGGAGGAGGAGGCAGACCTGGGGGAGCACGCGCTGGCCGGGCTGCCGCGCGCCCTCGTCGGCTTGACCGACGGCGACTGGGAGGAGGTGCTCAGCTTCGCCGAGTTCTTGAAGTTCCGGCGGGCTGGCGAGCAGGAGCAGGAGCAGGAGCGCGGGGAGTGAACTGGGACGTGGCCCACAAGGTCGCCGCGATGGAGGCGGTAAAAGCACACCGACCTGGCCATCGACCGCAACGGGTACGTGGACGTGTACGGCGCCCTTCAGCGCGCCGACGTCGTCGGGATGGCACGGCCCATGCCACGGCTGTTCGGGGTGTACGCCGCTCCTCGGGACAACGGGCCCGCCGTGCTGCTCAACGCCACCCTGGACATCGTGGCCCAACGGCACACCGCAGCACATGAG
Organism: Streptomyces sp. NPDC101225; assembly: GCF_044767585.1. Classification (NCBI taxonomy): domain Bacteria; kingdom Bacillati; phylum Actinomycetota; class Actinomycetes; order Kitasatosporales; family Streptomycetaceae; genus Streptomyces; species Streptomyces sp. NPDC101225. The sequence goes on from NZ_JBIWOE010000090.1 coordinate 2,223, forward strand.
TTGGGGCACCACCGGGCCGGGCACGGCACGGCGCTGGACGAGGAGCTGGACCGTGCCCGCACGTGGGGGGATGGGTCCTGGCCGGACGAGGAAAAGGTGGCGGAGGCGTTCGCGGCCTGGTTCCTCATGCCCCTGCCTGCCGTTCAGACCGCGCTGGCTCAGATCGGGGTGCGCCGTCCGCTGGTCCCGGAGCACGCCTATCGGATCGCCCGCATCCTGGGCACGTCGTACGCCGGAACAGTGAACCACCTGCATCGGCTGCGGCTGCTGTCCCGGGCGCAGAAGACCGAATGGCTGCGGGTCAAGCCCGCCTCCATCAAGGCGGACCTTGCGGGCTGCCCGGTCCCCGGGAAGGCTCACGTTCACCTGATCACCACCAGTGCACACGGCTCCACCGTGCGGGTCGATGCCAGCGACCTCGTGATCCTCGGCAACACCGGGGCGAAATTCGAGTCGCTGCCGCCGGCACTGCAAGTCCCCGAAGAGGCGCCTGGTCAGCTCTCCCTGGGCGATGCCTCCACCTCAGGATCTGCTGAGGTCACCGATGCGTTCATCGGAACCGCCTCGGCCACCGTGTCCATCCCCGGGGCCGCCGCACTGCTGGCCTTCACCCTGGAGCGCCAGGCCCCACGCGTCGGGGTTCAGAGCCTGTGGCCCGCCTGATCCATGCCTCCTCTTCTAGTCGTTCTCCCTCGCGCAGCCCCACTGGTACACCTCTAACGTCAGGAGCACGGAGATGTCGCTCTTTATCGTTGACAAGGCCAACACTTCGCTTGCCTGGAAAGAGGCATGCCGGAAACTCGACGTACCCGGCAATCCGAAGCGAGACGCCCTGCACACCTTGGTTCGCATCGGCAACGCTGCGGCGGAAGATCCGCAGGTGCGAGCCGAGTTCGACCAAATGCGCAAGGAGCGGGGCTATGCGCTGATCGAAACGGTGGCCAACACACTCTTCCCCGCCGAACTCGCGGCCGTCTCCCGCACCCCGGAAGAGTTGGTGCGCCGGTACCGGGCTATGTATCCGAGGCTGTGCCGCATCGACCGTGGAAATGCGACCGGCACCTACTTCGGACGCATCGTGGCCTACCCAGCGGAGCATGGTCCTGTGGACCAGCTGACCGCGCTCATTGATCGGATACGCCGCCAGGCTGCGGGCAGGGGACCGATGACTGCGGCGTACGAGATGGACATCGCTCATCCCGACGACCCGGCCGCTCCCGACCTCACAGGTGGCGCCCACGATACCGACACGGACACAGCCACCTGGGCCACGCCGGTACACGCCGCCGGCAAGGACAACGGGTTGCGCGGCTTTCCGTGTCTGAGCCACTGCTCGTTCCAGCTGGACCGCAACCGGGTCCTGCACGCCGTGGCCCTCTACCGCAGCCACTACATGGTGGCCCGCGCCTACGGTAACTACCTGGGTCTGGGGCGGCTTCTGGCCTACCTGGCAGAGCACGCCGAGGTGCGCCCCGGCGCGCTGACGGTAATCGCCGGGCACGCCCAGATCGAGGGCGACATCACGGCCCTGCGGCCGGTACTGCGAGGCCAGGCCCGGCTGGCCGCCTGAACGGCACGGGCATCCGTCAACCGACCTGAAAAAGCTTACGGGTTGATGCCCCACTTGGGCGGGAACCAGGCGGTCAGAGGGGCGCTGTCGGGACGGTACAGCTGCTTGATGCGGCTGCGGCCACTGATGCCCGCGATGTCCGGGTGGACCACACGCGCGTACTTGTCGACCTCGCAGAACAGGTTCTGACAGTCAATCAGCTGCAAGGGGCGCCCGCGCAGTCCCCTGAAGGTGAGGCCGAGGCGAGCGAAGTGCTCCTCCTGGTTGTCCGCCATGTAGCGGATCACCTCGGCCTCGATGCCGCTCGCGTTGGCGCCGAAGCACTTCCGGATGCCATCGCGGGCACCCGGCCCGGGGACGACGAAGTCCATCTCGGAGAACGACAGCCCGGCCGCGTAGTTGAGGTCGATCAGATACTGGTATGCAAGGAACGGGCCGAGCGCCGGAAAGCCCAACAGCACCTGGTATGCCTCGCGCATCGAGGCAGTCTCTTGCACCTGCTCGGGGGCCCCCTGTTCCATCAACATTTCGACCAGGCGCAGGTGATTGCGATGCTTGCGCTGCTCCCCCAGATGCGGCGGCGGCGTGATGTAGGCGGCGGAATACAGACGTGTACCCGACGCGAACGCCCGTGACAGCACCTGGTCCACGGCCCCGTAGTCGTAGCCCTGCCAGGTGATCTCACCCAGGTGCTCTTCGAGCAACTGCCAGGTCTGAACCTTGTTGAAGACCTTGAACAACAACGTGCGGAAGAACACTTCTTGCCACGTTTGGTCGCCGCGATATGACACATGGCTGATCAGGTACTGGCTGACCCGATCAGCGGCCCGGAAGCAATTGGTGAACCTGTGCTGGACGAGCACGGGGTCCGGTACTGCCGACGCCGCGACCTCTCCCAGGCGCGCCAGATACACCTGGTGCCGTGCAGCCGCGAACCGCCAATAAGTGTCGAACACCGGCGTGGGCTTCAGCACGCGCCCGGAGATCCGCACGGTGGCAGGCGGATCGCAGTCTTCCGCCTGGTGGATCTGTGGTCGGGCTTGCAACGTGGTGACCATGGGAACAATATATATTCAATCTAGATGAGCTGCCAGAGAGGGCGCAGGATGGAACTGCTGTGGCGCGCAGAACGCCGCAATACCCTCATCGCATGGCCAGATGCCGTCAACGAGCGCCTTGACCAACTGGTCGCAGCAGGACTCGCCGCTGGCGAGAACGTCAACCGCTCTCACCTACTCGCGGCCCTCGTGGTCCATGCGGATCTGTCACCCGAGTTCGTCGCCGGCGTCATGCGGGCCTACCGCACGCTGGGCAGCGATTCCCTGGATGAGGCCAATCGCTCTGGGGCTGAGCAGTGGCCCACAGTCCGGCGTCCTGGGCCTCGGCGAGTCTCCAGCCGTGACAGGGACCCTGGCCCACTACGCGGTGAGGGATCCGCCGCCACCAACGACGCGCGTCAATCCCCTGACACGGCCACGGAGAAACTCCGTCCATAGAAGCGACCCCAAAGCTCGTAACAGGATCTTGTCGAGGTGTCCTGGTAGGGCGTTACCCTCAAGATTGCCGACGCCTTGCAACTCGACGCTGCCGAGTTGGTGCGGGGGGCTCTCCGCCTCTGAACCTGAAGCGACCGCTACAAAGTCGCTCCGTAAGGTCGCATAAAAGTGGAGGAGGAACTTCACACCCGCAGCCCATGAGGGCCTCGGCGTTCCTACTGCCAGCCGTCGAGGGAGACTTCCGGACCGCCGGCGAGGTAGCGGTGGAGGGCGCTGGCGGTGGTGTCCACGAACTCCGCGGGGATGGCGGCGGCATCGACCCAGCAGACCTGGGAGTGTTTGCGTGGTTCGCGGTTTTCGGGTTCGCCGGTCCATTCGTGGGTGGTGAAGACGACGGTGAGGAAGCCGTTGGGGGCCTCCACGCCCCAGGCGCCGTGGATGATGTGGGCGACCTTCAGGGCTTCCGGCTTCACGGCTAGACCGGTCTCTTCGTAGAGCTCCCGCACTGCCGTCTCTGTGATGGGTTCGCCGGGTTCGCTCTTGCCGACGGGGAGGTCCCACATGCCCTGGGCGAACTTGGCGTTCTGGCTGCGCTGGAGGAGGACGACTCGGTTGGTGGCCTTGTCGTGGACGATGACGGCGGCGACCAGCAGGGTCATGGATTCGAGGGCGGGCGGCAGGGCTTTGGGCTGGTCTTCGGTTGTCCGCTGAGCCACGGCTTGTGTCCCTTTGTCGGCCGGATGGTGGCAGCTTAGAAGCCGTATTCCTATCGATCATGAGGACGGCTCTGATCGAACAGGTTCCCTGGTCGGGTGATCTTGGCCGCGCGGGCGCATGAAAGCAGGGCC
>NZ_JBIWOE010000091.1:0-5205 GCF_044767585.1 Streptomyces sp. NPDC101225
TCCGCCGACTGATCAACCTCGGACTCACTCACACTGGCGGCAGCTGGCAAATCACCCCGGCCACCGCATAGCGAACAGGGGCTGCCCGGCCTACGACCGGACAGCCCCTCACCAAGATCTTCATGAGCCTTCTAGGGCAGCACGGCGAACCCGTCGAGTTCCACCATCGCCCGCTCGTCCCACAGGCGCACGGCTCCGACGACGGCCATCGCCGGATAGTCGCGGCCCGCCGACTCCCGCCAGATGCGGCCCAGTTCGGGCGCGTGGACGCGATAGGCGGCGACATCGGTGGCGTAGACGGTGACCCGGGCGAGATCGGCCGGGGTACCGCCCGCCGCGCGCAGGGCCGTGAGGAGATTGGCCAGCGCCCGCCGGAACTGCTCGGGCAGGGTGTCGCCGACGACCTTGCCGTCCGCGTCGAGAGCCGTCTGGCCGGCCAGGAAGACCACCCGGGAGCCGGTGGCGACGACGGCGTGCGAGAAGCCGGTCGCCGGGGAGAGTTCGGGCGGGTTGACGCGCTCGGTGCTCACTGCGGTTCCTCCACTGCCTCCATGTCGCGGTACAGCTCCTTGGCGATGATGCCGCGTTGGACCTCGCTCGCCCCTTCGTAGATGCGCGGGGCGCGCACCTCCCGGTACAGGTGCTCCAGGAGATGGCCGCGGCGCAGGGCGCGGGCGCCGTGCAACTGGACGGCCCTGTCGACGACGTACTGCGCGGTCTCGGTGGCGAGCAGCTTCGCCATCGCCGCGCGCCGGGGGACGCCGGGGGCGCCCTCGTCGTACGCCGTCGCCGCCGCGTGGACCATGAGGCGGGCGGCGTCGGTGCGCATGGCCATCTCGGCGACCTGGTGGGCGACGGCCTGCAGGTCCTTCAGCTTGCCGCCGAACGCGTCCCGCCGGGACGTGTGCGCCAGGGTCGCGTCGAGCGCCGCCTGCGCCATGCCCACCGCGAACGCGCCGACGCTGGGGCGGAACTGGTTCAGCGTCCCCATGGCGACCCGGAACCCGCGGTCCACCTCGCCGAGCACGTCGTCCGCCGTGACGGGCACCGCGTCGAAGCCGAGGGCACCGATGGGGTGCGGCGAGAGCATGTCGAGGGCCGTGCCGGTGAGCCCGGGCCGGCCGGCGGGGACCAGGAAGGCGGTCACCCCCCGCGCGCCCACGCCGGGGGTGGTCCGGGCGAAGACGGTGTAGAAGTCGGCCTCGGGCGCGTTGGAGATCCAGCACTTCTCGCCGGTGAGCCGCCAGCCGGCCGGGCCGTCGGGTTCGGCCGTGACGGACCCCTCGGACTCCGGTTCGGCACGCAGCTCCAGCGCCCCCGCGTCGGAGCCCGCGCCCGGTTCGGTCAGCGCGAAGGCCGCCACCGCCGTACCGTCGGCGACCTTCGGCAGCCAGCGGCCGCGCTGGGCCGGGGTGCCGCAGGCGTGCACCGGATGCGCGCCGAGTCCCTGCAGGGCGAGGGCGGTCTCGGCCTCCGTGCAGGCGTACGCCAGGGACTCCCGCATCAGGCAGAGGTCCAGGGCGCCCGAGGTGAACAGCCGCCCCAGGAGCCCGAGCCGGCCCAGTTCCGCGACGAGCGCGCGGTTGACGTGCCCCGGTTCGCCCTTCTCGGCGAGCGGGCGCAACCGCTCCGCCGCCAGGGTGCGCAGTTCGCCGCACCAGGCGATCTGCTCCGGTTCGAGCGAGAATGCGGGCATTGCCGGTCCCCTCTCCTCAGCGCCTCCCCCCGACCGTATCGCGTACCGTTGACTGTCGTCACCAACACGATACGCTCAGAGCGCTGGGGGTCTGTCTTCCGGATCAGGCCGGCTGCAGGGAACCGCGCAGCGTTGCCGACCGACGACAACGCGGCTGGGGTCCCCCCACGCCCTTGAGGCGGTGGGGGAGTGCGTGCCAGACCCCGCGACGCCGGGCCGATCCGGAAGCCAGGCCCCAGGCCCACCACGACGGCCAGAACGGCAAGGGGGCGCACCGCCATGAACCTCTCGGCCCACGTCGACACCTTCGCGCGCGACCACCTCCCGCCGCCCGAGGACTGGCCCGAACTCTGCTTCGATCTGCCCGAACTGCATTACCCCGATCGGCTGAACTGCGCCGCCGAGCTGCTGGACCACGCCGACCCCGCCCGCCCGGTGTTCCACACGCCCGCGGGCCCGTCCTGGACGTACGGCGAGCTGCGCGCCCGCGTCGACCGCGTCGCGCACGTCCTCACCCGCGATCTCGGCGTCGTCCCCGGCAACCGCGTCCTGCTGCGCGGCCCGACCACGCCCTGGCTGGCGGCCTGCTGGCTGGCGGTGCTGAAGGCGGGCGCGGTCGCGGTCACCGTGCTCGCCCAGCAGCGCCCGCACGAGCTGAGCACGGTGTGCGGGATCGCCGAGGTGCGGCACGCGCTGTGCGACATACGCGCCGTGGACGACCTGGCGAAGGCCGAGATACCCGGCCTGCGGATCACCACGTACGGCGGCGACGCCCCCGACGACCTGCTGCGCCGCCCGGCGCCCGAGACCCCGTACCCGGCCGTCGACACCGCGGCCGACGACGTCGCGCTCATCGCGTTCACCTCCGGCACGACCGGCCGCCCCAAGGGCTGCATGCACTTCCACCGGGACGTACTGGCGATCGCCGACACCTTCTCGCGGCATGTCCTCAAGCCCCGCGCGGACGACGTCTTCGCGGGCAGCCCGCCGCTCGGCTTCACCTTCGGGCTCGGCGGTCTGGTCGTCTTCCCGATGCGGGCCGGCGCCAGTGCGCTCCTGCTCGAACAGGCCCACCCCAAGCAGTTGCTGGCGGCGATCGCCGAGCACCGGGTCTCCGTGGTGTTCACCGCACCGACCGCCTACCGCGCGATGCTGGAGGAGCTCGACACCCATGCGGTCGCGTCACTGCGCCGCTGTGTCTCGGCCGGCGAGAACCTGCCCGCCGCCACCTGGCAGGCCTGGTACGACCGAACCGGGCTGCGCATCATCAACGGCATAGGCGCCACCGAGCTGTTGCACATCTTCATCTCCGCGGCCGACGAGCACATCAGACCGGGGACGACGGGCACGGCCGTGCCGGGCTGGCGGGCGCGGGTGCAGGACGAGAACGGCAACCCCGTGCCCGAGGGCGAGCCGGGACTGCTCGCCGTGCGCGGCCCGGTCGGCTGCCGCTACCTCACCGACCCGCGGCAGCACGTCTACGTGCGCGCCGGCTGGAACATCACCGGCGACACGTACGTCCGCGACGGCGACGGCTACTTCCGCTACGTCGCCCGCGCCGACGACATGATCATCTCGGCCGGGTACAACATCGCGGGTCCCGAGGTCGAGGACGCGCTGCTGCGCCATCCGGAGGTGGTGGAGGCCGCCGTCGTGGGGCGGCCGGACGAGGCGCGCGGGCAGGTGGTCGTGGCGTACGCCGTGCTCAAGGAGGGGGCCGAGCGGGACACCGAGGCCCTGCGCGCCTTCGTCAAGTCCGAGCTGGCGCCGTACAAATGCCCCCGCGAGATCGTCTTCCTGGACGCGCTGCCGCGCACCGCGACCGGCAAGCTCCAGCGCTTCCGGTTGCGCAGCGAACGGGACGTCGAACGGGAAACCGATGGTGACCAGCACTGATGCCGACGACCTAAGATGATCAACGTGTCCGACCAGCATGCACCACGGTCTCTCATCGTCACGCTCTACGGCGCCTACGGCCGGTTCGCCGAGGGCCCCGTGCCCGTGGCCGAACTGATCCGCCTGCTGGCCGCGGTCGGCGTGGACGCCCCCTCGGTCCGCTCGTCGGTGTCCCGGCTCAAACGCCGCGGCCTGCTGGTGCCGGCCCGCACGGCCCAGGGCGCCGCCGGGTACGCACTCTCGCCGGACGCCCGCCAGCTGCTCGACGACGGGGACCGGCGCATCTACGCCGTGACGCCGCCCGAGGACGAGGGCTGGGTGCTCGCGGTGTTCTCCGTGCCGGAGTCGGAGCGGCAGAAGCGGCACGTGCTGCGGTCCCGGCTGGCCGGGCTCGGCTTCGGCACGGCCACCCCGGGGGTGTGGATCGCTCCCGCGGGGCTGTACGAGGAGACCCGGCACACGCTCCAGCGGCTGCGCCTCGACCCGTACGTCGATCTCTTCCGCGGCGAGCACCTCGGATTCGCGGCGACCGCGGAGGCGGTGGCCCGCTGGTGGGACCTGGCCGCGATCGCCAAGGAGCACGAGGCGTTCCTGGACCGGCACGGGCCCGTGCTGCAGGGGTGGGAGCACCGGACGGACACCTCGCCCGAGGACGCCTACCGCGACTACCTTCTCGCCCTGGACTCCTGGCGCCACCTCCCCTACGCCGACCCGGGCCTGCCCGCCCGCCTGCTGCCCGAGGACTGGCCGGGGGTCCGCTCGGCGGCCGTCTTCCGGGGGCTGCACGCGCGGCTCAGGGACGCGGGAGCCGAGTTCGCGGGCGTGTGATCTCAGACACAACTCACGTCCCTCACGGAACCCTCAGCTTCTTCTATCGCTCTTCTCAAGTTTCTTACCTAGGGTGCCTTGGAGCCTCCCAAGGTAAGAAAAGAGGAAGTTGCGCATGACGACCACGGCACGGGCTCAGGGAGCCACTGTCTGGCTCACCGGACTGCCGAGCGCGGGCAAGACCACGATCGCCCGCCTCCTCGGCGAACGCCTGAAGGCCGAGGGACATCGTGTGGAAGTCCTCGACGGCGACGAGGTGCGCCGCTTCCTCTCCGCGGGCCTCGGCTTCTCCCGCGAGGACCGCAACACCAACGTGCAGCGCATCGGCCTCGTCTCCGAGGTCCTCGCACGCAACGGCGTGCTCTCCGTCGTCCCGGTCATCGCGCCGTACGCGGACAGCCGCGAGGCGGTGCGGGCGCGGCACGCCGCCAGCGCGACGCCGTACTTCGAGGTGCACGTCGCCACACCGGTCCAGGTGTGCAGCGAGCGGGACGTGAAGGGGCTGTACGCCCGGCAGGCCGCGGGCCAACTGGTGGGGCTGACGGGGGTCGACGATCCCTACGAGCCGCCGGTGGACCCGGATCTGGTGCTGCCGACGCAGCACCAGACGCCGCAGGAGTCCGCGGACGCGGTGCACGCCGTGCTGGCGAAGCGGGGGCTGGTGTGAGCGCGGCGCCGCGTGGTTTCACGCTCTCGCACCTGGACGCGCTGGAGTCCGAGGCGGTGCACATCTTCCGCGAGGTGGCGGGTGAGTTCGAGCGGCCGGTGATCCTCTTCTCCGGCGG
>NZ_JBIWOE010000092.1:0-4358 GCF_044767585.1 Streptomyces sp. NPDC101225
ACGGCGGCGCCGTCGGGCAGCACCCGTGCGCCGACCGGCTCGGCGGCCTCGGCGGCACGCGCCGGGTCGATGTCGGTGACCGCGGTGACCCGGGCACCGGTGACGGTGTGGGTGAGGCGCCGGATGTGCTCCTTGCCGATCCAGCCGGCGCCGATCACTCCTACTCGAACAGTCATGGTCATTCCTTCGAAGGGGGAATCAGGAGAAACGGGCCCGGAGTTCGGCTTCCAGGGTTTCGAGGGTGCGGCCCTTGGTCTCGGGGACGTAGAGCTTCACGAAGGTGAGGGAGAAGATCCCCGCCACCACGAACAGGAAGAAGGTGTTCGAGATGCCGATGCCGGACACCAGGGACGGGAAGACCAGCCCGATCACGAAGTTGGTGAGCCACAGCACGACCGCCGCGACTCCCATCCCGAAGCCGCGCATCCGCATCGGGAAGATCTCCGAGAGCATCAGCCAGGTCACCGGCGAGATGGCGCCCTGCTGGAAGGCCAGGAAGGTCACGGTCATGGCGAGTACCGCATAGGCCCGGCCGTCGCCCGACGGCAGCACCAGCGAGAAGACGCCGATCAGCAACAGGGCCGTGGTGGTGCCGATCTGACCGGTCATGAGCATCGGGCGCCGGGGTGCGCGGCCCAGCAGCCAGATGCCGACGAAGGTGGCCAGCACCGAGATCACGCCGTTGGCGATGTTCGCGGTCAGCGCGCTGTCGGCGGCGAAGCCCGCGTCGGTCAGGATCTGGGTGCCGTAGTACATGATCGTGTTGACGCCGGTGATCTGCTGCACGATCGCGATGCCGAAGCCCACCAGCATCAGCTTGCGCACCCACGGCGTCGAGCGCATGTCCTGCCAGCCGCCGAGCCTCTCCTGCTCCTCCCGCACCGCGAGCGCGGAGACCTCGCTCAGCTCGGCCTCGGCACGCTGCTCGGAGCGGACCTGCCTGAGAACGTCCAGGGCCTCGTGGAAACGGGTGTTGGAGGCCAGCCAGCGAGGGCTCTCCGGCATCACCAGCATGCCGAACCAGAGCACGACCGCGGGAACGGTCGCGATGACCAGCATCCAGCGCCAGACGCCGCCGGACTCGCCTCCCACGTTCGCGATGACCGCGTTGGACGTGAAGGCCAGCAACTGCCCGCTGACGATCATCAGTTCGTTGCGCGTGACCAGCGCGCCGCGCCGCTCGGCGGGGGAGATCTCCGCGAGGTAGACCGGCACGGTCACCGAGGCGCCGCCGACCGCGAGACCCAGCACGAAGCGGGCCGCGATCATCGCCACGGTCGTGGGCGCGAGGGTCGCGCCGAGCGCTCCGATGAAGAACAGCACCGCGAGGGCGAGGATCGTACGGCGCCTGCCGCGCGCGTCCGAGAGCCGGCCGCCGGCGACCGCGCCGAGTGCCGCGCCGAGCAGCAGCGAGCTGGTGACCATGCCCTCGGTGACCGGGGTCAGGCCGAGGTCCTCGCTCATGTACGGCAGGGCGCCGTTGATGACCCCCGTGTCGTAGCCGAAGAGCAGTCCGCCGAAGGTGGCGACGACGGTGATCAGCCGCAGCCGGCGGGAGACCGCGGGCGACGGGGCGTGCGTGCGGGGCGCGGGCCTGGCCGATGCCCGGGAAGTGTCGTCCCTGACGTCCATGGGCACCTCCTAGCGGTCGCCGGTCGGGCGCCGGGTACCCGAGAGTCCGCAGCCCGCCAGGTGTTCGCGGGTGCTCACCGCGATGGGCAGCGGCACCTCGGGCGCGCACGGGTACAGGTCCTGCTCGACGATCACGAACAGCTCGGCGTCGAGCCCGGCCAGCTCGGCGACCACGTCGGCCGGATTCGGTACACCGGCGGGCGGCGACACGCACACGCCACGCTTGACGGCCTCACCGAAGGACAGGTCCTCGGCTGCGACCTGGGCGAGGATCTCGGGGTCCATCTGCTTGATGTGGACGTAGCCGACGCGCTCGCCGAACCGGCGGATCAGGTCGAGGTTGTCGCCACCGCCGTACGCCACGTGCCCGGTGTCCAGGCAGAGGTTGGTGTACCGGCTGTCGGACTCGTTCAGCAGCCGCTCGATCTCCGGCTGTGTCTGGATGTGGCTGTCGGCGTGCGGGTGGAGGACGAGCCGTACGTCGTACTCGTCGAGCAGCAGCTTGCCCAGCCGGTCGGCGGCCTTTCCGAAGCCCGCCCACTGCTCGGCGGTCAGCTCGGGCGACTCGGTGAAGGCGCCGGTCTTCTCGTCCCGGTACATCGGCGGGATGAGGACGAGGTGGTGCGCGCCCGCGGCCCGCGTCAGCGTGGCGACCTGCCTGACATGGGCGAGCATCTCCTCCCAGACCTCGGGCCGGTGCAGCGCGCCGAAGGCGGTGCCGCCGGAGACCTGCAGTCCGCGGGCGTCGAGTTCCGCCTTCAGCCGCTGCGGATCGGTGGGGAGGTAGCCGTACGGACCGAGCTCCAACCACTCGTAACCGGCCTGTGCGAGCTCGTCGAGGAAGCGGGTGTACGACACCTGCCGCTCGTCCTCGGGGAACCAGATGCCCCAGGAGTCGGGGGCGGAGCCCAGGCAGAGGTTGCCGGCGGTGGTGCGGAGGGGGGATGGCGCCGTTGCCATGGCGGTCTCCTTGAGGGTAGGCGAGGGGCTCAGTTGGAGGTGGGGAAGTTGAAGCCTGCGGCGACCTGCTGCCTGGGCCGGGGCCAGCGGGTGGTGACGACCTTGGGGCGGGTGTAGAACCGGATGCCCTCGGGGCCGTGGATGGGGTTGTCGCCGATGAGGGAGTCCTTCCAGCCGCCGAAGGAGTAGTACGACATCGGGACCGGCACGGGGACGTTGACGCCGATCATGCCGACGTGGACGCCCCGCTGGAAGCGGCGGGCGGCCTCGCCGGAACCGGTGAACAGGGCAGTGCCGTTGCCGTAGGGGTTGGCGTTGATCAGGTCGATGGCCTGGTCGAGGCTGTCTGCGCGGACGATGGCGAGGACCGGGCCGAACAGCTCCTCCTGGTAGGCGTCCATCTCGGTGGTGACGTGGTCGAGGAGGGAGGGGCCGGTGAAGAAGCCGTCCTCGTGGCCCTCGACCTTCAGGCCGCGGCCGTCGACGACGACGGTGGCGCCCTGCGCCTGGGCGACTCCGACGGCGTTTTCGATGCGTTCCTGGGCGGCCTTGGTGACCAGGGGGCCCATCTCGGTGTCGGGGGCGTCGCCGGCGCCGACCTTCACCTCGCCTGCCTTGCGCTTGAGGATCTCCACGAGGCCGTCGGCGGCGTCGCCGACGGCGACGGCGACGGACAGGGCCATGCAGCGTTCGCCGGCGGAGCCGTAGGCGCCGGCGGTGATGTGGTCGGCGGCGAACTCCAGGTCGGCGTCGGGCAGGACGACGGCGTGGTTCTTGGCGCCGCCGAGGGCCTGGACGCGCTTGCCGTGCGCGGTGGCCCGCTCGTGGACGTACTTGGCGATCGGGGTGGAGCCGACGAAGGAGACGGCCTGGACGCCGGGGTGGATGAGGATCGCGTCGACCGCGTCCTTGCCGCCGTGGACGACGTTGAACACGCCGTCGGGCAGGCCCGCCTTCTTGTACAGCCCGGCGACGAAGTTGGCGGCGGAGGGGTCGCGCTCGGACGGCTTGAGGACGAAGGTGTTGCCGGTGGCGATGGCGATCGGGTGCATCCACAGCGGCACCATCGCGGGGAAGTTGAACGGGGTGATGCCCGCGACGACGCCCAGCGCCTGACGGAAGTTGTGCACGTCGATGCCGCGGGAGACCTGATCGGAGAAGGAGCCCTTCAGGACGTCTCCGAGGCCGCAGGCGAACTCGACGACCTCGCGGCCGCGGGCGATCTCGCCGCGGGCGTCGTCGACGGTCTTGCCGTGCTCGGCGGAGATGATCCGGCCCAGCTCCTCCTCGTGTTCCACGAGAAGCTGGCGGAAGGCGAACATGACCTGGGTGCGCTGGGTGAGGGAGGACTCCGACCACGTCTCGAACGCCGTGGCGGCGGCCTGGACGGCGGCGTCGACCTCGGCCGCGCCGCCGAGGACGACCTGGGCCTGCTCGGCACCGGTCGCCGGGTTGAACACCGGCTGGGTGGTGGTGGCGCCCTGGGTCGGGGAGCCGTTGATCCAGTGCTGGATGGTGGTCACGGTGACGATTTCCTTTGCGGGGACGGGGCCTTACAGGTAGTGGCGCTGGGTCTGCTTGCGGGCGGCGTAGGTCTCGTAGGCGGCCCGGGTGCTGTCCAGGGCGGAGGTCTGGCCGACCGGGACGTCCCACCAGCCGTGGCCGGGCGGATTGGGGCCGTACAGGTCGGTCTCGACGTGCACGACGGTGGTGCGGGAGGCGGCCTTGGCCTTCTCCATCGCCGTGCGGAACTCGTCCACGGAGGT
>NZ_JBIWOE010000093.1:0-4277 GCF_044767585.1 Streptomyces sp. NPDC101225
CGACAACCCGACAGGCCACCACTCCCACGGAATCACCACTGCTATCCCCGACCAGCGGAAACGCACCGATCACACCCGGAAAGACAACAGCTTCTTAGTTGGATGTTGAACGGTGTGAGGGAAAGTGACGAGCAAGAGCATGCGTGCGAGGCCGGGCTGTGGATCGTTGATCCCGCCGATGCTGTCCATCGCTGCCTTCGAGATGCGCGGACTCGTCTAGGCTGGCCCGGTGGGGGTCGAGCTGCGGGAACGGTGGGGCAGACAGCCGGTGTGGGCGAGGTGCGCCCTCGCGGTGTACTTGATCGGTTTTCTCGTAGGGACTCGCACCCACGTTGTTGATGTGGCCCGTGACGGTGTCCACGCCTATGCGGTGTTCCCGCAGGTGTCCTTGCAGGTGTTCTTCGTCAGTCTGGTGGTCCTCGATCCGCTGGTCATCGTGCTGGTGGGACTCGTGCGGCGAGAAGGGATCTGGCTGGCGGGCGCCGTGATGGTGCTGGACTTGTGCGGCAACTGGTGGGGCAACTGGCACTGGCTTCGCGACGATCCTTCGCAGCTGATGCGGCTGGTACCCCTCACGATCTTCGGAGTGTTCGTCGTCGCGTCCGTGCCCCCCTTGCATCGCGCGGTCGCCGGGGCGGCGGGCAAGCCCGAGGCGGCCGTGCCGTCTGTCTGACGAGGGCGGTTTGCCGAGGGCCCGGCGACCGTCAGGTCGTCGGGCCCTGGAGATCGGTGACGGTCAGCCGGAGTTGTCGGCGTAGTAGACGCGGAGCATGGAGTTGATGCCGTCGACGGTGTCGGAGATCGCGATGTTGTCGATCCAGCGGTGTCCGATGTGAGCGGTGTGGCAGATGCTGTCAGGGTGTTCGACGGTGACCGCGAAGACGAAGACACGGACGATGCGGCCGTCGTCGTGTGCGTGGTCGTCGTGGCCAAGGTAGCGCGTCACTTCCGCCGAGGAGAATCCGGAGTACTCGGCGAGGATGCGTTCCATGCCGCTGGTGAGGGTTTCCCCGGCGCGGACGGATCCGGTGGGCAACTCCCATGTTGAGGGCGCGAGTTCGAAGTTGCGCGACGGTTTCTCGATCAGGAGGAAGCGTCCCTCGTGCTCGATCAGTGCGGCGGCGGCCAGTTCGTTGATGCCCTCGCTGTGGGTGCGGGTGACCAGGTCGTCGAGCCGGCCGAGACTGAAGAGGTCGCTGGTCATGGGGTCCTCCGCAGCGGGACGACGCCGGGGCCGGGGATGGCCGGGCGGGCGGCTTCGGGGGTGGCCAGCAGCGCGACGATGGTGACCGGCTGCTGGCAGTGCGGGCAGTTGCGAGTCGCGGTGGGCTCCATCGGGTCGCGCTCGACGGGAGCGTGACGCGCGGCAGGACGGGCCGCGGGTTTGGGGGCCGGCGGGAGCACGGGACGCGGCGGAGAAGTGGTGGGGGGAGCTTCGCCCAGGCGGCGGGCTCGCTGTTCGTCGCGTTCCTGTCCGCGCTGCCGGTCGGCGGTTCGGCGGCAGGAGGGGGAACAGTAGTGCTGCCGGACGGTCCGCGGTGCCTGGAAGGTGCTGTCGCAGACCGGGCAGACACGCTCGTCGAGCGCGTCTTTGCTGGTGCGGGCCGTGTGACGGCACTCGGCCGAGCAGTAGGAACGGCGGGCGCTGGCGTTCGTGGTGAACTCCTGCCCGCAGGTGAGGCAGTTGCGGTGCAGCGGGGTCTGTTTGCGGTGGGTTTCGGCGCAGGTGGGTGAGCAGTAGACCTGGCGGCTGTTGACGGTGGCGGGGGTGAAGGCGGTCTCGCAGACCGGGCAGTGTCGGGCCATCTGCGGTGAAACCTCTGGGGTGTCGAGAGCGTTGTTGTGGTCAGGAGACACGGGCGTTCACTCCCTGCCGGAGGACTTCGGCCTGGTTCTGGTGGCCGCGCAGTCGGTAGGACGGGCCGTCGATGCCGACGACGGCGGCCCGGTGCAGGAGCCGGTCGAGCATCGCGGCGGCGACGGTGGCGTCCCCGAAGGCGCCGGCCCAGTCGGCGATGCCGACATTGGTCGTCAGGATCGTCGACGATTTCAGATACCGCTGGTTGATCACCTGGAACAGGGCCGAGGCTCCGTCCTCGGGCAGCGGCAGGTAGCCCAGTTCGTCGATGACCAGGAGTTTGGGGCCGGAGAAGAAGTTCATGCAGGTCTTCCAGCGGCCTTCGAGGGCGGCCTTGTGGCACTTGGCCGAGAGTTCCGCGGCGGTGGTGAAGTAGACGCGGTGTCCGGCGTCCACCGTGGCCCGGGCCAACGCGACCGCGAGCATGGTCTTGCCGACCCCCGGCGGGCCGACGAACAGGACGTTGGAGGCGTCGTCCAGGAAGCGCAGAGTGGCCAGATCGCGGACGAGTTTCTCGTCGACACCGGGCTGGGCGGCGAAGTCGAAGTCGTTCAGTGTCCAGGGTTCGGGCAGGCAGGCGAACCGCAGCCGGGACGCGAGGCGTCTGGCCTCGGTGGCCTCGACCTCGATCTCCAGCAGTCTCTCCAGGGCCGCGGTCAGCGACAGGCCCTCGGCCCGTGCCTGGTCGCAGACCCGGTTGAGCGCCTCGGCGGCATCGTTGAGTTTGAGGTAGGACAGGTGGCCCCGCAGCTGCTGGAAGCGGCGGGCTTCGCTCATCTTCGTCGGCGACGTCGTACTCACTCCGTGTTCTCCTCCTTGGGTGAGGGAGCGTGCCGCAGCCGGTCGGCCACGGCGGCATAGTGGGACAGGTCGATCACGACCCGTTCGGCGGCCGAGGCAGAGGCGGCCTGCCCCTCGCGCAGCCGCTCGGCCTCGGCCAGCGCCTCTTTGGAGGGCGGGGGCGGACCTTCGTCTTGCAGGGCGCCCGCTCGGAGAAGGACTCCAACACCTTGCGCTCCAGGGCGATGACGTGGCCGGTGTCCCGCACCGTCTGCCCGGACCCGCGCAGGGCCCGGCGGTGGCGGGCGACGACCGCGCGGCCGGCGGTGAGGATGTCCAGGAAGTCCTCGCCCAGGCGGTGGCGGACCAGGACGCGGGTGCCGGCGAGCCCCGGCGGCACCGAGTACGAGTTGCCCTCGAAGGACACCAGGGACTGCGGGGTGACCGTGCGCTCGGCGGACACCTCCGCCGGGAACGGCAGCGTCGGAAGTTCCAACAGCACCTCGGCGTCGGCGAGTTCACCGACCGTGGTCCGGGCCCCGTCGAGGACGCGGCGGCGGGCGTCCATCTGGATGGCGAGCCGGTCCACCCCGGACTGGGCCTGCTCGACGGTGAGACCGTCGGGGACCGTGCGCCACCATCGTTGCGCGGCGGAGTGGTTGGCCTTCTCCACCACACCCTTGCGGTTCCCGCGGCGCGAGGGGCAGATGTCCACGCCGACGCCGTAGAACTTCGCGACCGCGGCGAACGCCGCGGTGACCTGCCCGCTGGACGGGTAGCAGACCGTGGACATGCGATCGAAACGCCACCGGCGAGCGGTCCCGCCCAGCTTGCGTACCACTTGATCGAGGGCCTGAACCAGGTGCGGGAAGTCCTCCCGCTCGGCCAGCACCGCCCGCCAGCGGCCCGAGTGCGGCAGGGCGCCGACCAGCAGGTGAGCATGCTCACCAACTCCCCACTCCCCGGGTGGAGTTGGCAGTTCAAGCCAGTCGAACTGGATCTCCTCGCCCGGCGGGTGAGCGATGATCGCGACGTCGCGGCCCTTGGTGGTCTGGCACGGTTCGCAGTGCGGACGTGCGGCATGGCGGCGCAGGGCCCGCGTGAACGTGGAGTAGCCGCCCTGGTAACCCAGCTCGATGATTTCGTCGAACAGCGTGGTCGCCCACAAGTGCGGGTCATCCGCGAGCCGTTGGCGGCAGTACTCCAGGAACGGTGCGAACGCATCCGGCGCCTGACGGCGCTGGCCCGGCGTCTTCTCGCCGTTCAGGTAGTCCCGGATCGTCTGGCGGTCACGGCCCAGATGCCGGGCGATCGCCGAGATCGTCCATCCCTGACGACGCAGAGCGTGTGCGTCCACGTCTTCCTCCCGCGTGAGCATCCAGGCCCCCGAACAGGCCGTCCTTCCAGCACACGCAGGCTCTCCACGACACACCGACGCCAGTTCGACACGCCGAGCAAGATCACACAAAGGGTGGGGAGATCAACTGAGCAGGTTTGCCGAGCCCCGCGAGCGGGGGTGGCGAGATTCAAAGAGCGCCATCAACCCCTGCGCTCGCTGGAACTGACCGACGAGATCACCGCCGAACTCACCGTACTGGTCGGCTTCGACCAGGACCTGGCGGCCGAGGCCACCCGAACC
>NZ_JBIWOE010000094.1:0-3866 GCF_044767585.1 Streptomyces sp. NPDC101225
CGACAAAGGGCACCCTCCGGGTCGCCCTACCCCACATCACCACGACTCTGACGCCGCCCTGCCCACCCATCACCACAACGAACGTCGCTCAACACCAGCCCGAACGAGCCCTCCCACTCCTGGGCATCACCAACAACCACGACCCTCAGGGAACTTGATCAAGCCCTGGACAACACCTGACCCAAGGAGCTGAGTCGCCGGCGTCCTGGAGCCCCCGGCGGGCAGGACGCCGCACGACGGCCGGTATGGAGAGGCAGCCGTACGTCATGCTCGTGTACGTGTCCTCGTACAAGGAGTCATCCGCGCCCGATGCCCTCCCCGTTCGTAATACGGGTCGTGTACGTCCACCCAGCCGTGGGTCTGCCCGATCTGGTCCAGCGCCGGGTCCGCGCGCCCGGCCGTGAAGCGGGCCACGATCTCCGGGGAGGGCATGAAGGGCGTACACGCACTGCGAGGCGCCGTCGAAGAGCGTGTCGTTGTCCATGAACGCGTTGCGTACGGGCGTTGGGCGGCGCCGAGGGGCCGTCTCCCGTTCTTCAGGAGCTTTCTGCTTCTGGAGTGGTCCCGGGGACCGGCTCGATTGGTGCCCGGACGTCCCAGGTACGGAAAAAGCCGGTTCCCGTTTCCGGGATACCGGCTTCCGGCGGTCCCGTGCGCCAACACGAGACCGCCTGTTTCCCCTTGTGCTGTGGTTGGAGCCAGTAGCAATCGGGGTATGCCTACGATCCTACCTCTCGGCAGGTCGCAGCTTTCGGACCACAGTGACGGGCTGCTGCCACCGGGTCAAGCAGCCGATTGGGACAGCCCCGCACCAACTGGTTCCCCCCGAGGGGCTCACCGGCTGCCGCACACTTCCCCAGCTGCGGAAACGCCGCTTCATGAAGCGTTCAGGACATCTCAGGAACAGCGGCGGACCACGCCTATGCGGGATACCGGTGCACCAATGGCCCCTGACACGGAGATGTACCCAACTCGACTACCCATAAGGGGACTTGTCTGAGATCCTCGAATCCGTACGGAATGTCAACTCACAGTGGCGCCAACCACTTTGGCATTCCGCCAACCACCTTGGAGCCAGTAGCACGCCGGTGCCCCCGAAAGGGGGCCCGGCAGAAGGGGACTTCCATGAGCAGCAAGAACCGTAACCGCTCACCGGAACCGCCCGGTGCAGCACAGCACCCCGAAAGCGGAGCTGACCGCAGCCGTCTGGGCGGTGCCGAGGCAGCCGTCATCATCGTGGCCATCGTGGTCACGGCGTTCCTCGTGGTGATGGTGGGTCTGGCTCTGAGCGCCGTCCTGAAGCTGATCCTGGGGGCCGGCCTGGCCGCAGCGGCCGCCGTGGCCGCCGTCACCGCCAAAGGCTCCAGCCGGCTGCGCGCGGTGTTGCGTGCCCTGCTCGGGCCGTCCGACCCGACGAGCTGAGGGACGGTCAGGGCCATGGGACGGCAGGAGAAGCCGATCAGCGGCGCTGTTCCTGCCGTCGTTGTTCTCGCAGAGTTCCTGCGAGAACAACGACGGCAGGCCGGCGGACTGGCCTACAGTCAACTCGCCGAGTTCAGCACGTACGACAAGACCACCCTCAGCCGGGCCGCGTCGGGCCGGACAACTCCCGGCGAGGACATCGTCCTCGACTTCGTCCGCGCCTGCGCCGCGGCACAGGGTCACAGCCCCGATGAGGCCCTCGCCCAAGCCCGCCGGCTGTGGCGCGAGGCCCGGTACGAAGAGCGAAGGGCCGCCGACGGCAGTCAGCGCCCCCCGGCTCCTGAGGTCGAACTCATCGCAGACCGGGCCGAGATGAGCGCGGCGCTGCGCGAACTGTACGAGAAGGCCGGAGCACCCTCGTTCCAGCGGATGGAGGAACTGGCCGGCGGCTACGGAAGACTGCCGCACAGCACCGCACACCGCATCGTCCGGCGGGGAAGGCTGCCCGGCAGCGTGCGGCAGCTCACGGGGTTCCTCGACGCCTGCGGCGTCGCGGGAGCCGAGCAGCGGCCGTGGATCGACGCCTGGGACAAGGCCCACAAGGACGACAGCACCGCCGCGGCTCCTCAACAGCTGCACCCGGCGAGGGCGGCCGAGATGATCGTCGTCCCGGGAAGGCTGCCCGGCAGCGTGCGGCAGCTCACCGTGTTGCTTGACGCCTGCGGCGTCGCGGGAGCCGAGCAGCGGCCGTGGATCGACGCCTGGCGCAAGGCCCGCCAGGACAGCGCCGCCGCAGCTCCCCGGCTACCGCACTCGACGGATGCAGCCGAGCTGTACGGGACGACCGCCCTGGGCAAGAACGCCCACGCCGGCCGTGCAGTGTTGCGAAGGAAGCCCCCGGCTTCGCAGTCCGCACAGGCTGCGACCAGCAAATACCGTGCCTTGCTGTCCCATCCGCTCTTCCTGTTCCTCGCCGCGGACCTGCTCACGGACTCCCTCGCGCTCGCCGTCGAGGGGATTAATCGCCGTCAGAAGCGGTCCGCTGCGTGAACTTGAAGGAAGAGATCGTAGGTCTCCCGCTCTCCGGGCGGCGCTGACACCGTCACTCGCCCTCGGCGCGACCCGGATCACGCAGCGGGCACAGGCCGCTGGGCAAGCCGGAAGGAGTACCAGCCCAGCATATTGATGTGATGCCGTACGAACAGGAGAGGAGGCGGGCGACGTCTTCGTCGCGGGCGTCGCAGCCGTCCGCGCGCAGCTGCTTCGCCACGGCGTTCGCACAACGCGTCGTGAACAGCACGAGGGCGTCGAGCGCCAGACCGAGCGCGCCGAGCCGGACTTGTACGAACCCGCCCAGCTCAGTGACAAGTTCGTATGCGAGCCGGATTTCACGGCGGAAAGCAGCCGTGAAGAAGTTGGGCGGACGCTCTCCGTCGAACGTGTTGAACGCATCGTCCACGCGTGCTTCACGGTCTTGCATTGGCAGAACCCGTAGGTCCGGATGCGGCCAAGTGCAGTTCGTAGGGCCCGAAGCAGTCAGCTGCGAGGGTCGCGACGGGAGCACCGCGGGTGCGGTCCCCGCCCACCGTTGCCCTTGGCGGGGACGCAATGCCGTGGTGTGGTGTGTTGCCGGTGCCGTCCGCTCACCCTCCCCCCGTGTGTGGAGGTGCGGGCGGGGCCAGGTCCCAGGGTTCGGCAATGACGCGATTGTGCCGCGATGCGGGGTCGAAACCGTAGTGCCTAAACCGTTCGGCCAGGTCGGAGTGGTCTGTTTGGCCGGAGCCGTCGAGTGCTTGAAGTTCGTTGAGTTCGTGCAGGATGGTGAGGGCCAGATCGAGGTCCCAGTCGCTTCCCGTTGCGGCCGCGCGCTCGCAGGCGATGAAGGCCTCGTGCCAGCGTCCCGCATCGGCCAACCTCCGGGCTATCTGGCTCAGGGCTGTCCGATCACCGGCGACGGCGGCGCTCTCCAGCGCGGCGATGGTTTCGTCCAGGCTGGCTGAGGTGGTGGGCCGTGTGGGGTCAAGGTGTGCGCGTACGGGGGGAGTCTCCCGCTGCAGGGGGCTGGGGCTGCCCGCCTGGGCGGCGCGTGCGGACCAGACAGACGCCTCGTCCAACCGGCCAGCGCGGGTGAGTTCTTCAAAAGCCAGCTGCAGGGCGATGTTGCGGCCGGCATCGGCGGCACGTTCGTACCAGGCAAGCGCGGCGTCGAGACGGTCGGCGTCGATAAGCCGCTCCGCGGCCAGCCAGCAGGCATCTGTCTCCCCGGCCTTCCAGGCGTTCTCGTACCAGACCAACGCCTCGTCCAACCGGCCGGCATCGGCGAGCTCCCGGGCGGCGATCAGGAAGGTCTCAGAAGCCGTTGTCTTTCCGGATGTGGTCGTTGAGTTTCCGCTGATCAGGCATGGTGTCGGCATTGTTGCGGGAGAGTTCGGGCGTCTGGTTCG
>NZ_JBIWOE010000095.1:0-1215 GCF_044767585.1 Streptomyces sp. NPDC101225
TGTTGAGCGACATTCGTTGTGACGATGACGGCGTCAGTCGTTTTGGTGTTGGTGAGCGACGGGAAGGGCCGGTCCGACGGAGTCGGACCGGCCCTGGTGTTCATGTCGTCGCAGTGGTGGTCACTCTGTCGTGACTTCGGCGATGGCTGCGCGGGCAGATGCCTCGTCGACGATGGTCTTGTTCTGGGTGAAGGTGTCCAACAGGGCTTGGACGGCGAGGTTGTTGACGGCGCGGGGCAGGCCGCGGCCGGTTGTGTGGATCAGTTGGACGGCGTCGTCGGAGAACAGCGGGTCGGAGCGTCCGGCGAGCGCGAGGTGGTGTTTGAGGTAGCCGGTCGTCTCCTCGCTGGTCATCGGGGGCATGGAGAAGCGCAGGGCGATGCGTTGGTCGAGGGCGGCCATGGTGCCCATTTTGATCTTGCGGCGGAGGGTGGGCTGGCCGACCAGGAGGCAGGCGAACGGGGAGGCGGAGTCCATGTCGTGGTTGGTGAGCATCCGCACGGATTCCAGCTGGTCGGGGGTGAGGAGGTGGGCCTCGTCCAGGACGAGGACGGGGCAGCGTCCGCGTTCGGCCTGTTCGGTGGCCAGGGCGTCGGCGGCCTGGGGGATCAGGGCGGCGGTGTGGGGGTGCGGGGTGCCGCCGAGGGCGGTGACGATGGCGCGGTGGATGCCGCGGGCGCCGACGGCGGGGTTGCCGAGGTAGATGACCAGGTGGCGGACGGGGTCCAGGCCGGCGAGGGCGGCGCGGACGGCGACGGTCTTGCCGGCGCCGACCTCGCCGGTGACCACCGCGAGGGCGTGTTCATTCACGGCCCAGGTGATGCGGGCGACGGCTTCGGAGTGGGCGGCGTGGCGGTGCAGGGCTCCGGGGGCCAGGTTCTTGCCGAACGGCATCCTGGCGAAGCCGAAGTACTGGGCCAGGCGCTCGATCACCGGCTTGCCTCCTCTGCTTCGAGGGCGGCATCCAGGGCAGTGGCGCGGTCGAACAGGGCGAAGGCCAGGCGTGCGGCGGTGAATACCGCGCGGTGGCCCGCGCCGGAGTCCAGGCGGTGGGCGCGGGTGACCATTCGGTCGGCCAAATCCAGGGCCCTGGTCACGAACTCCCACGCCTGGTCGGGGTCTTGACGCTCAGTATTCACCGTGTCCCCCTTCGCTGTCGCTGTCGCTGTCGCTGTCGCTGTCGCTGTCGCTGTCGCTGTCGCTGTCGCTGTCGCG
>NZ_JBIWOE010000095.1:1312-3632 GCF_044767585.1 Streptomyces sp. NPDC101225
GTCGCTGTCGCTGTCGCTGTCGCTGTCGCTGTCGCTGTCGCTGTCGCTGTCGCTGTCGCTGTCGAGGAGGGCTTGGTAGTTGATGCGTCCGGCCAGGTGTTCGGTGTGGGCCTGGTCGAGCAGGGCGAGGTAGTTCACGCCGGTGGGCTCGGGCTGCTGCTCGGGTGGGAGTTCGGGGCGGGCCTTGGGGTGACAGTGGCGGCGGATGACGAACGGGACGGCGGTGCCGTGGCTGCGGCCGGCGTGGCGGACCTCGATCGTCTCCAGGTCGAAGGGGTCGAAGACCAGCTCGACCTTGCGTCCGGCCAGGGCGGGTTCGACCTGGTAGGAGTTGGCGTGCAGACGCACCAGCGCGGTCTTGGTGACCGTGCGCCACTCGGACCACAAGAACGCTTCCCGCAACAAGTCGGGGTGGGGCAGGCGGGGGCCGCCGTTGTCGGGCCAGCCCTGCTGCCAGCGGGCCAGCGGCGGCTGCTCGGTCTCGGAGTGCTCGCGGCAGTGGTACTCGGTCTCGACCCAGGCCGTGAAGGCCCGGTTCAGCTCGGCCAGAGCCGCGGCGGCCTGGTCGGCGGGGCGGTCGGCCAGGTGACCGGTCTCCACGACGAACTGCCCGCGGACAGTGCGGAAGTAGCGCTCGATCTTGCCCCGGCCCTCGGGCCGGCCGGGGCGGGAGTGGACCAGCTTGACCCCCAGCACCGCGCAGGCGCGCATCAGCCAGGAGTCCACGAACGGTGAGCCGTTGTCCAGGTAGACGCCCTCGGGGACCCCGCGCGCGGCCAGCGCGGGCCGCAACGCGACCGCCAGCCGCACGGTGTCCTCCGCGAAGCCGAACCGGGCGGCCATCACCGCCCGGGACCGGTCGTCCAGGAACGCGAACAAGATGGTCTTGCGGCCCGCGACCTGGGGACCGTGCATGGCGTCGCCCACCCACAACTCGTTGGAGCGGGTGGCCTCGAACCGGCCGAACACCTCCTTCGGACGAGCCTGTCCGGCCCGGTCCAGACCCAGGCGGGCAAAGTGCCGCTGCAAGGTCCGCTCGGACGGCGCCCACCCCGAATGCGCCCGCAGCACCCGCGCGACCTGCACCGCCGTGCGGGCCGGGTTCTCCCGCTTGAGCGCCGTGGCCATCTCCAGCACCCCGGCCGGGGTCCGGGCCTCCACCCGCATCACGTTCGGCACCAGCGCCTCGAACCCGCCGATCCGCCAGGAACGGATCCACCGGTCGACCGTAGTCCGCGAAACCTGCACCGGCTCGCCCTGCGGCCCTGGATGCACGCGAGCCGCGATCTCGCGCACCAACTCACCACGCTGCCGGGCCGACAACGCCGGATCAACCGCGTCCTGGATCACCTCGTAGCGGAACAGCCCGAGCCTGCGCGCCCGTTCCCCGCGCCGGGCCATCTCCTCTTCGTACTGCGTCGCCACCGGCACCGCCCCCTCTTCGGGTCGGCGGGCCGACGACCCCGGACGGCCGCCGGTCCCGGCCCACCAGGCTCACCGGCCCCACCCGTCCCGCATCAGGGGCAACTCGTGTTGATCGACGATCACGGCCAGCCCGGCGCCAGCAGCCGGCCCCCGCTCACAGCCGACGCGATCTGCCACGGCGACATCCCGACCACCCCCGGCCACCTCGACGCGACCGCCCCCGCCGTCGCGAGCACCGCCGCGACCGCGTCCCCGAAAGCCGAACCCGCCGGGTCCGGCGGCATCGGATCGCCCGCCGCCACATCCACCAGCAACCCGACAAACAAGCCCCGCACCGAGTCCGCCCGCCTACCGAAGCGCCGCAGCCAGCCCCGCACCGTCTCCGGAGCCCGGCCCAACCCGGCAGCGATCACGCGATGCCCCGCCCCGGCCGCCCTGGCCACCAACGCCACTCCGATCAGCACCACCACGTCCGCCCGCCGCAACAGCACCGTCACCGGCAACAGCACATGCGAAGCCCCGCACCCCGCACAGCGCCCCCGGCGCGGCCGAAGGACCAGCCGCTTGCCCTTAAAGTCCCGCACACACCGGCGCACCGCCCACCCCCACGGCCGCAACCCCGCCCCGCACACCGGACAGGCGATACCGCCATCGGCCAGCCGTCTCTCGACCCCAGCCGGTACAGCCTCTACCGTGACCACAACGCCTCCGTGCGTGACCGCGGCCCTCCCGGCAACTCCGGCCAAGAAGAGACGGGAGGGCCGTCCCGTGCCTGAACATGCGCACGTTGTCGCCGCACACGACAAAGGGCACCCTCCGGGTCGCCCTACCCCACATCACCACGACTCTGACGCCGCCCTGCCCACCCATCACCACAACGAACGTCGCTCAACAC
>NZ_JBIWOE010000096.1:0-3603 GCF_044767585.1 Streptomyces sp. NPDC101225
CCGTCCGCTGCCTGCCCCTACACCTCCGCGATCATGCCCCGCACACGAAGAAGTCCCTGTTCATCGAACAGGGACTCCCTTTGCCACAACGCACTAAAACAACGGCATTGACTCTAGGCCGTGGGGAACAGGGTGATGGCCGCGCCCCACAGTGCACCCGGGTTGATGCGGTCGGGGTGCAGCGCCAGCATGGCGTCGTAGAACCTCTTCGCGTCGGTTGCCTGCAACAGCAGTCGACGCGCATCTCGCAGATAGGTGCGGGTGTCCACGATCTGCTCCGGCCCGTCCGGCAGAGCCGGGTCCTTGTGACCGGACACCACGGATTGGGGGTTGAGGCTCTCGGCGATGTCGAGCGCCGCCAGCCAGCTGTCGATGCCCGGAAGCCCGCCGGACTCCGTCAGGTACGGGTGAACGCCGTTGTAGACAGCGTCGCCGGCCACGAGCAGTCCGATGTCCGGCACGTGCAGCATGGTCGTCGCATCCGTATCGGTGTGACCGGCCTCGATCGGCAGCAGACGGTGGCCTTCGAGTTCGAACCCCTCGGGCCCGACGGGGACAGCCGCCACCGTGCCCTGCGGAATCTGTCCGGGGAACACCATGTCCCAGAAGGAATCCCGGAAGGACTGCGCCGCCTGCGCGGTCATCATGTCGATGGTGCCCGCCGTGGCCCGGACGTGGACGCCGGGGAAGCGCTCCAGCAGGGGGATGGCACCGAACCAGTGGTCTCCGTGCCCGTGGGTGACATAGATCGCCGCCAGTTGTCTGCCTGACCGCGCGATCCAGTCGCTCGCAACCGCCGCCTGATCTGTGGTCATGGGCGGGTCGACGAGGACGGCCTCTCGCTCGCCTGTGATCAGCGTGGTCGAGATCGGGGACCACATCCGTCGACTGCCGTCCGGGAGCGGCCCGCGCCCTGACTGGGGAATCCCGGGTGCCACCAACACCTCGTAGGACAAAGCACTGTTCATACGTCGTTCTCCTCTGTACCAAGCGATGCCAGGTGCCGGGAGCCCCGGCCAACGTCATAGGCATTCGCGTTTTGATTATGTCGAATCATCGCCCTCGACGTACAGTGGCCGCAAGCACGATGACACCCGGAGTCCGACGGGGAAGGGGTGATGCCGCGTGATTACCGGCTTCGGTAGGGCGGCTGAGATCGAACTGGAGCCGACCCCGCAGGGCACGGTTTCGGAACCCCGCTCGCTACGGACAAGGAGCACCGAGTCATCGACGGGCGGAACTACATGCTGGAACAGCCTCTGCAACGGCGTCCTCACCGCCTCCGCGAACACGGGACGGGACTCCCAAGCGCGTCGCCCAGTGCACCTATCCACTCACGGGCCTGCGCTGTGTGTTCCGCGTGTACACGGAACCTCGCCTCCCCCGCCGACCACCGGGGTCGAGAGTCTCCGGCACGCGCTCAGCACCATTAATTCATGATCACTACAAGGAACACGGACTAGTCCATGACCGACAGCTTCATCTTCGACGCCGTACGCACCCCCTTCGGCAAGTACGGCAAGGCCCTGGCGGGCATACGTCCCGACGATCTCGCGGCCACTGTCATGAGCGCGATGGTCGAGCGGCAGCCCGGCCTGGACGCGGCACGCATCGACGACGTCGTCTTCGGCAACGCCAATGGCGCCGGCGAGGACAACCGAAACGTGGCCAGAATGAGCGCACTGCTCGCCGGCTTCCCCACCAGCGTGCCCGGCACGACCGTCAACCGCCTCTGCGGCTCGGGGGTCGAGGCGGTCATCCAGGGAAGCCGTGCCATCGAGAGCGGCGACGCCGACCTCGTCCTGGCCGGCGGCGTCGAATCGATGAGCCGCGCGCCCTGGGTCCTTCCCAAGCCGGACCATGCCTACCCGGCTGGTGACACGGCTCTGGTATCGACAACACTGGGGTGGCGTCTCGTCAACCCCCGCATGCCCGAGCAGTGGACCATCCCCCTCGGGCAGACTGCCGAGATCCTGGCGGACAAGTTCTCCATCTCTCGCGAGGAGCAGGACGCCTTCGCCCTACGGAGTCATCGCAGCGCGGCACGCGCCTTTGCGGAGGGTGCCTACGCGGCCGAAATCGTCGACGTGCCAGGCATTGACCTGACACGTGACGAGGGTATCCGTGACGAGACCAGCATGGCCGCTCTTGCCGCGCTCAAGCCCGCCTTCCTCGCGAACGGCAGTGTGACCGCGGGCAACTCGTCTCCGCTCAACGACGGTGCCTCCGCCGTGCTGCTCGGGTCCGAGAAGGCTCTCCCCGGCATACGGCCGCTGGCTCGCATCATCGGTCGCGGCGTGGCCGGAAACGACCCTGACGTCTTCGGCGTTGCACCAGTGGAAGCCGTCAACCGCGCGCTTGCCCGCGCCGGGAAGACCTGGTCGGACGTGGACCTCGTAGAACTCAACGAGGCGTACGCCGCGCAGTGCCTTGCCTGTCTTCGACTCTGGCCCGACCTGGACCCCGAGAAGGTCAATGTGGACGGCGGTGCCATCGCCATCGGACACCCTCTTGGGGCGTCCGGCGGACGCGTCGTCGGACACCTCGCCCACGCACTGGCCGCACGGGGCGGCGGCATCGGCGTCGCAGCGGTCTGCATCGGCGTGGGGCAGGGCCTGGCAGTCGTTCTTGAAGCCAGTCCCCGACGTTGAGGGTCGGGATCGAGCCGATGAGACGTCCGCCCGCCCTGAAGTGAGTGGGGTGATGTCACTGTCCGGGGCATGACGCAGGCGGGAGGCGGTGAGGAGCCCTTGGACGTCTTCCGGGTCATGCGGCTTCGCCGCACCGCTCCGAAGCGGCAGAGCTGGCCACACCAACAAGTCGATTGCCGCGGGGCCGAGTTCGAGCCTGGCCACAGCCGCGCGGCATCGGCAAGACCGACGCCGACCCTGCTCCGGCACGACCGACCACCCCGAACCGTCGGCACTGGCACGGGTCGTGCTCTGGCCTCGCTGTTTCGCTCCGGCGTGGTGCCTGACGAGGCTATTGACGCCGAACCCGAGCAGGAAGAAGAACCAGTACCAACCTGCGGCACGGGCCAGGAACTTGGGCGGCGTTGCCAGGGCGACCCAGGCGTAGAAGCCGAAGGCGAACAGCGGATAACCGAAGCCCCTGAGGGCGTAGGCCGCGTAGGCCAGGGGGAGTTGGCGCGCATCGAGTGCGTACAGGAAGACAGCTTCAAGGCCGGTCCATATGAAGAAGCCGACCATGATGACCCGCTTGGGTCCCCAGGCGTCCGAGAGGCCACCGCTCAGCCAGGCACCGATCGCGGCCGTGCCGCCGTAGACGGAGAAGAGGGTGGTAACCGTGGTGACGTTCGCACCCAAGCCGATCAAGTGCGGGGAGAGGAAGCCTGCTTCGATGGCCGAACGCGACCAGGCCCGCCGCGAGGACCAACTCGCCGCGGCCCGTGAGGAACTCGCCCGCATCAAGACCGCCCGTCAAACCGACGAGGCCAGAGCGAAGGCCAAGACTGCGAAGACCGGCAAGCGCGCGGCCCCCTCGGACACGCCACACCGCAAGGCCGAGTGCGCGCTGCGTGACCACCCGGCGCTGGGCCGCTGGCTCAAGCAGCACCCCACCACCGGACGGCTGTCCATCGAC
>NZ_JBIWOE010000097.1:0-1849 GCF_044767585.1 Streptomyces sp. NPDC101225
TCGCCTACGCCGAGAACCCGCCCAAGAAGTACCAGGACATCTACCCGATCGCCTTCGACGCCGACCTGGAGGGCCTGGTCACCGAGACCCTGCGGGTCCTGCGGCTGTGGATGGACCTGGGAGTGCGGATCTTCCGGGTGGACAACCCGCACACCAAACCGGTCGCCTTCTGGCAGCGGGTGCTCGCCGACATCAACACCACCGACCCCGACGTCATCTTCCTGGCCGAGGCCTTCACCCGCCCGGCCATGATGCACACCCTGGCCCAGATCGGCTTCCAGCAGTCCTACACCTACTTCACCTGGCGCACCTCCAAGCAGGAACTGACCGACTACTGCACCGAACTGTCCGGCGAGGCGGCCGCCTACATGCGGCCCAACTTCTTCGTCAACACCCCCGACATCCTGCACGCCTACCTCCAGCGCGGCGGCCGGCCCGCCTTCGAGGTCCGCGCCGTGCTGGCCGCCACCCTCTCCCCCACCTGGGGCGTCTACTCCGGCTACGAACTGTGCGAGAACACCCCCCTGCGCGACGGCAGCGAGGAATACCTCGACTCCGAGAAGTACCAGCTGCGCCCCCGCGACTGGGCAGCCGCCGAACGCGAGGGCCGCACCATCGCCCCCCTCATCACCCGGCTCAACGCCGTGAGGCGGGCGAGTCCCGCACTCCGCCGGCTGCGCGGCCTCCACTTCCACCAGGCGGACAAGGAAGCGGTCATCGCGTACTCCAGGCGGAGCGGATCGAACACGGTTCTGGTGGTCGCCAACCTCGACCCCCACCACACCCAGGAGGCGACGGTCTCGTTGGACATGCCGCAACTCGGCCTGGAATGGCACGAGTCGGTGCCGGTGCGTGACGAACTCACCGGCGAGACCTACCACTGGGGCAGGACCAACTACGTACGCCTCGAACCGGGCATCCGCCCCGCGCACGTGTTCACCGTCCTGCGACCGTCCACCCCGCAGATCGGAGGGTCACCCACCTCATGATCGTCAACGAACCCGTCCCGGACACCTTCGAGAACACTCCCGCGAAGGACCGGGACCCGGACTGGTTCAAGCGCGCGGTCTTCTACGAGGTCCTCGTCCGCTCCTTCCAGGACAGCAACGGCGACGGCGTCGGCGACCTCAAGGGCATCACCGCCAAGCTCGACTACCTGCAATGGCTCGGCGTCGACTGCCTGTGGCTGCCCCCCTTCTTCAAGTCCCCCCTCCGGGACGGCGGTTACGACGTCTCCGACTACACGGCCGTCCTGCCCGAGTTCGGCGACCTCGCCGACTTCGTGGAGTTCGTCGACGCCGCCCACCAGCGCGGCATGCGCGTCATCATCGACTTCGTCATGAACCACACCAGCGACCAGCACCCGTGGTTCCAGGAGTCGCGAAAGGACCCGGACGGACCCTACGGCGACTACTACGTCTGGGCCGACGACGACAAGCAGTTCGCGGACGCGCGGATCATCTTCGTCGACACCGAGGCGTCCAACTGGACCTTCGACCCGGTCCGCAAGCAGTACTACTGGCACCGCTTCTTCTCCCACCAGCCGGACCTCAACTACGAGAACCCGGCGGTCCAGGAGGAGATGATCTCCGCCCTGCGCTTCTGGCTGGACCTCGGCATCGACGGCTTCCGCCTGGACGCCGTGCCGTACCTCTACCAGGAGGAGGGCACCAACTGCGAGAACCTCCCGGCCACCCACGAGTTCCTCAAGCGGGTGCGCAAGGAGATCGACGCCGGCTACCCGGACACGGTGGTGCTGGCGGAGGCCAACCAGTGGCCGGAGGACGTCGTCGACTACTTCGGCGACTTCGAGAGCGGTGGCGACGAGTGCCACATGGCCTTCCACTTC
>NZ_JBIWOE010000098.1:0-1825 GCF_044767585.1 Streptomyces sp. NPDC101225
TTCTCGTGACTGCGTGCCTTTTGAAGAATGAGCCTGCGAGTTTGCGGTGTGTTGCGAGGTTAACCCGGGTGGGGTAGCCGTAGCGAAAGCGAGTCCGAAGAGGGCGATCTGAGTAGCACGCTCAAGACCCGAAGCGGAGTGATCTAGCCATGGGCAGGTTGAAGCGGAGGTAAGACTTCGTGGAGGACCGAACCCACCAGGGTTGAAAACCTGGGGGATGACCTGTGGTTAGGGGTGAAAGGCCAATCAAACTCCGTGATAGCTGGTTCTCCCCGAAATGCATTTAGGTGCAGCGTCGTGTGTTTCTTGCCGGAGGTAGAGCACTGGATAGGCGATGGGCCCTACCGGGTTACTGACCTTAGCCAAACTCCGAATGCCGGTAAGTGAGAGCGCGGCAGTGAGACTGTGGGGGATAAGCTCCATGGTCGAGAGGGAAACAGCCCAGAGCATCGACTAAGGCCCCTAAGCGTACGCTAAGTGGGAAAGGATGTGGAGTCGCAGAGACAACCAGGAGGTTGGCTTAGAAGCAGCCACCCTTGAAAGAGTGCGTAATAGCTCACTGGTCTAGTGATTCCGCGCCGACAATGTAGCGGGGCTCAAGCGTACCGCCGAAGTCGTGTCATTGCAGCATGACTCCCAACGGAGGCTGTGATGGGTAGGGGAGCGTCGTGTGCCGGGTGAAGCAGCACCGGAAGGTAGTTGTGGACGGTTCACGAGTGAGAATGCAGGCATGAGTAGCGATTCACACGTGAGAAACGTGTGCGCCGATTGACTAAGGGTTCCTGGGTCAAGCTGATCTGCCCAGGGTAAGTCGGGACCTAAGGCGAGGCCGACAGGCGTAGTCGATGGATAACCGGTTGATATTCCGGTACCCGCTGTGGAGCGTCAAACATCGAGCATCGTGATGCTAAGGCCGTGAAGCCGCCCTGATCTCTTCGGAGTTGAGGGGAGTGGTGGAGCCGCCGGACCAAGCGGTTAGTAGGTGAGTGATGGGGTGACGCAGGAAGGTAGTCCAGCCCGGGCGGTGGTTGTCCCGGGGTAAGGGTGTAGGACGTGGGGTAGGCAAATCCGCCCTGCATGTGTCTGAGACCTGATGCCGAGCCGATTGTGGTGAAGTGGATGATCCTATGCTGTCGAGAAAAGCCTCTAGCGAGTTTCATGGCGGCCCGTACCCTAAACCGACTCAGGTGGTCAGGTAGAGAATACCGAGGCGTTCGGGTGAACTATGGTTAAGGAACTCGGCAAAATGCCCCCGTAACTTCGGGAGAAGGGGGGCCACACCTGGTGATGGGCTGTACGTCCTGAGCTGGGGGTGGCCGCAGAGACCAGCGAGAAGCGACTGTTTACTAAAAACACAGGTCCGTGCGAAGCCGTAAGGCGATGTATACGGACTGACGCCTGCCCGGTGCTGGAACGTTAAGGGGACCGGTTAGTCCGATTTCGGTCGGGCGAAGCTGAGAACTTAAGCGCCAGTAAACGGCGGTGGTAACTATAACCATCCTAAGGTAGCGAAATTCCTTGTCGGGTAAGTTCCGACCTGCACGAATGGCGTAACGACTTCTCGACTGTCTCAACCATAGGCCCGGTGAAATTGCACTACGAGTAAAGATGCTCGTTTCGCGCAGCAGGACGGAAAGACCCCGGGACCTTTACTACAGTTTGATATTGGTGTTCGGTTCGGCTTGTGTAGGATAGCTGGGAGACTGTGAAAGCGGCACGCCAGTGTCGTGGGAGTCGTCGTTGAAATACCAGTCTGGTCGTGCTGGATGTCTAACCTGGGTCCGTGATCCGGATCAGGGACAGTGTCTGATGGGTAGTTTAACTG
>NZ_JBIWOE010000099.1:0-1737 GCF_044767585.1 Streptomyces sp. NPDC101225
GCGCCGGGGGGCGGGGTCGACGCCGAGGATGGGCCAGAAGAACAGCAGCCCGGTCGCCAGGAAGTGGGCGAGCATCCACTCGTGGCCGAGCCAGCCGCCCATCAGGAGGTCGAACAAGGGGGTGAAGTACAGCCCGTAGAGGCTGGCGATGAACAGCGGCAGGGTGAACAGCGGGGACGAGACCACCCGCGCCGCCCGGCTGTGCAGAAGCCGGGTGAGCACCTCTCGGGGGCCCAGGCGGCCGCGCGCGGCGGTGGGCAGGGCCCGCAGGGCGAGGGTGACGGGGGCGCCCAGCAGGAGCAGGATGGGCGAGAGCATGGAGAGCACCATGTGCTGCACCATGTGGACGCTGAACATCTCCATGCCGTAGCCGCCCACGCCGGTGCAGGTGACCTCCGCGACGGTGAGCACTCCGGCGGTCCACAGCAGGGTGCGGGCGAGGGGCCAGCGGTCGCCGCGCCGCCGCAGCCGCCACACGCCCAGACCGTAGGCGGCCAGGGCCAGCGCGCAGGCGAGCGGTTCCACCGGCAGTGGCTGCGGATGCCAGGCAAGCAGTCGTGAGAGCGTCGGTGGTGCGGCGGGCATCCACATCGGACCGGTCATGTGCATGTGCTGCATGCCGTCCACGTCAGTCCTCCAGCAGGCTCTGGCCGATGTACTCGCCCGGTGCCGCGCCGCCCGGGACGGCGAACAGGGCGCTGGACTCGTGGCGGATGAAGCGGGTGAGGTGGTCGGCGCCGTCGAGTTTCGTCTGCACCTCGACGAAGGCGGCGGGGTCGGCCTGCCAGGCGATGAACAGCAGTCCCGCGTCCGGCCGGCCGTCGGCGGTGTATCCGTCGTGGTAGGAGAAGCCGCGGCGCAGCATCGTCGCGCCGTCGTTGGACTCGGGTGCGGCGACGCGGATGTGGGCGTCGGCGGCAATGGCGAGGGAGCCGCGGGAGGTGAACCTGTTCAGGTCCATGGGGGTGGTCTCAGGTGCGCCGGCCGGGGCCGACAGGGGCGCGCCGGTGTCCTTGCGACGGCCGACGACCTCTTCCTGTTCGGTCCGGGTGAGGTCGGCCCAGTGGCCCAGGCGCATGCGGATGCGGCGTACGACGGCGTAGGAGCCGCCGGTCATCCACGCCTCGCCGCCGGGGCCGTGGCCGTCGGGGACGAAGATCTTCGCGGCGAAGTCCTTGTCGGTGGGCCTGGGGTTGCCGGTGCCGTCGAGCTGGCCCATCAGGTTGCGGACGGTCCTCGGGCGGGTGGTGGCGCCGGGGGTGCGGTTGAAGCCGCTCATCTGCCAGCGGACCCCGGCCGCCCCGGCCGCCTCCCGCTGCAGGATGTGCAGGGCGTGCCAGGCGACGAGCGGGTCGTCGGCGCCGATCTGGATCCACAGGTCGCCGTCGCTGCGCCCGGGGTCGATCGCGTCGGACGGGAAGCGCGGGACGGGCACGAGCGCGGCCGGGGCGCGGTGGGCCAGGCCGGTCCGGCCGAAGAAGGTGCGGCCGAGGCCGAAGGTCACGGTCAGTCTGCCGGGTCCGGCGTCCAGGGCGACCTGGTCGTCGTGGGCGGGGGGTGGGTGGCCCTGGGTCATCGCCGCGGCCGCCGTGGACCAGCGGCGCAGCAGCGCAGCGGCGTCCTTGCGGCCGGTGCCGTCGGCCAGGTCGAAGGCGATGAGGTGGCCGACGGCCTGTGCGGGCGTGGTGATGCCCGCCTGGTGGGTGCCGTAAAAGGGGACGGCGGTGCTGCCGACCG
>NZ_JBIWOE010000100.1:0-1702 GCF_044767585.1 Streptomyces sp. NPDC101225
AGTGCGTTGTGGCAAAGGGAGTCCCTGTTCGATGAACAGGGACTTCTTCGTGTGCGGGGCATGATCGCGGAGGTGTAGGGGCAGGCAGCGGACGGTTTGTTGTGGATCGAGGAGGTCGCGATGCCGTCGGTGCTGGGGTTGATGGAACAGCGTGAGGCGCGGGCGAGGCAGGATCTGGAGTCCTGGACGGAGGTTCTGGAGCAGGCTCAGGCCGAGGTGGATGCCGCGCGGGAGCGAGTCGAGCGGGCCCGGGTGGGGCGTGAGGAGCTCGTGTCGGTGCTGGCCGGGGAGAGCCCGGTGAATACGCCGGTTTCCGTGCCGTCCGGTGGTGAGATGGCTGCCGTCGTGGGATCGGGCGGCCCCGGCGCGGGGCACGGCGAGCGGCCGCCGGTGTGGCGGTCGGGCATGGGCGAGGAGGTGCTCAGCGGCCTGTATCGGGAGGTGTTCGCCGCGGTGATGACCGCTTCGGGGCCGATGAACGGGGTGGAGCTGACGCGGGCGGTGGGCCGCGAAGCAGAGATCAAGAACGAGGTGGAAAAGATCCGGCACCGTGCCTACGTGCTGGAGAAGCGGGGCTGGCTGGTGCGGGCGAAGGACGGACGGTTCATGCCCGCGCCCGGAGCAGTCGGCCGGGACGCTTCTCCGGCCAGCGCGGAGCGTCCCCGGCGAGGCGCCGGGACAGCCTGATCACGGCGGCCCACCACACCATCTGAGCGTGGTGGTCGAGGCGGCGTTCGTGGTCGCGGTTGAGGCGGCGTGAGCGGGAGAGCCAGCTCAGCGTGCGCTCCACCACCCACCTGCGGGCCAGTACGACAAATCCGCGCCTGCCGTCGGAGCGGCGCACGACCTCGACGCGCACCCCGTGACGGGCGAACGCCTCGGCCAGTGCGGGGCCCTGGTAGGCGCTGTCGACCCACACCAGCTTCAGCAGCCGGCCCGGCTGGTCCATGAACGTCTCCAGCAGCGCGGGGGCGGCCTTGGAGTCGTGCACATCGGCCGTCGTCACGGTCACCTCCAGGAGCAGGCCCTCGGTATCGGTCAGGATGTGACGCTTGCGCCCGTCGCGTGACTTGCCGCCGTCGTATCCGCGACTGTCCTCACCGACGGTCTCGGAGGCGTCCACCGACTGACTGTCGATGACTCCCGCACTGGGCTCAGTGTTGCGGCCTGAGCGTTCCCTCGCCGTGCGGCGCAGGCGTTCGTGCAGTTCACGCACGTAGCCGCAGGCCCGCCAGCGGCGGAAGAAGTCGTAGACCGCCCGCCAGTACGGGAAGTCGACCGGCATGGCCACCCACTTCACGCCGTTGTCGACCAGGTAGCGCACAGCGTCGAGTATCTCGCGGTGGCAGTACGCCTCCGGACGCCCGCCCCGCTTCAGCAGCCAGGCCGGCACCGGCATCGCGGAGCGGACCTCGGCCCACTCCGCATCCGTCATGTCACTCGGATAGCAGCCTGCCCGCCGTCCCGGAGCGATCGAACCGAACCTGTGCACGTAGCAGTCACACCCAGGGGTGACCGCAGTAGACGCAGCCACAGTGGTGCTGCTCAACTGATCAGGCAACGGGCTTCCTTGGTCGTGCTGGTGTCGTAACCGCGTCACTACCAAGGGGCCCGTTCTCTCATGCCCGCGACCGCACCCGAACCTCAGTCCAGACGACCACCCGCTGCCGCTCGAACAAGATCCGGTTTGCCACAACGCACT
>NZ_JBIWOE010000101.1:0-1700 GCF_044767585.1 Streptomyces sp. NPDC101225
AGAAGCCGTATTCCTATCGATCATGAGGACGGCTCTGATCGAACAGGTTCCCTGGTCGGGTGATCTTGGCCGCGCGGGCGCATGAAAGCAGGGCCTCCGGTGCAGCACGAGGGTTGCGAAGCCAACTCGTGCACCAGGAGGCCCTGTTGTCCCAGTCTTGCGTGACGACG
Organism: Streptomyces sp. NPDC101225; assembly: GCF_044767585.1. NCBI lineage: Bacteria > Bacillati > Actinomycetota > Actinomycetes > Kitasatosporales > Streptomycetaceae > Streptomyces > Streptomyces sp. NPDC101225. The sequence continues at coordinate 171 of NZ_JBIWOE010000101.1, forward strand.
TTGTTCCCGTCCAACTCGCGCGTGTCGGTGTGCGATTGCCTCGCTCACCGGTTCGGGAACGCGGCCGACCGCCCCGACCGGGTGCGGCAGTACCCCTCCGACATGACGGACGCCGAGTGGCAGGTGGTGCGCGACGCAATGCCGGCCCCGGCCTGGCTCGAAGGGCGGGGCGGACAGCCCGAGGGCTACTGCCACCGGCAGATGTTGGACGCGGTCCGCTATGTCACGGACAACGCGATCAAGTGGAGAGCGATGCCCGCCGACTTTCCGGCGTGGGACCGGGTGTATGCGTTCTTTCGCAGGTGGCGCGACAAGGGACTGGCCCGCGAGTTCCACGACCGCCTGCGCCAACGGGCCCGCCGGGCCGAAGGGCGGGACGTGGAACCGACCGCGGCGATCATCGACTCGCAGTCGGTCAAAGGCGCGGCGTCGGTGCCCGCCGCCTCACGCGGCTACGACGGCGGCAAGAAGATCAACGGAAGGCGCCGGCACGTCATCACGGACAGCATCGGGCTGCTGCTGATGGTCCTGGTGACCGCCGCCGACGTCACCGACCGCCAGGCCGCCCGCGTGATGCTGCCCCGGCTCCGGGAGGCATTCCGCAAGATCACCCTCATCTGGGCGGACGGCGGTTACTCCGGCCGCCTGGTCACCTGGGCCAGGGAGAAACTCCAGCTCACCCTGGAGATCGTCAAGCGCAGTGACGACATGAGCGGCTTCGTGGTGCTGCCCAGACGGTGGTGCGTGGAGCGGACTCTGGGGTGGCTGATGCGATCGCGGCGTCTGGTGCGGGACTTCGAGACGCTGCCCGCCTCCAGCGAGACGTTCGTCTACTTCTCGATGGCCATGCTCATGAGCCGCCGCCTCGCCCGGACGGCATCCCGGCCCCGGCCCGGGCAGGCACGGTGGGCTCGCGCGGCGTGAACCGGCCCGACGGCAACGCGGTCACCCAGCCCCGCTCGGCCAGCCGCCTCGCCTTCGAACGCACTCCCTCGGTCTTCGCCGGCACCGCCGCAAGCCCCAGCCGCCCGGCCAGCTCCTTCGCCGAGATGCCCTCACCGGCGCCCGGCTCTGCCTCCACCAGCTCCACAATCCGCCGGTAGTCCGCCGACAGCGCCAAAACCGTCGCCCCCGCATACCAGCGCGGCACGACCGACCCCGCGACCGGCGCCTTCGCCGTGTCCGCCACCACCGCGGTCGCCGCCTCGCCCACCGGGGCGGCCCCTTCCTCCAGCATCACGTCCCGGCCCGCCAGGGTCTCGGCGAGCTCGGCCGTGGCGATCACGCGACGCTCCAACAACGCCTCCGCCTCGGCGAGTTCGACAAGAACCCGCTCCGCCTCCACACGAAGCTCCTCCGCCCGCACCCGGGCAGCCGCTTCCCGCCCCTCCACCAGCGCCATCACCGACGTCACACTCAACTCCGCATCACCGAGACCGAACCAGACGCCCGAACTCTCCCGCAACAATGCCGACACCATGCCTGATCAGCGGAAACTCAACGACCACATCCGGAAAGACAACGGCTTCT
>NZ_JBIWOE010000103.1:0-1533 GCF_044767585.1 Streptomyces sp. NPDC101225
TCCGGGCCAGCAGTCCACGGATCGCGTGCGCGGCCAGATCATCCGGCCGCACCCCCGCCAGGCCGCCGTTGTAACGGCCGAACGGCGTACGCACCGCATCCACGACGAACACGTCCTTCATACGCTCACTCACGACGCGATCTCCTCCGGGACGCGCACCGTGGCCGCCGTCTTCGCGACGATCTCCCCGACCGCGACACCCGGCGCGCACTCCACCAGCACCAGCCCCTCCCCGGTGACATCCAGCACCGCCAGGTCGGTGACGATACGATCCACACACCCCCTGCCGGTCAGCGGCAGCGTGCACTCCCGCACGATCTTCGCGGCGCCGTCCTTCGCGCAGTGCGTCATCACCACGATCACCCGCCGCGCCCCGTGCACCAGATCCATCGCCCCGCCGATCCCGGTGACCAGCTTCCCCGGGACCGCCCAGTTCGCCAGGTCACCCCCCGCCGACACCTGCATCGCCCCCAGCACCGCCACATCGATGTGCCCGCCCCGGATCATCGAGAACGACAGCGCCGAGTCGAAGAACGACGCCCCCGCCAGCACCGTCACCGTCTCCTTGCCCGCATTGATCAGATCCGGATCCACCTCCTCCTCGGCCGGATACGGACCGGTACCCAAGATCCCGTTCTCCGACTCCAGCACCACCTCCACCCCCGCCGGCAGATGATTCGGGATCAGCGTGGGCAGCCCGATCCCCAGATTCACATACTGCCCATCGCGCAGCTCACCGGCCGCCCGCGCCGCCATCCCCTGCCGTGTCCAGGCCATCAGCCGCTCACCGTCCGCCGCTCGATCCGCTTGTCCGCCGCCTGCACCGCGCTCAGCGCCACCACCCGCTGCACGAAGATCCCCGGCAGATGCACCGCGTCCGGATCGATCTCACCCGGCTCCACCAGCTCCTCCACCTCGGCAACCGTCACCCGCCCGGCCATCGCCGCCAGCGGATTGAAGTTCCGCGCCGACTTGCCGAACACCAGATTCCCGTGCCGATCCCCCCGCGCCGCCCGCACCAGCGCAAAATCCGTACGGATACCCCGCTCCAGCACATACTCCACGCCGTCGAACTCCCGCACCTCCTTCACCGGCGACGCCACCGCCACCCCACCCGCCCCGTCATAACGCCACGGCAGCCCGCCCTCCGCCACCTGCGTGCCCACCCCGGCCGGCGTGTAGAACGCCGGAATACCCGCACCCCCCGCCCGCAGCCGCTCCGCCAGCGTGCCCTGCGGAATCAGCTCCACCTCCAGCTCACCCCCCAGATACTGCCGCGCGAACTCCTTGTTCGCCCCGATGTAGGACCCCGTCACCCGCGCGATCCGGCCCGCCGCCAGCAACACCGCCAACCCCGACTCCATCGCCCCGCAGTTGTTCGACACCACCGACAACCCCGCCACACCCCGCTCGAACAGGGCCCCGATCAACACATTCGGCACCCCACTCAAACCGAACCCACCCACCGCCAACGACGCACCCTCCCCCACATCCACCACCGCATCAGCGGCTGTGGCGACCACCTTGTCCATC
>NZ_JBIWOE010000104.1:0-1497 GCF_044767585.1 Streptomyces sp. NPDC101225
CCAACGCCGTGTAGTTAGCGCTGGGTGTCCGGTGTCAAGTTGTGCGGGTGGTCTGGATGTCGATGCTGATGGTGGCTTTGTAGCTGGTTCTGTCGACGGTGCCTCTGGCGTTGTACTTCGAGATGGCGCGTTTGACGACGCGTGGCCGGGTGCGGATCCGTCGGGCGGGCATGAGGTCGGCCAGGACCCGGCGGCCTATGGTGCCGACGAGATCGACGACTGTGTCGTTGAAGACGCCCGCGGCCTGGACGAGCAGGTCGCGGGCGGTGTTCAGGGCGATGGAGAAGCTGGCCCGGTCGGGGTCGGTGTCCGGGCGGATGCCGATGGCATCCGCCAGGGCCAGTCGCAGGACCTGGTAGGTGACCAGCAGTGCGAAGACTTCCTGGGTGACGCCGGCGGGGGTCCGGGCGCGAAGGACCCGGCCGCCCAGAAGGGTGGACTTGATTTCCAGGTAGGAGGTCTCGACCTCCCATCGCTCGTGGTAGAGCCTGATCAGTTCGGCGGCGGGGTGTGCGTGGGGATCGGTCAGGGTCGTGACGAGACGGTAGGCGCCGGTGCGGCGGCCTTGGGAGGTGCTGACGGTGATCTCGCAGTCGATGACGCGGACCGCGACGGCTCCGAGTCTGGACAGGTAGGAGCCGTCGGGGAAACGCTCCAGGACCGGAAGCCTGCGGTGTTCTTTCACACGGACCAGGACGTGCGCACCCGTCTCGGTGATCGCCTCGACCAGTGCTTGGACGGCGAAGTTCCGGTCCAGCAGAACGATCATTCCCTCGCGCAGGCTGCGGACCAGGCTCGGGGCGTAGAACGTTTCCCCGTTCGTGGTCGGCCCGAACACCGCGTCCAAGACGGTACGGGTGCCGCAGGAGACCAGGACCAGCAGACGGAGCGAGGGGTATCCCGCCCCGCCGTTGTTGCAGCGGTGCCTGACGAACTCGGCCTGGTTGGCCGGGCTGTCGGGCACGGCCACCAGCGTGCCGTCGACAGCGCAGACGAGCAGACCTCGCCACCACGTTCCCACGGTGCCGACCCCGGCGGCCGGTCCGCGCAGCAGGTCGAACAAGCGGCGCAGCGGCCCGCTTCCGACCCGCCTGCGGGCCTGCGCCAGCGCGCCGCCCGTCGGAGCTGCCGTCTCCAGTCCTTCCAGGCCGGCCGTCAGCCGTTGCCACACCTGCTGCCAGCCGATCCCGGGGAACAGGGCCCCGGCCAGCAGCAGGTAGACGACCACACGCGAGGGAAGGTCGCGTATCCGCTGCTCTGTCCTGCCGGCCTCGCTCAGCACCTCGTCGACCATCTCGAACGGGACGATCCGCGTTAACTCGCCCAGATGGCCCGGCGCGAACCGCCCCGCGGCAACCGCAACCTCATGAGAAATGACAGACTCGGCGTTCAATGGAGCTCCTGCTGAACAGTGATCTTGGTCGACACGGTTCTAGCAGGAGCTCCATCTCTGCTTCCTACGGCTTGACACACCAACCCCACGCCTAACTACACGGC
>NZ_JBIWOE010000105.1:0-1287 GCF_044767585.1 Streptomyces sp. NPDC101225
GTGGTTCGGGCCCCGCGCGAACTGCACGCCCAGGTCCGGCAGTTCGTCCAGTTCCGGGATGCGCCACGGCTCGGAGCCGTTGGCCAGGTAGCCGTCGGAGAGCAGCATCACCGGGGTGCGGTAGACCAGTGCGATCCGCGCCGCCTCCAGGGCGGTGTCGAAGCAGTCGGCCGGCGTGCGCGGGGCGAGGACGGGCAGGGGTGCTTCGCCGTTGCGGCCGAACATCGCCTGCAGCAGGTCCGCCTGCTCGGTCTTGGTGGGCAGGCCGGTGGAGGGACCGCCGCGCTGGATGTCCACCACCAGCAGCGGCAGCTCCAGGGAGACCGCCAGACCGATCGTCTCGCTCTTGAGGGCCACACCCGGCCCGGAGGTGGTGGTCACCGCGAGTGAGCCGCCGAACGCCGCGCCCAGCGCCGCGCCGATCCCGGCGATCTCGTCCTCGGCCTGGAAGGTGCGCACCCCGAAGTTCTTGTGCCGGGACAGCTCGTGCAGCACGTCCGAGGCCGGCGTGATCGGATACGAGCCCAGAAACAGCGGCAGGTCCGCCTGGCGGGAGGCGGCGACCAGACCGTAGGCCAGGGCCAGGTTGCCGGAGATGTTGCGGTAGGTGCCCGCCGGGAACGCGGTCGCGGCCGGCGCGATCTCGTAGGAGACCGCGAACTCCTCCGTCGTCTCCCCGAAGTTCCAGCCCGCCCGGAACGCCGCCAGGTTCGCCTGCGCGACCTCGGGCCGCCCGGCGAACTTCGTCCGCAAGAACGCCTCCGTCCCCTCGGTGGGACGGTGGTACATCCACGACAGCAGCCCCAGCGCGAACATGTTCTTGCAGCGCTCGGCCTCCTTGCGGGACAGGTCGAAATCCTTCAGCGCCTGCACCGTCAGCGTGGTCAGCGGCACCGGATGCAGGCTGTAGCCGTCCAGCGAACCGTCCTGCAGCGGCGAGGCCGTGTAGCCGACCTTCTGCATCGCCCGCCTGGTGAACTCGTCCGTGTTCACGATGATCTCCGCGCCCCGCGGCAGATCGCCCACATTCGCCTTCAGCGCCGCCGGATTCATCGCCACCAGCACATTCGGCGCATCCCCCGGCGTGAGGATGTCATGGTCGGCGAAGTGCACCTGGAAGGAGGAGACCCCCGGCAGCGTCCCGGCCGGCGCCCGGATCTCCGCCGGGAAGTTCGGCAGCGTCGACAGATCGTTCCCGAACGACGCCGTCTCCGACGTGAACCGGTCCCCGGTCAGCTGCATCCCGTCCCCGGAATCCCCCGCGAAACGGATGATCACCCGGTCCAG
>NZ_JBIWOE010000106.1:0-1279 GCF_044767585.1 Streptomyces sp. NPDC101225
CAGGGCTTGGGCGAGTTCCGGGGTCGGGCGGTTGGTCGGGCCGTGACCGGTTGGGGTGCATACCAGAGCAGGCACGGGCTTCGTGATCATTGGGGTGTCGAAGCTCAACGATCATGAGGTGGCCCGTGCCTGCCGCTGTATCCTCTCGCATCCCGCCGGTGTTGGTGAGGCTGGGTCCGCTGGACATCGGCCAAGTCGCTGACCTGCGGACGTTCCTGAATCTGGTGCCTGACCCGCGTGCGAGGCGGGGTCGCTGGTACTCGCTGACCGCGATCCTCCTCGTCTGCGCCTGCGCGGCGGTGTCGGGAGCCAGGAGCGTCGACGAGATCGCCGAGTGGGCGGCGCGGGCCTCGGACACCGTGCTGACGGCCGTCGGAGTCCGACGGCATCCGCTGCGGTGGCGTCGTGCTCCCTCGCGGACCACGATCGGCCGTGTGCTGGCGGCCGTCGACGGTGACGCCCTGGACCGGGCCGTGGGTGCCTACCTCGCCGGCCGGAACTTTGCGGGACCGGCTTCGGAGCAACGGCAGGTGATCGCCGTCGACGGCAAGTCGCTGAGAGGATCGGCCCGCCTGTCCGCCGGCCGCAGGCACCTGCTCTCCGCCGTCACCCACCACCGGGCCCTGACCCTCGCCCAGGCGGAGGTCGGAGCGAAGACGAACGAGACCGCGCACTTCCGGCCCCTGCTCGAACCGCTGGACCTGGACGGAACGCTGATCACCTTCGACGCCCTGCACTCGGTCCAGGCGAACGTCACCTGGCTGGTCGAGACCAAGAACGCCCACTACATCGCCATGATCAAGCGCAACCAGCCGACCGCCTACCGGCAGCTTGCCGCCCTGCCCTGGCCCGACGTCGCCGTCCAGCACACAGCCTCCTGCACCGGACACGGCCGCCACGAATCCCGCTCCATCAAGACCTGCTCCATCGCCGACGAACTCGGCGGCATCGCCTTCCCTCACGCCCGCCTCGCCCTCCGCGTCCACCGACGCCGCCGGTCAACCGGGCGACGCGAAACTCGCGAGACGGTCTACGCCGTCACCAGCCTCGACGCCCACCAGGCCACCCCGGCCGAACTCGCCGCCGCCGTCCGCGGTCACTGGACAGTGGAGGCCCAGCACAACATCAGGGACCGCACCTTCGCCGAGGACACCTCCACCGTCCACACCGGATCGGCACCCCGCGCCATGGCCACCTTCCGCAACCTCGCCATCGGACTGCTCAAAACCCTCGGAGCCGCCAATATCGCCAAGACCACCCGGGCAATCCGCGACCAGCC
>NZ_JBIWOE010000107.1:0-1269 GCF_044767585.1 Streptomyces sp. NPDC101225
CAGCCGCCACACGCCCAGACCGTAGGCGGCCAGGGCCAGCGCGCAGGCGAGCGGTTCCACCGGCAGTGGCTGCGGATGCCAGGCAAGCAGTCGTGGGAGCGTCGGTGGTGCGGCGGGCATCCACATCGGACCGGTCATGTGCATGTGCTGCATGCCGTCCATGTCAGTCCTCCAGCAGGCTCTGGCCGATGTACTCGCCCGGTGCCGCGCCGCCCGGCACGGCGAACAGGGCGCTGGACTCGTGGCGGATGAAGCGGGTGAGGTGGTCGGCGCCGTCGAGTTTCGTCTGCACCTGGACGAAGGCGGCCGGGTCGGCCTGCCAGGCGATGAAGAGCAGTCCGGCGTCCGGTTGCCCGTCGGCGGTGTAGCCGTCGTGGTAGGAGAAGCCGCGGCGCAGCATCGCCGCCCCGTCGTTCGACTCGGGCGCGGCGACGCGGATGTGGGCGTCCGCAGGAATGGCGAGGGAACCGTTGGAAGTGAACTTGTTCAGGTCCATTGGTGTGGTCTCGGGGGCGTCATGGTGGGCGGACAGGGGTGCGCCGGTGTCCTTGCGGCGGCCGATGACCTGTTCCTGTTCGGTCCGGGTGAGGTCGACCCAGTGGCCCAGGCGCATGCGGATGCGGATGCGGCGTACGACGGCGTAGGAACCGCCGTTCAGCCACGCCTGGTCGCCGTGGCTGTCGGGGACGAAGATCTTGGCGGCGAAGTTCTGGTCGGTGGGCTGGGGGTTGCCGGTGCCGTCGAGCTGGCCCATCAGGTTGCGGACGGTCCTCGGGCGGGTGGTGGCGCCGGGGGTGCGGTTGAAGCCGCTCATCTGCCAGCGGACCCCGGCAGCCTCGGCCGCCTCCCGCTGCAGGATGTGCAGGGCGTGCCAGGCGACGAGGGGGTCGTCGGCGCCGATCTGGATCCACAGGTCGCCGTCGCTGCGCCCGGGGTCGATCGCGTCGGACGGGAAGCGCGGGACGGGCACGAGCGCGGCAGGGGTGCGGTGGGCGAGGCCGGTCCTGGTGAAGAAGGTGCGGCCGAGACCGAAGGTGACGGTCAGGCGGCAGGGGCCGGCGTCCCATGCGATCTGATCGTCGAGGGTGGGCGGGTGGCCCTGGGTCATCGCCTCGGCCGCCGCCGACCAGCGGCGGAGCAGCGCGGCGGCCTCTTTGCGGCCCGTGCCCGCGGTCAGGTCGAAGGCGATGAGGTGGCCGACGGCCTGTGCGGGCGTGGTGATGCCCGCCTGGTGGGTGCCGTAAAAGGGGACGGCGGTGCTGCCGACCG
>NZ_JBIWOE010000108.1:0-1145 GCF_044767585.1 Streptomyces sp. NPDC101225
CATGCGGTCGGTCAGCGCGCCGTGGGGGGGCGGGGGGGCGCGGGGGGGGTGTGTGGCGCGCCCGGCGCCTTTTGGGGCTGGCCGGGCCCGGCGGCGGGGCGGGGCCCGGGCCGGGCCGGGGCCCGGCGGGTGCCCGTCCCGGGCGCGCGTCCCTTTCCCCTGGTGCATCCGTGTTTCCCCTGGTGCATCCGCGGCGTCGCGGCGGCCCCGGCGGCCGCGACGCCGCGGGCTCCTGCCGCGGACTCCTGCCCTGGGTCCTGCTGCGGTGCGGTGCCCCACTGCGTGTCATGGCGCCGCCCGGTGTCCGCGTGCATCTCTGTCGCGGAGCGGTCTCGCGTCGTGGCTCACGCCGTGCCGTGCCGTGCGGGCGGTGGGGGGAGTCCGGCGGCGGCCCTGTGTCGTGGTGCGCGCCGGGCGGTGCGGGTCCGGCGGGTGTGGTGCCTGCTGGTCGCGGCGCGAGGGCGGGGTTGTGGTCTGCGCGGTGGGCCGGGTCTGTTGCGGGGTGGCCGGTGCGTGCGGTGCGTGCGGTGCGTGCTGTCGGGCTGTGGGGGTCGGCTGGTGCGGGGTGCGCCGGTCGTGCGGTGGTTGGTTCGGGCGGGGGGCGCCCCGGGGTGCTGCCTGGCGTGCGGGTGCGGGGAGTTGTCTGCCCTGTGCGGGTGCCCCGTGCGGGTGGTTTGTGCTGCCTGTTGTGCGGGTGTCTGGTGCTGTGCCTGGTGTGCCCGGTGGCGGCGGTGGGTGCGGGTGGGTGGCTGTTGTGGGGGGCGGTCGTGTCGGGTGCGGGGTGCTGTTGCCCCGTGCCGTGGTCCGGTGCCGGTGCGTCGTGGTCCGGTGCCGTGTCCGCCGGGGTGGGGTTAGTGGGGGGGGGGTGGGGTGGTGGTGATGTGGCAGGTGAAGGTTTGGGTGGTGTTCTGGTGGGCGGTGATGTGGATGGTTTCGGGGTGGGGGTGGGGGGTGTGGGGGGTGGCGTGGATGTGGCAGGGGGTGTCGAGTTCGACGTAGTGGGTGAAGGTGGCGTGGAGGTGGGTGGGTGGGGTGGGGGAGTGTGTGGTGGCGGCGGCGGCCTGGCGGGCGGCTTCGAGCAGGACCATGCCGGGGACGTGGTCGACGGGGTGGTCGAACAGGACGGGGTGGCGGGTGTCGGCGCG
>NZ_JBIWOE010000109.1:0-1135 GCF_044767585.1 Streptomyces sp. NPDC101225
TGACTGACGCTTCGGCTGTCCTTCTGGGGAATCGTCGGCCTGCCGGGCGGTGTCACTTGGCGCGTGGCCGGTCGGGCGTCCGTGACTTCATAGGAGCCTGGCCAGAGGTCCCATCACTGTCTTGTCCGTCGGCCCGACCGGCCCGTGCCCTCCCACAGGTGAGAGCTGGAAGGGCAGCAGAGAACAGCATGGCAGCACAGGACAGAGCGGTGGTCGCGGGGATCGACACTCACACCGACCGCCACCAGGCCGCGGTCATCGACAGCATCGGCCGGCACCTGGCCACCGAGGCGTTCGAGACGACTCCGGAGGGATATGGGCGGCTGTTGGCGTGGCTGTTGTCGCACGGCGAAGTCCTCGCGGCCGGCATTGAGGGGACGGGTGCCTACGGTGCGGAGGTCGCCCGGTTCCTCACCGCGCACGGCGTCACGGTGGTCGAGGTCGACCGGCCTGACCGCAGGGCACGACGGGACAACGGCAAGTCCGACCCCATCGACGCCTACGCGGCCGCGACCGCAGTCCTGTCCGGTCGGGCTGGCGGAACACCGAAGTCGAGGAACGGGATTGTCGAGGCGATCCGGGCCCTGCGGGTGGCCCGCAAGAGCGCGGTCAAGGCCCGCACACAGGCCATCAACCAGATCCGCACCCTGATCGTCACTGCCCCGTCGGCGGTGCGGGACAGGTTGCGGGGCCTGTCCACGAACGAGCTGATCGACACCCTGGCCAAGTCCCGTCCCGTCGGGGAACTCGACGATCCGGCCTGCGCTGTCAGGACGGCCCTGCGACGGCTTGCCCGCCGCTACCGGGTCCTCGACGAGGAGATCAAGGATGCCGACCGGGAGATCGGACCGCTTGTCACGCAGGCCGCCCCGAGGCTGGTCGCCCTTCCCGGCGTCGGTCCCGAGACCGCCGGGCAGCTGCTGGCCAGCGCGGGTGACAACCCCGACCGTCTCCACTCCGAAGCCGCCTTTGCGCACCTTTGCGGGGCCTCACCCGTTCCGGCCTCTTCCGGCCGCACCAACCGCCACCGTCTCAACCGCGGCGGTGACCGCGCGGCCAACAACGCCCTGCACACGATCGTCCTGGTCCGCCTCCGCTACGACCAGCGCACCCAGGAATACATGGCCCGACGCAC
>NZ_JBIWOE010000110.1:0-1133 GCF_044767585.1 Streptomyces sp. NPDC101225
TGTCGCCGTTCAGATCGGCGACGACGACACACGCCCCCTCGCCGACCAGCCGTTCGGCGATGGCCTTTCCGATCCCGCTGCCCGCGCCCGTGACCAGGGCGACGCGGGTGGCCAGCGGCTTCGGCCCGGGCATCCGCCGGAGCTTGGCCTCCTCCAGCGCCCAGTACTCGATGCGGAACTTCTCCGACTCCCCGATCGGCGCGTACGTGGAGACCGCTTCCGCGCCGCGCATCACGTTGATGGCGTTGACGTAGAACTCACCCGCCACACGCGCGGTCTGCTTGTCCTTGCCGAAGGAGAACATGCCGACACCCGGGACCAGCACGATCGCCGGGTCGGCGCCGCGCATCGCGGGGGAGTCGCCAGCCGCGTGCCGCCGGTAGTAGGCGGCGTACTCCTCGCGGTAGGCGGCGTGCAGATCCTTCAGCCGCGCGATCGCCTCCTCCAGCGGGGCGGCGGGCGGCAGGTCCAGCACGAGCGGGCGCACCTTGGTGCGCAGGAAGTGGTCCGGGCACGAGGTGCCCAGCCCGGCCAGGCGCGGGTGCTCGGCGCGGGCCAGGAAGTCCAGCACCACGTCCGCGTCGGTGAAGTGCCCCACCTGCGGCTTGTCCTGGCAGGCGACGGCCCGGACGTACGGCGCGAGGGCCGCCGCGCGCGCACGCCGCTCCGCGGCCCCCGGAGCGGCGTACCCCTCGATCACCGGGCCGAACGGCTCGGCCTTGCCCCGCTCCGCCAGGAACGCCTCCGCGGTGCGGATGATGTGCAGCGAGTTGCGCTCGCACTCCTTTGACGTGGCACCCCAGGCGGTGATCCCGTGTCCGCCGAGGACACACCCGATGGCCTGCGGGTTGGCCTCCTTGACGGCCGCGATGTCCAGGCCGAGCTGGAAGCCGGGGCGGCGCCAGGGCACCCAGACCACCGCGTCCCCGAAGCACTCGGCCGTCAGTTTCTCCCCGTCCGCGGCGCAGGCCAGCGCGATCCCGGAGTCGGGGTGCAGATGGTCGACGTGCGCAGCCCCCACCAGACCGTGCATGGCGGTGTCGATGGAAGGCGCCGCACCGCCCCTGCCGTGCAGGCAGTAGTCGAAGGCGGCGGCCATCTCGTCCTCGCGCTCGACGCCCGGGTACACGTCG
>NZ_JBIWOE010000111.1:0-1114 GCF_044767585.1 Streptomyces sp. NPDC101225
TACCTGCTGGCCGACGAGTTGAACGTGATCCTGGTCAACGCGCGGCAGGTCAAGAACCTGCCCGGCCGCAAGACCGACGTCTCGGATGCAGCCTGGCTGGCTCAGCTCGGCGCGCACGGCCTGGTCCGCCCCTCGTTCGTGCCGCCTCAGCCCGTGCGCGAGCTACGGGACCTGACCCGTGCCCGCACCCAGATGACCCGCGAGCGAGGCCAGATTGTCCAGCGCCTGGAGAAACTCCTCGAAGACACCGGGATCAAACTCTCCGCGGTCGCCTCCGACATCATGGGCGTCTCCAGCCGGGCCATGCTGGAGGCGTTGACCGACGGGGAACGTGACCCGCGGACCCTCGCAGAGCTGGCCAGGCGCAAACTCCGCAACAAGATCCCCGAGCTCACCGAGGCACTGACCGGACGCTTCCGCGCCCACCACGCGTTCCTGACCCGGCTGCATCTGGACCACTACGACCAGCTCACCAGCGCGATCCAGCAGTTGGACGAACGGATCGAGGCAGCGATGGCCCCCTTTCGCCCCGCACTCGACCTCCTCGACACCATCCCCGGAATCAACAGGGCCGTCGGCGAGGTGATCATCGCGGAGACCGGCGGCGACATGAGCCGATTCGCCACTGCCAGGCACCTCGCTTCCTGGGCCGGAGTCTGCCCCGGCCACCACGAGTCCGCCGGCCGCACCAAGAGCGCCAAGGTCCGCCCTGGCAACCCGTATCTCAAAGGCGCCCTCGGCCTGGCCGCCTTCGGCGCGGTGCGAACCAAAGACACCTACCTGCAGGCCCGTTACAAGCGGCTCACCGCCCGTCGCGGCCCGCTCAGAGCCCTGGTCGCCGTCGAACACTCGATCATCACCGCGATCTGGCACATGCTCACCGACAACGTCGCCTACCACGAACTCGGCGGCACCTACTTCACCCAGCGCGACCCCGAACGCGCCACCCGCCGCGCGATCAACGCGCTCAACCAGCTCGGCTACACCGTCACCCTCAACCCGCTGGAAGGCGCGGCCTGACCGGCCAGAGCCAGGACACCGGCGACCACCACGGCCACCGGGCACTCAGACCTGCCCACACCCACACTGACCTGCCGCTATTTACGCGTCAGAG
>NZ_JBIWOE010000112.1:0-1109 GCF_044767585.1 Streptomyces sp. NPDC101225
CATGTACCCGTCGGCGAACGGGCGGCCGAGCATGCCGCCGCAGATCCTGGCCGCGGCGGTCACGCTGCAGTCCCTGCACGGACTGTCGGACTTCGAGACGGTCCAGGAACTGCGGTGTGACCTGCGGTGGAAGGCCGCGTGCGGGCTGGGCCTGCATGACATGGCGTTCGATGCGTCACTGCTGGCCTACTTCCGCCGCCGGCTGGCCCGCTCGGTGCGCCCGAACCGCGTGTTCGAGGCCGTGCGCGAGGTCGTGCAGGCCACCGGTGTCCTCAAGGGCAAGCACCGCCGGGCGCTGGACTCCACGGTGCTGGACGACGCGGTCGCCACCCAGGACACCGTCACCCAGATCATCGCCGCCGTCCGTGCAGTGATCCGCGAGGTTCCCGGCGCCGCCGAGGTGGCCGCGCTCCAGTGCACCGCGCATGACTACACCGATCCCGGCAAACCCCGTATCGCCTGGAACGACGAGCAGGCCCGCGCTGTCCTCGTCGACGCCCTGGTCGGCGACGCGCTCAGGCTGCTGGGGCACCTGCCCAAGCAGGAACTGGGCGAGAAGGCGGCGAACGCGGTCGGCCTGCTGGCCCTGGTCGCCGGGCAGGATGTGGAGCCGGCCGAGGACTCCGACGGCCGTGACGGGCGCTGGCGCATCACCCGCGGCACCGCCTACGACCGGACGGTCTCCACCGTGGACCCGGAATCCCGGCACGTCCACAAGACCCGTACTCACCAGCAGGACGGGTACAAGGCCCACCTCGCGATCGAGCCGGAGACCGGGTTATACACCGCTGTCGCCCTCACGCCCGGGGCCGGGCCCGAGCATCACGAGGCGGCCGTCGGCCTTGACCTGCTCGCCGACGAGGACATGCCGCTCGACGTGTTCGGCGACAGCGCCTACTCCACCGGCGACGCCCGCCACGGCCTCGCCCTTGCAGGTCACCGGCTGTTTTTCAAACCCGCCCCGTTACGGCCCGCCGTTCCCGGCGGCTTCACCCTCGACGACTTCGCCATCGACACCACCGCCGCCCTGGTGACCTGCCCTGCCGGGCACACCGTCCCGCTCTCGGCACCCGGTGGCCGGCACGACCAGCGCACCGCCTCCTTCAAGG
>NZ_JBIWOE010000113.1:0-1097 GCF_044767585.1 Streptomyces sp. NPDC101225
TGATCAGGTGCGGCCGGTACTGAATTTTCTTGAGTTTCCGCTTGATGACGCGGGTCAGGTGCGCGAGGTCGGCGGCGGCGAAATCGGCCAGGGCCCGCTTGAGCAGGCTCCAGATGCCCTCCTGCGGGTTGATCTCCGGTGCGTACGGCGGCAGATGGAAGATGACCAGCCAGTCCCTGTGCTCCGCCTCGAAGTCGAAGAGCTCCTGCTGCAGATGCACGCTCAAGTTGTCCCAGACCCACACGACGGGGGTGCCGAGCTGCAGATGCACCATGCGGATGAAGTCCCGGTAGTCGTTCCAGGCGAAGGTCTTCGGCTCGCCCCTGCGGCCGCGGTTCACGTGCAGCTTGAAGAACATCCGAGGCCGGCGGCCGGGCTTGAAGCACACCGCGCCGGCGATGTTGACCCGGCCGCCGCGCCGCCCGGCCACCCGCACAACGGGTCTGGCCCCGCGCGGGGCCCAGGTCCTGCCCTTCGGCGGGATCAGCGACTGGCCGGACTCGTCCGCGAAACAGATATGGGCGCCCAGGTCGTGCGCGGTACTTTTACCCGCGGCCACACCTCGGCCTTCCACACCTCGATCGCCGCCTCGTCCCGCTCCAGCGCCCGACGCACCGGCACCTGGCAGCTCCAGCCATGCCGCTTCAGCAGCCGCCACACGCCCTGCACGGTGTAGCCGACGTGGAACAACCGGCCGATCAGCAGCTTCACCCGCTTCAGCGTCCAGCCCTGCGCCTCGTCGTCGAAGCCGTGCGCCAGCGGCCCCCGCCTCAACTCCGCCTCCAGCCGCTGCCACTGCTGCACCGACAGCCTCTCCACCGCCATCGGCCCCGCCGACGCCAACGCTCCGGCACCGCCCTGCCGCCAGGCCGCCCGCCACCGGCGCACCGACCGGTCCGTCACCCGTAACTCCGCCGCGATCCGCGCCGTGCCCGCCCCGGCCTCGAACCACTTGGCCGCCTCCAGGCGCACGGCCTCCCGCTTCACCTGCCCGGCAGGCGTCAGCCCGCCCCCTTGCGCATACCGCATGAAGACGTCGTACCGCAGGGATCACGACCCGTCACCACAGCCCGGACATCACCGATTCAACCTGAGTA
>NZ_JBIWOE010000114.1:0-1066 GCF_044767585.1 Streptomyces sp. NPDC101225
GTACCACACCGACGCGCCCGCCTCGACGACGACATCCCCGACGAGAACCGCCGTGGGCGCCACGAACGCCTCCGGATGCACATCGGGAACCATCCCCTCCAGCGCAAACAGCGGCACGACGCCTACAGCCTTCCGCCGACGAAGCCACGCACCACGGCCACGAAACGATCGTGCTGCTCGATCTGCGTCCAGTGACCGCAGTTGCCGATGCCGTACAACCGCACATTCGGAAGATGGTCGAAGAACCACCTCCCGCCGTCGAAGACGACGAACCGGTCCTCACGCCCATGGACGACAAGAACCTCCTGCCGGATCCTCGCCGCCTCCTCGGCGGTCAGCACCCACGGCTCGGTCATGACATCGACAAAGGTGGCCCGGTGCGAGCGCTCCACCTCCGGCCGCAGAGCACGCGGCATCCGCAACTCCGCAATCTTCCTCAGGTCCCCGCCGAACAACGCCGGATCGTAGACGAACTGCTCCAGCATCGCCTGCATCGCCTCAGTACTGGGATTGTCGTAGAACCCGGCCAGCGCCGGAATCGCGGGACCGGGCGGGACCGGCGAGCCACCGGAACCCATCAGAACGATCCTCTCCACCCGCTCCGGCGCCCGCAACGCCGCACCCAGCGACCACATACCGCCCATCGAATTGCCGACGAAGGTCGCCCTCTGCAGACCCAGCCGGTCCAAAAGCCCCATCAACGTGTCGACCCGCAGCTTCGTGAACGCCGCCAGCCCCCGCGGGGGCGGCTCGGGATGAGTGGAGTCACCGAAACCGATGACATCCGGCGCAACACAGTAGTAGTCGTTGCCCAGATCCCTCAGCACCGCCTCCCAGTTCGACAGACCGGTCGCCCCCGGCCCCGAACCATGCAGGAACAGCAGCGCCGGCCTCGACCGGTCACCGGACTCACTCAGCTGGAACTCGTACTCCCCCACCGCGACCCTGCCCGTGGTGATCGGCGCATCCGCCATGGCCACTCCTCCTCCACACCTGCACTACCGCACACCACGATCCCCCCACCCACCCCCCACAGCAGCAGCCCGTTCCACCCCCCGGAACCACC
>NZ_JBIWOE010000115.1:0-1032 GCF_044767585.1 Streptomyces sp. NPDC101225
AGAAGCTGTTGTCTTTCCGGGTGTGATCGGTGCGTTTCCGCTGGTCGGGGATAGCAGTGGTGATTCCGTGGGAGTGGTGGCCTGTCGGGTTGTCGCTCGCCGGGAGGTCACGAATGCCGTCAGTCGTCGGACTGCTGGAACAGCACGAGCTCGCCGCTCGCCGTCGAGTGGACGGGCTGCGGGAGGAAGCCGACCGCATCCAGGCCGAACTGGCCGCGGCCGAGCAGGAATGGCAGGAGTGGGCGATTGCCCGCAGGCGGGTCGACACGGTGCTGGCTCCGGACGGCGGCAACACAGCCGGCACGGAGGTCACTGACGATCCGCGGGATGCGGACGCGCCGCCGGAACCCCGGGACGCGGCGAAGCCGAAGTCGCAGGTGCCGGTGTGGCGCCAGGGGCTGGCCTGGTCGGTGCTGTCGGCCGACTACCAGCGCATCCTCAAGACACTCGCAGATCGGGACCGGCTCCATCAAGGGCCGCTGACCTGCCAGGAGATGGCCGCCGTGTTCGGCATGGACGTGGTGCCGGCACGAGTGGAGGCACTGCGTTCGAAGGCGAAGCGTCTGGTCGCGCGGGGCTGGCTGGCCGAGCGGCAGCCGGGCCGGTTCACCCTCGCGGCAGGCGTGAGCGGGCAAGGCGGCGGGTCATGAGCAGGGTCATCGACCAGTAGATCATCGCCTCGCCGCTGGTGGTGCGGCGTTCGAAGTCGCGCACCAGGCGGCGGGTGCGCATCAGGTGGGCGAAGAGGCGCTCGACGATCCACCGCTTGGGCAGCACCACGAAGCCGCGCATGTCGTCGCTGCGTTTGACGATCGCCAGGACCAGCGCGAGCGTGGCCAGGCAGTGCTCGACGAGGCTGCCGGTGTAGCCGCCGTCGGCCCAGACCAGTTCGAGGCGGTGGTGCACGTCGGCGACCTGCCCGAGCAGGACCCGGGCGGCGATGCGGTCGCCGGTGTCCGCGGCGGTGACCACCACGCCCAGCAGCAGGCCGAGCGTGTCGACCACAACGTGCCGCTTGCGGCCGTTGATCAG